>JAFGIS010000253.1 GCA_016929495.1 Polyangiaceae bacterium | reverse complement strand
CCAGCCCGCCGCAGTCGTCCACGACCACGGTACCAACTTCCTCGGGCAATTCGAGAGGCAGCTCCGCGTCCTGGAGATCGAGAGACGACGCACTCCGGTGGCACTGCCCTTCGTGAACGGAACGGCCGAAAGGGCCATAAAATCAGTACGCTTGGAGATGCTGAACCACGTCCGTGTCCGAGACGTTGAGGAGCTGCAGTGGTACCTCGACGAGTACCGCGCCTACTACAACGAGCACCGGGCTAACCAGGCCACCGACGGGCAGACGCCGGCGGCGTACAGCCGGGGCTCGCCCGGCGCGGAGGTGATCAGCCTCGACGAGGTACGGCAGCGCCGGCTGGTTCGCAGGCGCTTCGCTCACGGGCTGCTGAATGCCTATGAGCTGGTCAAAGACGAAAGGGCCGCCGCCTGAGCAGGCACGGCCATGAACAGTGGGCTGCGAAGAGGCGTCCTCGGACGTCGGTGGGGTGGTGTACCTTGGGCTCGATCCAGCCGACCTCGCCGAGGCTCTTGGCCGTCGTCGCCGCCGATTGCGCACTCCGATCTGGTCGCCCGAGCCGCCACCCTGGGTGCCCACGGGCACCCACGTCGCGGCCTGTCGGGGAGCCGCGAGGGTTTCTTGGGACCAGCGGGAAAGGCCACCCCGTGGCCCGACAGAGCGCGTTCCGGCACGGCCCCCCAGCGCTGTGAACCAGGCGACCGCGCTGCCCTGAACGTGGCCGTCCTTTCCTGTGCAGCACTTCTCGCAACCCGGCCAACACGCCGTCGTCGTTCAGCATTCCGAGTTGCGATCACGTTGAGGATTCGACCTCTCGAAGTGCGAGCAGGTTAGCCTTCGGGGTTTATTGGGGAGCCAACACACCACGTAAGTGGGAGAAAAACGCGGCGCGTTCAACGCCGCGTTTTCTTTTTGGATTCACGCCATCACTCGGTACGCCTCCTTCGGAACCACGGTGATCCGATTCTCGTCGACCTCGATCTGCTCGACGAGGTGGTGCAGGTAGTTGCGGGCCACGGTGGGATCGCTGCGGATCATCGTTGACCAAGCTCCTTGCACGCTGGCGTACGCCTCGTCTGTGATCGCCCTGTACGTCCCATTCTGCTGCAGCCCGAGCAACGCGGAGCACCGGTCTCCGGTACAGACGACGCCGACGATGAACTCCAGAACCGCGTTGTCGAGCTTCGTGGCAGGAACCCGCCAGCCAGGGCACGCCTCCTTGCCCACCCGGCAGGCGATCCGGCAGTTGTAGTAACGATATTGGTAGACCTCGCCGTTGACCTTCTTGCCCGATGACTCCAGCGTGTAGCTCGACCCGCACTTGCCGCAGCGGACGAGACCACGCAGCAGCATCGCCGGTGACGGCGCTCGGCCGGGATTCCTTGTCGGCTCCCGTTGGCTGCGCAGCCGTCGTGCAAGGTCGAAGAGCGCAGGCTCCACGATGGGCTCCACCTTCAGCGGCAACCACTCGGACCGGTCTTTCTTTCGCCGCGTCTTGGCGTCGTGCTTGCCCCACCAGTAGGTGCCCGCGACCGCGGATTCCTCCAACACCTTGAGAACCAGGTCCTTGCTCCACGGCTTGCCCTTTCGATACCAGCGCTCTCTTCGGTTGAGCTCGCGGGCGACGCTCTTGGCCCCGTTGTTACTGACGTAGAGCTGGAACAGCTCTCGGACAACAGCCGCCTCGTGCTCGTCCACGGCCAGCACCGACCGCATCAACCCTGCTCGAACCTCAATCTTGTTCGCCTTGAACCCATAGGGCGGCGTCGAGCCCGGGAAGAAACCCTGGCGCACGGCCTCTCGCATGGCGGCGATGGTTCTCATCCCGTTGACCTCGGACTCGTACTGGTCGATGCACTCGAAGATGCCCTCGATGAGCTGGCCGATCGGGTCGTCGTTCAGCTCCTGGCAGACGGACACCACCTTGACGCCCTGCTTGCGCAGCTGCTCCTTGACCACCCGGGCCTGGGTGGCGTTGCGCGTGAACCGCGACGTGTGGTGGACCACGATGGTACCGATGTCGCTGCCGGGCTTGAGCACGTCTTCGAGCATCTGCCGGAACGCCTTGCGATTGATGTCCGTGCCCGAGCAGCCCGATTCGAGGTACTCCCGCGCGATCACCTGGCCGTTGCGGCGGGCGTACTCCTCGACGGCTTCGCGCTGGGCCGGGAGCGACAGATCCTTGGCCGCCTGCTCCGGCGTGCTCACGCGCAGGTAGCTCACCCAGACATCTCTTGCCCGCGCGCTCATGATGGCACCTCGATGTCGGTCTTATTCTGCTCAAACCAGCCGTCGACGGCCTCGAGCAAGACAGCGAGCAGATCGCGCTCCCAGGGCAAGATCTCTTTCGGCATAGCCAGCTGGCCGGTTACGTTCAGCTGCGGTTTATCGGTACTCCGTCTTTCCTTCGATTTGCACTTCTCCATTCTTCACCTCCAGGTTGGTCATTGCGTCCACACCTGGAAAACGCGGTGGTGAGGGGGGGAAGTGGGACAGGAGAAGTTCCCTGTAGCGAAAAGCGCCCCCTGCATTTTTGCCCTTGCGCAAAGCTATCAGTTGAGACATATTTAACCATGTGGTTAAACCATTTGGTTAGACCATGCGGTTAATAATGGGAGTCGGTATGCACAGCGAGGATAGCGAAGAAAAGATCCTCCTCGCGGCCATGGAGGAGTTCAATCGCAAAGGCGTATACGGCGCGCGCATGCAGGCAATCGCGGACCGCGCCGACGTCAACAAGGCACTGCTTCACTACTACTTCCGCTCCAAGGAGCGGCTCTACCTCCGAGTGTTGGAACGGATTCTTGTGCCTTTCAGTCGGCGCCTCGAGGTCATGTTCGATGGGCTGAATCAAGACGACTTCGCCGGCGCGGTGCGCTGCATCGTGTCGCTCATCGTCGACTCGACCCAGGCCCAGCCCTACTCGGCCATCCTCT
>JAFGIS010000252.1 GCA_016929495.1 Polyangiaceae bacterium | reverse complement strand
GACCGTCGACCTCACTGAGCAGCACTTCCGTGAAGCCCAGAATGGCGTTCAGAGGTGTGCGAAGCTCGTGGCTGAGCGCCGCGAGAAAGGCGCTGCGCTCGCGATCGTAGGCGAGTGCACCCGCCAAGTCTCGGCGGTAGGCCTGCTCGGCCGCGGAAAAGCGGGCGGCGAGCTCGTTGAAGGCACTGGTGAGGACGCCCACCTGGTCCGCAGAGCGGACCGGGATCTGCCGAACCACCGGCTCGCCGTCGGTCGCGGCCATTTCCTCGATGCGATGGCGCACGTAGGTCACGTCCATGTGGACGTCGCGCGCAAAGGCGAATGCGACCAGGGCCGCCGCTCCGATCAGAATGGTGGTCAGTATCGCGAGCGAACTGATGAGCGAAGCCGTGGCGAACGGCGTCTCCGGGGCATTGACGAAGCTGATCAACGACTGGGCCCCGACCGGGCGACCCATGGGGGTCACGGCATAGCGAGTCCGTCCGAGCTGCGTCACGGTTTCGCCTTCGCCCTCGACCAAGAGATCCACGATGTGATCCCGCGATGGAGCGCCGAGGCTGCCGTCCACGATGATGCGTCCGTCGGCCTTGACCAGCAGCAATTCGGCGCCCGACCGGCGCGCAGCGCGCTCGATGACACCGGCGCGCTCGTAGTTCGGCGTCGCCTGAAGACGGGCTCCCAGGGCGCGGCTCAGGACGCGCGCGCGGAGCGACGCGGCCCCGTCGCTCTGAGTCCGCAGGTCGCGCATTCCGATGGCGCCTACGGCCACGGCCGTGAGCACTCCCAGAACGACTACGAAGCCCGGTGCGAAGACCAGGAATGGCAGCTGCCTGCGGGCCATTCGTTCGCGAGATCCGGCCTAATCGTCCGTGGCCAGCCGACCGAAGACCGCGTGGTCCAGCCAGCGATTGGCGACGAACTCGGCTTGACGCGCGATACCTTCGAAGCGAAAGCCCAGGCGAGCGATGACGCGCAGGCTCGGGTGGTTGTCCGTTGCGGCGGCGCATCGAACACGATGAACGCCCATTCTCCGGAACGCGAACTCGACGCAGCCCCGGGCCGCTTCGGTCATGAGGCCACGACCCGAGGCGCTTTGCCTCATCCAATAGCCGAGCTCGCAGGAGCGATGCAAGTGGACGCACGAATCGAGACCCACGACCCCGATCAGCGTCCACGTTGCGGGATCGCGTATAGCGAAGCGCACGGCACGCCCCGAATCCCAGTCCGCCACGCACGCTTCCGCGTAGCGCTGGCTCGCTTCCGGAGAATCGTTGAAGGGCACCCACGGGAGCCACGGCTCCAGATAGTGCCGACAGCTGTCTATGGCTTCCCACAGATCCGGACCGTCGTCAGCCTCGACGGGCGGCATGATCAGCCGCGGTGTGCGAAGAGGGCTATGCCGCAGCACCGTGCGCGACGGTATGCGCAGCAGCTGCGGGGGTGACATCCCAGCGCGCGCGCGGCTCCCCTGATTACGATCCTCCGCTCTCATGATCGCACCTTGCGCGGGCAACGAAGGTCTCGAGGTGCCCTGCCTCATAGTCTCGCCAGGAGGTGTACCACTCGCCGGGCTGCGTGCCCGGAGAGAGGGAAGGGTAGGGTTGGTACCCACTCACCTTACCTAGTACGGTTGGCTTCTCGAGGCCATCACGCGTCAAGTGGGCGAGCTTGACGCGCGATTTCTCGTACCACGCGACCGCGGCGCCCCAGGGCGACGAAGCCGCCGTTGGGCGCGAACCGTCCGGGGCAAACTGCAGGCGCCAAACGGGCTGACCCTTCTTGGTGTCGAACAGGCCCAGCGACGCACCACCCCGCTGGTCGTCCCACACCACGTAGCAGAGCTCGCCCGAGCACGCGATTCGGGCCTCGTCGTTCTTGCCCGTGGGGGCGCTGACCGTGAACAGGTTGCCTACATGACGTGGCGCCCCCGAGCGGCGCGGGGTCTTTCGAGGCAGCCCGGCTGCCAGGAGCGGATCGGACAGGCTCGCGTCGAGCAGCAGGATCCGTGAGCCGTCGGGATCCCGCACCGTGAATACGGCGATGAGACTGCCGGCGATGACGGCACCGTCCGGTTTGCCTACACGCGTTCCCTTCTTGTGTCCCAGAGCCGTCAGGCGGACCGGTTCGGCGACCGGGACCAGATCCTGGCCCAATCGAACGCCGACGACATCGCTGCCGTCGCCTTCGATGGCTTCTTCCCACAGTGCCCAGAATCCAAGGTCGCCGGCTGGGACTAGCGATGGGTTGAACTCGTGCTTCTGAACGCGAGAGATTCGCCGGGCCGGTCCAGCGATGCGCCCGTCGGCGTTCAGGCGACGCACGTACACCCCGGGCTCACTTCCCGTGTCCTCCCAGAAATAGATCGCGAACCCATCCTTCATACCCAACAGCTGCGGGATCCTGACCGAATGAAACTCCGGGGTCGCGAAGCGAGCATCGGAGACACGTCTGAGCGCCGAATCGAGCAGCGCGGTGTAGGCTTGCCTGTCGTCCGAGCCAGCTTGCGTGTCGACCCAGGTGGCGAGGGCGGCCCCTGCGCTCGTCGCCACGGCCGGACGCGATGAAGGCGAGACCGCATCGAAGGGTCGTGGACGGCCGAGACCTGTGAGCTGGCAGGGGCCCGGATCCGCTCCCAGGGCCGCCTCCGCGTGAGACACGAAGTTGCGGGCGAGACCGCTGCCGCCGTTGTGGAAGGCCTCGCGGAACATCGTCAGGGCCTTCCGACGCTCCCCCCGCTCGAGCCACTGCTGCCCTGCGCCGATCTGCAGCGCGTACGGTTCGGCCTCGAGCGGGTGCGCCAGCTCGGTGGGCGGCTGTGTTTCGGTCGTGCCCACTGCGGCTTTGCGCTCTATGGGATTGAGGACGAACAGCCATGCGGCGTAGCCCCCGAGCACGAGAGCGGAGAGCGAAAACAAGATGGCGATGGCCCCGGCGGGGCTGGTGTGCGGGCCACGGCGCGGGTCGCCGGACTCCGCGCCGAGCTCGGGTGGAGGCGGAGTGGAGCTCGTGCCGTCATGCGCTGCGAGGAGGTCGGACTCGCTTGCGGGGCGCGCCGGTTCGGTGGACGAGACCAACGATTGCAGTGCCGCGGCCTCCTCGCCCATCATCGACGAAGGGGCGAATGCGAGGGCGGGGACCAGGGCCGCGTTCAGGGCAGCAGCGAACTCCCGTGCCGACTGGAAGCGACGAGCCGGATCACGGTCGATGGCCTTGGCAAACCAGGCGTCGAATTCCTTGGGCAGGTCCGAGCGGTAGCGACTGGGCAGCGGGATGGGCGCGCTCGCCACCTGGGCCAAGATCATGGCTACGCCCTGATCGACGTCCCACACGGTGCGACCGGTGAGACACTCGTAGACGATGCACCCGAGGGCCCACAGGTCGCTTCGGTGATCGACCTCGCCTCGACCTCTAGCCTGTTCGGGCGACATATAGGCCGGTGTACCAAAGAGCGCGCCTTCCCTTGTGAGCCTGGCCTGATTCGCATCCCCGCCCGTAGGCTCGTAGAACCTCGCGAGCCCGAAGTCGAGGAGCTTGCAGACGATGGCGCCCTCCTCGCTCCTGGACAAGAAGATGTTCTCCGGTTTGAGGTCTCTGTGCACGATATGGGATGCGTGTGCCTTGCTCAGACCGCGCGCGGTATGAAGCGCGATCCTGTTGGTGAGTTCCAGGTCGAGTCGGCGCACGCGGCTGATCAGGTCGTACAGCGTCTCGCCCTCCAGCAACTCCATCACCAGGAAGGGCCGACCCTCGAAGGTGCCCGAGTCGTAGACGTCGCAGATGTAGGGACTGCGCACGGCGGCAGCCGCACGTGCCTCGCGGATGAATCGCTCTCGCACGACCTTGGAGCTATTGAGCTCGGCCGCGAGCAGTTTCACGGCGACGCGCCTGCCGATGTCGACGTTTTCGGCTTCGTAGACCGCAGCCATGCCGCCGCGGCCAATCTCACGCGTGATTCGGAACTTGCCCCCCACCACCGTGCCGAGAGGGACCGCCGATGTATGCGTGAGAGCCATGGGAGTTCGGGAAACAGGCGTCCGGTGACTGCGCGGCTGCTATCGGATCAGGAGACAATCCCGATGTGCCGGAGTCTGGGACACGACGCGGCCAGTGGCCGGCCCGGCCGCGAGGTTCGAGATGACTGAGCGGTTCGGGACGACTGAGGACAGAGTATGCCAGTAGAGGACGCGAATGGGTCGGGGGCTACGCGGCTGTGCAGGTTCTGACCTGCTTCCGGTGCGGCCAAACGGCCGGTGGTGGCTCAGTTGACCGTGCACGCAGTCCAGTGCAGCTGCAAAGGCTTTCGCCGTGTACGTTGGGTCCACGTACAGGCCTGCTTCGGCCGCTCGATCGGCGGCTCTCCGGCCCGCATCGGTGGGCCAGCCATAGCCCTTGCCCCGGTACAGACCAGTGACGCGCAGCTTGATGCCCAGGGCGCCGGGGGCCGTCGGGATCCCTTCCGAACGCATGATCGCCCAGGCCAGCGACCTCGATAGCCACGCGGCACTCGTGCAGCCGCCGACCACACTGACACCGAGCACTGTCGCGGACAGCCCGACCCGTAGGGCCCCGGCGGCCAGTCCTGCCGCTGTCCCGCCAGAGCCGAGCGGCACGACAACGACATCGGGCTCGGGAAGGACGCCCTCGCGGATCTGCTGCCAGAGTTCGGCCGCGGCGTCCACGTAGCCTAGCCCGCCGGTCACACTCGAGCCGCCCGGCCAGAGCACGTAGTCGCCACGCTGGACCAGACGTGCAAGCGCCCAAGGCACTCGAGCCATAGAGCGTGCCGGCAGCACCTCAGTGCCGGTCGCGACGATGGCCTCGAGCACCTGCTGCGCGTGGTCGCTGAGCGGATGTGGACACAGGATCGACGCAGACTTCAGGCCGACTTCCCGGGCGAACAACGCGGTCGCCAGCACGTGATGGCTCGATGCCGTGCCCACGGCAACGATGCGTTTGCTACTGCGCCGCAGCGCGTCAGCCAACAAGTACTCGAGTTTTCTGATCTTGTTGCCGCCGTACAGCGGGTGCAGCATCCCGTCGTCCTTGACCCAAAGCTCGGCCTGGTCGGTGCTGACTGACTCGAGCAGGCGCACCGGGGTGGGAACTCGGCCGAGCAGCAGTCGCGGTCGCGTGGTCACAGCGTTGGGGGCACACTCGAGCCCGAGGGTGGGTCGCCTCTGGAGTCGAGGCGAATAAATCTCATGACGCGTCCAACCGACCTGTACCCGAAACAATTCGGAAACACCTGCAGGCTATCCATACGAGAGCGACGCAGTACCCCTCCCGTGTCCTGACCCGCCGGACGGTCACTCGATCCTGCTGGGAAGAGACCCGGGACACTGAGAAAGCCGGAGACGCTCATGAAAAAGGTCGAGGCGATTATCAAGCCGTTCAAGCTGGATGAAGTCAAGGATGCCCTCGCCGAAGTGGGGATCCAGGGCATGACGGTGACCGAGGTCAAGGGCTTCGGCCGAACCGGAGGCAAGAAGGAAGTGTACCGAGGCTCGGCGTACGTCGTCGACTTCGTACCCAAGGTGAAAGTCGAGATCGTCGTCCCCGACGACGTGGTCCATCAAGTCATCGACGCCATCGAGAAGAGCGCCAAGACGGGCCGCATCGGCGACGGCAAGATCTTCGTGACGCCCATAGACGAGGCAGTGCGCATCCGTACGGGCGAGCGCGGCGAGGAAGCGATTTGAGCAGCATGCCGGCGGCATGCGACAGGAGTAGTTGACGATATGACCCCCCGAGAAGCAATCGAACTAGGCAAGAAGAACAACGCAGTGATGGTCGATCTCAAGTTCATCGACCTGGTCGGCAAGTGGCAGCACACGAGTGTGTTGGCGGAGCGGCTCGAGGAGAGCACCTTCGAGGACGGCTTCGGCTTCGACGGTTCGTCGATCCGCGGCTTCCAGCCGATCAATCAGAGCGACATGCTGCTCATTCCGGATCCCGACACGGCCGTGATGGATCCTTTCACCAAGTACCCGACCTTGTCGCTGCAGTGCACGGTCCAGGACACCATCACGCGACAGAACTACTCGCGTGACCCGCGCTACCTGGCGCGCAAGGCCGAAGCCTACCTCAAACAGAGCGGCATTGCCGACACGCTCTACGTGGGTCCCGAGGCGGAGTTCTTCATCTTCGACGAGGTCCGCTTCGACACGGGCATCAACGAGGCCTACTATCGCATCGACTCGGTCGAGGCGGACTGGAACACCGGCAGAGACGAGAAGCCCAATCTGGGCCACAAGATCCGGCACAAGGAGGGCTACTTCCCTGTCCCACCGCAGGATACCCAAATGGACCTGCGCACCGAGATCGTGATGCTCATGAAGCAGGTCGGGATCAACGTGGAAGTGAGCCACCACGAAGTCGCCACCGCCGGCCAGGGTGAAATCGACATGCGTTTCGATTCGCTCGTCCGCATGGCGGACAAGCTCATGTGGTTCAAGTACATCGTCAAGAACGTCGCGAAGAACAACGGCAAGACCGCCACGTTCATGCCCAAGCCCATGTACGGCGACAACGGCAACGGCATGCACGTTCACCAGTCCCTGTGGAAGGACGGCAAGCCGCTGTTCGCCGGCGACGCCTATGGCGGACTGAGCGATCTCGCCCTCTACTACGCCGGCGGTATCCTCAAGCACGCCCGCGCCCTGACGGCCCTGACCAACCCGACCACGAACAGCTACAAGCGGCTGGTCCCCGGGTTCGAGGCGCCGGTGAATCTCGCGTACTCAAGCCGCAATCGCTCCGCTGCGGTCCGCATCGCCACCTACTCGCCGTCGCCCAAGGCGCGCCGTCTGGAAGTGCGCTTCCCGGATTCCACCTGCAATCCCTACCTAGCGTTCACCGCTCTGATGATGGCCGGTCTGGACGGCATCCAGAACAAGATCGATCCCGGTGATCCTCTCGACAAGGACATCTACGCCCTGTCTCCCGAGGAGCTCAGGGACGTCCCGACGGTTCCCGGCTCGCTCGAGGATTCCCTCAAGGCTCTTCAAGACGACCACGAGTTCTTGCTCAAGGGCGACGTCTTCACCCGCGACGTCGTCGACATGTGGATCGAGTACAAGTACGAGCACGAACTGCAGCCCACTCGGATGCATCCGACCCCGATGGAGTACTACCTGTACTACGATATCTAGGAGACATTCGCGGGACGTCGTCGCGCGGCTATTCCGTGAAAGAAGAGGGGGCGCACGTCCCCATGTTGCCGCTCTCGCTACGCTCGAGCGAACATGGGGACCGCAGCCCGCTCAGAGCCGCCGGCTACGGGGCGGTAGCAGGTACCGAAGCGCATGGTGCGGCTCTGGGCGTCAGGACAGAAACCGAAGCGCGCCGCGCCTGTGCGGTATCGCACGCTGCGGCCGCGTGGCGGGTTCGCGACGCATGGCATGGGTGCGGAGGCACCGGACACTATGCGGTCGTTCGACGCACGGAACGCTTCGGCGCGCTCTTCGCCGGAGAGGACTTGCTGCGGGCGGCAGCGGACTTGCTGCCGGCTGGCGCCTTGCTTCGGGAGACGGACGAACCGTTGCCGAGCGCCTTCTTCTTCGCGGTGCTGGGGAGCGTCTTGCCGAGCAGGTCGGCAGCCATCTCGGCGGCGCGAGCGGTGCTCTCCCAGCTGAACTGTCCGCGACCGAAGTGGCCGTAGGCGGCCGTGGACTGATAGATGGGACGGAGCAGATCGAGCTCTTCGATCAGCGCCTTGGGACGGAAGTCGAAGTGCTCGGCAACGTACTGGCTGAGCCTGTCTTCATCGATGGCGGCTGTTCCGAAGGTGTTGACGTACACGCCCACCGGTCGCGCGACGCCGATGGCGTAGGCCACCTGGACCTCGGCCCTGCGCGCCAAGCCCGCGGCCACGATGTTCTTCGCGACGTAGCGTGCGTAGTAGCTGGCAGATCGATCGACCTTGGAGGGATCCTTGCCGCTGAACGCACCGCCGCCGTGTCGGCCCATGCCGCCGTAGGTGTCGACGATGATCTTGCGACCCGTGAGCCCTGCGTCGCCGAACGGGCCGCCGATCACGAAGCGTCCGGTGGGATTGACGAAGTACTTGGTTTTCGAATCGAGCAGGTTCTTGGGCAGGGCCTTCTTGATGCAGAGCTCCATGACGGCTTCGGTGAGCTGCTTGTGCTTCACGGTCGGGGAGTGCTGAGTGCTCACGACGACCGCGTCGATGCGAACTGGACGGCCTTCGTCGTATTGTACGGTGACCTGGCTCTTGCTGTCGGGCCGCAGGAAGTCCACTTTGCGCGCCTTCCGGACCGCGGCCAGCTGCCGCATCAGATCGTGGGCCAGCATGATCGGAGCGGGCATGAGCGCGGGCGTCTCATCGCAAGCGTAGCCAAACATCAGGCCCTGGTCGCCCGCGCCCTGCTCCTTGAAAAGCCCCTGTCCTTCGCTGACGCCCTGCGAGATGTCAGGTGACTGCGGTTCGATGGCGGTGAGCACGCCGCAGGTCTCGGCGTCGAAGCCCATGGCCGAGTCGGTGTAGCCGATGTCCTTGACGACTGAACGCGCGATCTTGCCGAAGTCGACCTTGGCCAGAGTGGTGATCTCGCCCGCCATGACGATGAAGCCCGTCTTGCAGAGCGTCTCGCAGGCGACACGACTGCGTTGGTCTTCCGAAAGGGCAGCGTCGAGCACCGCGTCAGAGATCTGGTCGCACATCTTGTCAGGATGGCCTTCGCTGACGGACTCGGAGGTAAACAGGTACCGACTCATCTTCGCTCCTCGGGTGTCTCCGGCTCGCGGGGGACGCGGCCTCATGAAACGGTTCTCGGACGGCGGACCCTAGCACATCGGCCGAGTCCCGGCGGCCGGAGCGCCACTCTTTCCTTTCGGGCCTCTCGCGGGCGGCGAAACCCGGCGCTGGCGTCCCGGTCAGAATGGAGGTCCAGCGCATGCTTCGCAAGGAACGGCACCCAGCCCGCGCCCACGAGGCCTACCCCGGTTCCGCTGCCGGCGCACCCCGCGACCGGGTCAGCGAGGCGTTTCGGAACGTCGTGGCGGCACGGCCGAGCGCTTGACCGTCAGACGCACGACCTCATCCCCGCGCACGACCGTGAGCTTCACCGGCTGTCCCACATCGCCGCTGAGCGCCTGGTGGATCTGCGCGGCGCTCATGGCCCGCACGTCCTTGCCATCGATGAGCAGCACCTGGTCGCCGGGCTCGAGGCCGGCCTTGGACGCCCCGAGCCCATGCGGAACCTCGCGCACCACGAGCTCGCCGCCTGGCTGTGTCGCGAGCATGGCGCCGATGGTGCCCCGCTGGGCACCGCATGCCACCGAGCCAGCGAGCAAGCCGAGCCCGAGGGTGGCTCTAGCTGCGATAGCTCGCGTTGACGTCGACGTAGCCATGGCCAAGATCGCTCATGAGGTAACGCGCCGTTCCGGGGCCTGAACCGAGCTCGAGCTCGATCGTGTAGGTTGGTGACTTCATGTGCTCGGCGGCTGCCTGCTCCGCGTCTCCTCCGACGCCGAGACCCTGCTCCACGATGGGTACGCCGCCGATGCTGATGCGGGCCTTCGACGGATCGAAGCTCACGCCCGCCCGTCCCGCTGCGCCAAGGATCCGACCCCAGTTCGCATCGCGACCGCAGAGGGCCGTCTTGACCAGCATGGAGGTCGCCACCGTGCGTGCCACCGCGCGCGCATCCTGGTCAGAGCCGAGGCCGCGCACGAACAGCTCGACGCAGTGCTCGGAGCCCTCGCCATCGGCGACCATCGAACGCGCCAGTGCGTCGCAGACGCTCTCGCAGGCGCGCGCCAGGGCTGCTGCAGGAACGAGGACGCCCGAAGCCCCCGAGGCCATCGCGAACACCGTGTCGTTCGTGCTCGTGTCCCCGTCGACGCTGCACTCGTTGAAAGTCCGCTCCGTCGCGTGCACGAGCGCGCTCTCGAGCGCGTCGCGTTCGACCCGTGCGTCCGTGAACAGAAACACCAGCATCGTGGCATGCGGCGCCGACCCGCCTTCCTCCAGAAGCCCAACATCCGGATGGATCATGCCTGCGCCTTTGCCCATGGCGAGCACGCGCGGCGCCTGTGCGCCTTCGCCCAACGCCGCCCACGCCACCTTGGTCCAGCGGTCCGTCGTGCAAATCGCCTGAGCGAAGTCCGGGTGTCCTTCGGGCGAAAGCGCGTCGACCAGTGCACGCGCCGAGCTCGCGATGCGCTGGCTCGGCAACACCGCTCCGATGACGCCGGTGGAGGCGGGCAGGACCATTTCCGGCGCGACGCCGAGCGCCCGGGCGACCGCTGCCGTGCTTTCGAGCGTGGCGCGCTCGCCCGCTCGACCCGTGCAAGCATTGGCGCAGCCACTGTTCGCCAGGATGGCCCGCGCGCTGCCCGCCCGGACGCGTTCGGCCGCCACGAGCACCGGAGCCGCACGCACGAGGTTGCGCGTAAACACGGCCGCGACCGTGGCCGGTCGATCACAGACCGCCAGCGCCACGTCGATGCGCCCATCTTTGCGGATCTGGGCGGGCACAGCCGAGAAGCGGAAACCGGGTACCGTAGAGAAAAGCTGCGTCATGCGGCGCCATTGTACCCGTCGCGCCGGCGCCTGCCCGTGGCGCCGAGCGCACCCACGGCAGACCTGCTCCGCGACGAGCCCACGACCGCCCGGTTTCTGCGCTAATCCGGCCAAGTGGCCCCGGGGCCGGCTTGACTCGGACCCTCGCACGCGTATGCTCGCGCGCCTCTCGCCAACTTAGCTCAGTCGGTAGAGCAGCGGTTTCGTAAACCGCAGGTCTCCGGTTCAAGTCCGGAAGTTGGCTCCAAGCGATTTCGGGGAGTTGGGGAGCACGGGGGAAACTCCCGTGGACCAGTCGTGGACCACGGCGTGGACCAGTCCCGAGGGTGCCCAGCGCGTCGCCGCGTTCGCTGAGGTCTTCCTCCGAGCATGTGCCGTTGGAGCGCCGTGCGACGAGCTCGCCGTCGGGCTAGCCAACGCCGTTCTCGATGCGTCGGACGCACGCCTGGCCCTGAAGGTCCTCGAGAGCGAGTCGCACCGGATCGCCTTTGCCACCGAGCTCGCGGGCCGGGTGCTCGACGAGCACACGAGGCAAGCAGGCGCCCCGGCCGAGCCCGTCGACCCTCAATCGGGCCGGGGAAGCCGTGGCTGACCCGGCCGCTTCCGGTTACGGCCGGAGGCTAGCCCGTTCCCTTGGCCGTCAGGCCGCCATAGTGCTCGAAGACGATCGCCGTGGTGTTGGCTGCGGCCATCTCCGGCCTTGGGAAGATCACCACTTTTGTAACCCCCATCATGCGTCGCGACCAGATTCAGCCAAGGGCGGTGCCGGCAGCACATGGCGCGACAAGCGGCGGCAGGCGTACCAGCTCCGAGAGGGGCTGCGCGACCTCATGGACGAACGGGTCCGCGGCTGCGGGCGACGCCGTGTCGCTCGTGAGATCGAGGTGCTCAGGCGTCCCATCGCCTGCAGTCACGGCTGCATGCAGTGGCGGGCCCACTTCACAGGCGTTCTGCGCTGCGGGTCAGTGTGGCAGTGCCCGGTTTGTGCGATGCAGATACGTGCGGAGCGGGGCCACGAAGTGGAGCAGGCGGTGGTTGCGTGGGGACCAGCGCGAGTCGCCATGTTGACTCTGACCGTACGGCACGGGCTCGGACACGACCTCTGCAAGGTGCGCAGAGGTGTTGCGAATGCCTATCGCCGGTTGACTCGAGGTGCCCCTTGGAAACGATTGTGCCAGCGCTTCGGTCTCCGCCATAGCATTCGAGCACTGGAAGTAACCCATGGGGAGCACCACGGGTGGCACCCTCATCTCCACGTCCTGTGGTTCGTCGAAAGACCCCTCAGCGAAGCGAAATACGCCGAGGCGAAAGTCTGGCTCAGCCAACGCTGGCGGGAGTGCGTCGAACACGAGCTCGGGGAGGAGCACGCGCCTACGGACGCGAACGGTGTCGACCTGCGTCTGTGCCGGCGTGCGGACTACATCTCCAAGTTTGCGTTCGAGTTGGTCGACGGCGGAGGCAAACGTGGCCGGCGCGAGAATCGCTCGCCCATCGAAATCGCAGCTGACTACACGGCATGCCGGCAGTCCAAGGATGCCAGGATCTGGACCGAGTACTGCCGATCGATGCGGGGTGCGAAGATGCTCACGTGGTCGCGGGGATTGCGTAGGGCGACGGGGCTGGCGCGGGAAAAGACGGACCACGATGTCGTGAAGGGGGAGGCTCTCCCGGAGACGGAGACTGTGGCAACGCTTGAGCCGAGGGCTTGGGCGGCGCTGGTGGCGCTGGGCGTGGCAGCTGCGTTGGCCGTGCTGGAAGCGGCCGAGAGCGAGGTAACGCCGGGGCTGGCTCATGCTGCGATTCAGGCGGTCGTTGCGGCGGGCGGTTCCTGACGGAACGAGCGCAGCGGCAGCCGCACGTATCCCTAGCAAGAACCAGAACCCAGAGCACGCACAGTCGGGCCACACTAGGCGCGCCACACCGGCGTCTGCGGGCGGACGCTCGTCGATCGACTGTATGACGACGAGCACCAGTGCCACAGTCCCGGATCCAGAATCGCCCGGATCTTCACCCCGAAGTGGGCGAAAAGACCCTCTGGTGCAATGTACGTCCTGCCTCTGCGTATGTCGCTTGACGCCTGTTGGCGGAGTCCGCGTCGTCGTGGTTGGGTCTCATGATCGGCTCTGGTACAGCCGTCGCGCGGCCTAGCCACACACGCCGTGCCCCCGCCAAGTGCCTGGGCACTCAAAACTCATTGACGGTGGCCCTCCTCTAGGCTGTACTGTTGCGCGATGACTGAGCGACAGTCTTCCGTCGCACCAGCTGAGAGGCCCGGACGCGGAGGGGAGCTATCTGTCCTCTCGCGAATACTTGAGATTCTTCCTCGCCTAAGGACCAAACTCCAAGTCCTGGGTCTCCTTGTGGTGGTGGTCGGCTTTGTCAGTGTTCAGCGCGTCCCTCCAGCATACGTCAGGGGCACACTGGCAATAGGTTCTATCGGCGTCTTTCTGCTGATCTTCGGACAGGTCTTCCAAGGGCTACAGCATTTCCCGAAACGAGAACGCTCCCGGCTCGTCTTGTCTCTCGCGGCCCTTTTCGTCGTGTTGGTGGTAGCCGCTTTGACCCTCGCCGCTCACTTCTTCCTCCGAGCTCGCGCAGGCTCCGACGAAAGCGCACGTGCTCAGTCCGTCTTGGCTCCACTCGCAGCGCCTCAGGTGGACGCCAAGCGTGATTCGTCTGAGGACCGCGAGCTTGCGGACGGCCCACGCGGACGCGCGGCGCCCAGTCCGGCGCAGAACCGCATATGGTCTGAGAACTTCGAGCATGTCGACTGGAGCCGTTTTCCGGACATTCTGCCCGGCGGCATATCGCTTTTCCACGACGGGCAAATCCCACCACCGGAAAGAGTCGAAGGCCACCTGGGAGATGCGATTGGTTGGCGCGGCCTGGAACTGGTCGCTCGAGCCGACAACCTGGTGATCATCCTGCCACGCGAAGTGGACCCCGTTCGACCGGTGTTGCTTTCGTTTGATGCATCAAGCGAGATCGGTGGCCCTCTCTCGATCGCCAGGGTGAGCGCTCGAGCGAGACCGAGGCCCGCGTGCGAGCCGACGGAGCGGATGATCTCCCGCAGCGGGTGGAGACCGTATGTGGTGAGGCTGGACGCGTGCGAGCGCTCGAGTCGCGTTGCCCTATTCATTGGGAGAATCGTCAGCTATGGGGGGACCGCGGGCCAGAAGGCGCTCAAGATCGACAACATGGAGCTTGAGTACCTTCACTAGCCTCCACCAGACCAAGACAGCCTCCCAGGTGTCTGTGCTTCGGCCGGGGCTGCCTCTCTCGCACAGCCGACTAGACACCGGAAGGCGGTTCCCGCTCGTGTCGGGCCTCTGCTTGTTGCCGTACGAGTTCCGCCTCCGTGGCAGTCTGCGGTGTGGGGATTTCCGTCCCGCGCATCGGCTTCCCAGACGAGGGCTTCGCTGCGCGCGCGGCTCGCTGTGGTCTACACTCGGCCGCCACGCAGCGCCTGGCTCCCCGGCGCACCGAGGTTCCAAACGTGAGGCGGCACATCGACGCCGAGTCCTGTGGCGACCGTCACGAGTGTTTCGCGAAGGCGATCCACCGTGCCCAGGCTGGCGGCTCGCGCAAGGCCCTGCTCGACCAAGCGCGGGGTTCTGAACATCCACGCCTTGCCGGCGAACGCATTGCTCCAGTATCTGTCCACGAACGGGACGAAGATGCGACGGTACACGATGCCAGGCATGAAGCCCAATCCAGGAAACAGACTCATCTGGTTGTGCACTGCCTGCTCCAAGGATGCGCCGTCCGGGAGCATCGCGATGACTGCCCACGCTTGCTCAACAACACCAGTGAGTCGTTCTCGGTGCGGTTGGATGCTGACCCACAGCTCGCGAACAGAAGCTCCGTGCACAGCGGCCTCTACAAGTGACCCGATGGTATTCCATACCTCATCCCCGGATGCTTCCGTGTGAACGTAGCGGTAGAGGCCCGCAATCTCATGCCCAAGTTCCGCGACGGAGTCGCGACGCTCGATCTTCTCGGTGAGCAGGCGGATCAACCACGGGAGCGTATGTAGAACCAATACCGCCTCCTCGGCGGGCGTGGTCGATCCGCTTCGTCTGAGCGTGATCAGGGTCCCGGCCAGTTCGCGTCGGAAGACGTCCAAAGCGTCCCGTGCGTTCGAGGCGCAGAGGACCGGTAGCTGCAGCGCTATGAACTGGGTGGCGATCGGAGGGCCCTCGCGATAGGCCTCGTCGAACGACGTTCGGGCCCACGCAACCGCGTCCTCGTCTTTCTCCAGCGCATCTGCAAAAGACGCCATGTACGCGGCGAGAAGCCCGAAGGTCATTGGCGAAGCTTCAGTACCGGAGACGCTCTCGTAGAACAGACCGGGATACGGTTCTGCGTATGGCATACCGCCCTGTTCGCCCCTTGGTGCGCTACCCGTGGCTGTGAGGTGTGCGTAGTACCCGACAGCATGTGCGGTCAACGCAACAAGCGGTCTCCACTCGTTGGCGGTCGAGTGGTGACGCAGCAGGCTATGCACAGCTTCGTTGCATGCGTCGTAGACCGCGGCGAGATCTCCCCTTCGGAAGTACAGCACAGCGACTTCGCCCAGTGTCCGCACTAGTTGGGAGTCGGGGCCGCCGTCGCGCTTGGCCAGCTCGAGGGCTTCGCGTGTGAAGTCGGCCATGCGAGGATCGTTTGCTTCCAGGGCTGCTCGGGCGGCGGCCAGGAGCGCGAATAGTCGTTCGGCTGGGTCCCCGAACTGGCAGCGCCTTTTCAGTGCCGTGCTGAGCAGGCTCAGCGCTGGTCGGGCTTCCCCCGCATAGAGGTGTTGTCTGCCGAGGCATTCTTCGAGCAGAAACTCCGAATCCGCGTCTCCCTGCAGGGCAGCCAGAGCGTCGCGTCCCAACCGCATCCCACGGTCTCGATCTCCGCAGTGCTCGGCCAGTACCACGACCATTGCTCTCGTGGCGCGCGCATGCAGCTGCGGCAGACCTAGCTCGGCAGCGGTGCTTCCCACTGCCTCCAAGCGTCTCAGTACGTGAGACCACTGTTGCTGCTCCAGGGGTTTCGTGAACTCGGTGAGCCACAAACGGTCCACCAAGACAGACGACGTACCTTCGAAACTGAGGCCAGGCAGCCGCGTCGATGTGATTTCCGTTCGGAATTCTCGTACAAGTCGGAGCCACTCGGCCAGGTGCTCGTCACCAAGCCTGTCCAGTGCAACGATCCCCACGAATGGCGACAATGGAAGGGAAAGGGCTGGTGAGACCGCCCCGTGCTTCGCTATGAGGTTCTGCTGGGCGCGTCTTGCCCTGAGCAGAAGCGTAGCAGCGAGCTTCGGACGGTCTCTGAAGAGGGCTCTGAAGACAGTTGCTGCACCGATCCACACTCCCCAGCCGTCGCCTTGGTCCTGGTCCGCGTCCATGATGTGCTCGAGGTCGGAGAGCTGGCGTGTCACATCTACGCCATAGCGGAGCCCGACGGCCACTTGCGCACAACGCAGGGCGGTCCGGGTGTCAGCTGAGACGTCGCTTGGTACGCCGTCCTCCCAAGCCCGCACGAAGAAATCGACTCCCAGTACTGTGGCACCTTCTGTGTGCGCCACATGTACCAGGTAGGACCAGAGCTCGTTGGCGGCCCTATTGTTTAGGCGGGCACTGGCGTAGTGGCCGATGGCACGCAGGAGAGTCCACTGGTCGACTTGTCCGTCCAGGTAGCTGTCAGCAAGCGCCTTGTGGCACTGTCGGCGTTCCTCGGGCTGAAGATACGTTTCGCCAATCCGTGCTATCAATGGGGAGACCGAGAACGCCTCGCGCTCTTCGCGCTGAACCCATACGCCGACGCAGTCGTCGATGAGCTCTCTCGCTTCTTCAATGGCCGGATCCACTGCGGCCAGAGCGTGGATGGCGGAGACGGGAAACGTTGCGGTCGCCAGCGAGAGCCTGTACAGCAGCCGGCGCGTATTCGTTGTTGTGGTCAGCTGCAGTTGTCGGGTTGACTCTTCGTGTACTCCGTTCAGGTGCTCGCCATCAAACAGGGCCCCAACGTTGTGCGCGTTGATCGCGCATCCCGTTCCGCGCAAGTGTCTGCAGGCTGCGGCGAGTAGGAGGGGGTGGCCGCCGGTCAGAGTGCAAAGAAACGACGCGGCTCGGCGATTGTCCGCCTCGGGACAGTACTTTCGAACCAGCTCGAAAGCCTCACCCTCAGTGAAGCGAGGGCAGTCCAGCTGCACGACAGCGCCCTCAATGAACGTGTCAACGAAACGATCCGGGACGCGAAAGCAGCTTGTCGTGACGAGGCGCGGGGTGGCGCCGCGGACTTCGATCAGAACCGGGAGCAGCTCGCACAACACCTCCTGCTCGGATAGACGCGGTAGGTCGTCAAGGACGAGGACCTGCTGTCGCAGCTTCACTTGCCACTCCGGACCAAGAGTCGCTCTCAGGCTATCCCGTACCTTTGCGGCGGCTTGATTTCCTTCGAGACTTCGGAGACGGAGCCACACTGCGTCTCTGTCCCTCACGAGCAAGTGAGCCAGGTGCGTCTTGCCTTCGCCGGGGCCGGCAATGAGAGCCACCCACCTGGCCCCCTCGCTTCGCTTTAGTAGACTCGCCAGCGTTTCGTCGCGATCGATAAGCGTGGCAACAAGGCGTGGCGGCTCCGCTGGACCTGACGAAGCGGCTAGCGCTCTTGGCCAGTCTGCTCCGACGGCGGCGGCGATCGCGCGTGCGCCATCGAGCATTTCATCGGTCTTCGTGTCCAAAGACTGGAGTCTTGCTCCCAGCGCTTGTCGCGCCTCCCGGATGGCCGTTACGAGCTGGTGTGCAGCCGGAGCGCCCGTGTCGGTCGAGACGGTGACGAGCTCGCCCGGAGTCAGCCGTTTGCGGCCGCGCTCGGAAAGGACTCGAAAGACGTGGAAGAACAGTCTCTCGTGGAGCGCGACGGCCGCCTGCGAGTCTGGTGCGCGTCCGGTATCGACAAGCCGCTGGCGGACGTCCCTCTGCACATCGGTCGAGTCTGGAGCACTGGTCACCCAGTCGAAAGCGTCGATGACCTGCTCAAGCCAGTTCTGCCCTCCTTCGTCGAGTTCCTGAAGGAGGGCGTTCCAGGACTCATCGGACACTCCCCGAGGTCGCACCCATTCTCGCATGATGGATAGAGTCCCTGACAGCACTTCTCGGCGCTCGTCGTCTCCCAGGACGCCACGCCGTACCGCTTGCCAGAGTTCTAGCGCGGGCTTGCGTAGCGGAGATGGACGCTCGGCGGTCACTCCGGCACACGTCGTAAACTGGAAGAGGAGCGTGACGTCAGGGTTGTTGCGGCGGTGCTCAGCGAAATTCGAGATAGCCTCAATGCATTCGGCTGACCTGAGCGTTAAGGGCGCCTCTCGATGTTTCACCTGTTCCAGCTGGCGGCCTTCGTTTGCTAGCGCCGCACAGATTCGGTCAATGTCCTCTCCGGCTTCGAGTTCCAGGGCCTCGCCTGCCTCGCCTTCTCGAAGGTCGAGCCACCTGAGGATTGTGGTGTCAACCTGGTACACGAAGCCGCGGATCGTCGCCCATGCGTCCCGATCCGCGCGAAAGCTGAATTTCCCCGGGGCATCCCCGGGTGACCGATCAGCAGACTCGCTCAGACGGCTCTCGTCCACGAACTGCCATTATCCTTCGGGTTGAGGCACAGGGCCAGCGTGTCGAGCCGACGTTGGGTACCTAGCTGGTCCAGACGCTGGCTGCCGCCACGAACGAGAACCCAAGCCGCGGTGGCGTCCGTTTCTACCCCCTTCGACCGCGCACCGGCAGTCTGACTCGAGGAAACGTCCAACCGTCGAAGCTCCGAGGGGCTGGCCCGTCAGACGGCCCCGGCGTGACTCCAGTCGTCGGCACTGAGGCTACGCCTGGCACCCCGCGCCCTTGAGCGAGGGCCCGACGACACGGCGATTCCATGTGGCGACGCGACCATTGTCCAGCCGACCTCGGCGAGGACGAGCAGGTCGGAGACCCACATCCCTTGTCGGTCTCCCAAGCGCATGAACGGCTGCCAACGATGTGCCTGCACGAACGTGTTGACGAGATACAACTGGGATGGGCCGCAGCAACGGACAACCAGTCAACTCTTGATGGAGGCGAACGGCACCGAAGGCCTATTGGCTTCCGTCCGATCCCTCGCGAGCAGATTCACGGGCAGCAAGCACCAGGCCGAACGAGTACATACGGATCGTGTAGAGAACGGCGTTCGTCTCCATGGCGAAGGCGTAGAGCGCTACCACGGACGCCAGCGTCTTGAAGCCCGGAACGAGGCTTGCGTGGAACACCATGCAGGCGCCCCCGCCAACACCCCACAGAAATGCCCACAGAGTCGGTGAGACGAACTCGGCAGCGAAGAGCGGGTTCTTGGCAAGGACAAGTCTCAGTGTTGCCTGCCCTGGAACGGCCACACTGAGACTGAGCATCGTTATTACGAGGAATGAGCCAGCGAATAGAATCCGGGCCGACTCGGCAGCGTGGCTGGACCCCATCGCCTGCAGTCGTTCCGGTCCCGCCAGGAGCGCAGCTGCGCTCACTGCAGTGAGCCAAATGCTCCCATGTTCCCTAGATGCGATTCGTCTTCGTCTGTTGATGATGAACAGAAATGGCCACGGGACCAACCAGCGCCACCCACCCGCCCTCATGAACAGCCTTGGGAGCCAGAAGTAGTGGTCTCCCAGATCTGTCGCGAGCTGACCAAGAATGCTCTCGCGGACAGACGACGGGGTATTCTTCTCTTTGGGCGTCATGTCTTCAGTCCAATCGACATCAGTTTCGCGGCGAACCGAGCGAGTGTAGAACGCATTTCTGGGACGTCGTCCTCGACCTCAATGATGTGGCGCTCCACGGGAGACGTGGTGTTGAACTTGACCGGCTGTTCTCCAACGTGCCCGCTGATCTCGGCTTCGCCGTTCCTTGGGGCTTTCTCCAAGTGATCGAGTGCCTTCCCAATCGGCAGGGCGGTGTCAAGGAGTGCCTCCTTGTTTAGGTCCCCTCTTGGTGCAGCCGCCACGATCTCGGTTGCGGTGTCCGCGTTTAGCTGCTCGAGGATGCTATCGATCGCCCTGTTCCCTGGGCTCTGTGAATGTCGAAACTGAACCCGTACCCGTTCGATCCTCGTGAAGTGCTGGATCCATTCTCTGAGCGGTCTCGAGATCTTTCGCGGGACGAGCTCGCACCACGCAAGGACGCCCTCATCCGTGGCTTGCTGAAGCGCACCGGAGACGTAGGATGCCAGACGCGTATAGGGCATTTCTGCGCTGTCCAGGTAGACGAGCAAACGAGCGGCTGGAACGAATGCGTAGTATGTAGTGGCGTGAGAGGTCGGTATGTCCACGTCTTCGTCGACGAAGTGGAACGACCCATCCGGGGCTTCGACCACGGTACTCACGGGGCCCGTACGGATCCGTTCAAGTCGGCCAGTCCAGACCTCAGGAGCTGGGAGTGTTCGCTCATAGTCTCCCGATTGATAGGTGAGAGCACTCCTGGCCCTGAGCTGAACCCCGGAGCTCCGCGCGAAGACGCGCTGCATGACTTCGACGTCTCTGTGGTCGTCGGGTTCGATCAGGACATCGAAGACGACGGCGGAGATCTGGCGCATTGTTCGAACTGCGTCTCACGGAATGCTTGGCCGAACAAGTTGAGCGGCTCTCGTGGGAACCCGCCGTCGCGGCCAGTACCAGGCCACCAGGGGAGCTGGTGGGGAAGCGCTTCCGCCGAGTCGTCTAGAGTCCAAGCAACGCCACCAAGTCCTCCAGCCCTCCCTCCCGGAGTGCGCGGACCTGACGCGGCGTGAGCGACTGCACGATTTCCGATGCCAACGCCGCAACAAGTCCCCGGAGCTCCGAATTCTCTCGCTCGAGGTCCTGGCGGCGGCTGCGCTCTGCAACGAGCGCTTCCTCGAGTCCACGCTGGCGCCCGCCGTTCCCGTCTTGCCCGGACTCCCCCCTTTCGGGCACAGGCACCGGCTCGCGGTCCTGAACGGGCACGCCCTTGGCTCGGGCCCCCGCTAGGTTGTCGTCGACCAGGGGCTGCCAAGATGTCCTCCAACGATAGGCGCCTGCGGAGGCTGCCCGTTCGACCTCTTCGCGATCGAAGCGATGTACACCACGTCCGTCCTCGACCGGGTGAAGCTCAACCCCCTCCATCCGCCTCACTGTCGCGATGCTTCTGCCCAACCGCCTCGCCACTCCGGCTCGGGTCAACATGCTCAAAGAGTGTACCGACGCGGGCGTCCTCGTCCATGCTGACATGCCCGGGCATGCCGTAAATCGCCCCGCTCGTATTTTCCCGAGCTTTTCCGGCCCGCGCGCCGCAGTGCCAGACCGCTCACTGTTGGGTATAATTCGGTACGGTACTGTGACTCGCGCGGCTCAGATTCCCCTGGAGGAAGTGTCGACGGCCATTTGCTCGGTCTACTCCCGGCTCCTCGCGGAGTGTCCCGACTTGCCTCGAGGAACCAATCGCGACGAGACGATCGCGGCTGCCTTGTCGACGGCCTTCGACCGACGGCCGACCTGCAAGGAGGGGAGCCTTGCGGCCGACCTCCTTGCTCTTCTGATGAGTCTGGCGATGACGCATCGCTTCATCACGTTTAGGCAAGACCCGGGAGTTGCCGCGTGGGAGAAGGCGCGTGTGGAAGCGTTGGAGGCGCTCTTCCGAACGATTCCTGCGTTGACCGAGGCTCTCGAGGCCTTGGAGCGGGAAGGGGATGCACGCTTGGAGTCCCTGAACCTCTACCCCGACGTAGCGGCGTGCCAATTGACACCGGAAGATGAGGCCTTCTACTCGATACGTGTGGCCGTACAGGCGCACGCGGAGCTGGTGCTCAAGCTAGCCCGTGCGGCGACGCCGTACCCACAGACCACCGGACAGTGGAGGCAGTTCGTCTCGACCGCGTGTGAACGTCTGAATGCACGGGGCTTGTCGTACGCAGAAACCGGCGCGGTCTTTCCCGGCGGTTCCGGATACATATCGAAACCGGCCCTCGTCCGTGAGCGAGCTCGAAAGCGCATCGACCGCGCAGCGCGACGGCCAGCACGCTGACGAAGCGGCCCACCAAGCGGATCCCGAGCCGTCCCAGACCGTGGGCCAAAAAAACGGACACTTCGGATTCCGAACTGTCCGCTTTTTCTTGCCGGAGTCTGGGCTACCCTCTGAATCGTGTGAGGTTGGTAGATCATGTCGAACGATGGCGATGAAGAGTTCCTGCTTCTGCCGGAAGTGGCTCGCCGCTGCCGCGCCAGCCTGGACAGCGTTCGTCTCTGGATTCGGTCTGGGCGGCTGCCGTCCTGTCGGCCAGGCCGGAGGCGCTTGGTTCGGTCCATCGACCTGGAGCGATTCCTCGCTCGCGGCGCCAAGAGCCAGTTGCCTCGCGAAAGCGCGGGCAGGGACGGTGGCCATCATGAACCGGCCGCTTCGGTCTGCCCGGTAGCGGCTGGCTCGGGAGCGCTCCCGTGATTCCGGAACGACTTCGAGTCAGACTACTCGCGGCGGCGCAGCACGGCGAAGCGATGTGTCGTGAGCTTGCTGCTGCCTTCGATGAGGCCGCCCCCACGGCCGAACCACGGCGCCGCTCAGCCGTTGTGCAAAACGCTCCGACGCCGAGCAGCGCCCCAACGGAGCTCGGCATGAAACGCGCGGAGGCAGCGCTGGCCCGGCGTGGATTCAACCTGGCACTTGGCGCGAGGAAGTAGGCCATGAAAGCTGGCACCGTAGAAGAGCTCGGCCCCGGTCGCTTCGCTGCGCGTCTCCCGCGATCCATCGACCCGGCGCGTGGCCGCGTCGGCGTCTACTCGACGCGCCAGGAGGCCCAGGACGTGGTCAACGCCACGATCGAAATGCACCGCTCCGGACAGCTCAGGAGTCAGCGGGGGACTACGCTGCGGGCGTTCCTGGCTGGTTTCCTCGACCGCCGGGAACTGAGCGGCGTCCGCAACATCGCACGGGATCGACGCGCTGCCAAGCGGCACATAGAGGACGCGGCCTTCATCGACCTTCCGCTCACCGCGATTCGCCGAAGTGCGGTCAAGGATTGGTTCGACCGACTGCAGCGCAAGAAGGCGAAGCGGAGCGGCGAGCTCCTACGTGCCGAGACTGTCCGAAACGTCTTCAATCTCCTTCGTGTTTGCTTCCAGGACGCCCTGGAACGTGAGCTCATCGAGACGAATCCGGCGCGAGACCTGCGGCTCAACCGCGCGACGCTGGCGACAACCACGGAGCCTTGGACTTACCTCGAACCCGACGAGCAGACGGCCTTCCTCGCCGCCATGCCCAAAGCAGAGCGACGTTTTCACGCGTTTGCGACGGGAACGGGCCTGCGTCCGGGCGAGCAAAAAGCCCTGCTCCGTTCCGATGTCAAGGTCGATGGCGAAGACCCGCACGTCGTCGTTCGGTTCGGGAGCCCCAAGAAGCCGACGAAGACGGGAAAGGTACGTCGCGTTCCCTTGTTCGGAGTCGCTCTCGAAGCGGCGACCGAGCAGGAGAATGCGCTCGGCGTGCGCTGCACTCCGGGGCAGGTGTTCTGGCCGGCGGCGGACGGTAGCTACCGGCCGGAGGGCGTCCCGGGCGAGTGGTCGGATTGGCTAGCGGCGGCCGGCATCAAGCGCCCCGTGCGCCCCTACGATCTGCGGCACACGTGCGCCTCTTCGTTGGTCGCAGGTCGGTGGGGAAGGCGTTGGACCCTCGAAGAGGTGAAGGAGGTCTTGGGCCACAGCGACATCAAGATGACCCAACGCTACGCCCACCTCGGTGCCACAGCTCTTCGCACGGCCGTCCGCGAGACACAGGCCGCGTTGACGGGTCCACGCTTGGTCCAAAAAGCGCCTCAAGTGTCCGAAACCGCCGGGGATCAGCAGTCGTTCGTAAACCGCAGGTCTCCGGTTCAAGTCCGGAAGTTGGCTCCGCGGAAAACAGGAAGAACTCGCACTCCGGCGCGGATGTCTTCGTCACCCGTCACCAGAATGGCATCTGCCATGGCGTGGTTACGCGAGAGATCGATGAGGTCCGTGACGACGAGCGAGTCGACACCCTTCTGCTGTCCCTGCTGGTTCACGAAACCCAGCCGAAGCTTCACGTTTGGCCGGTACGCGAGCGCCAGGTGTTGGGGCGTGGGCCCCGTGGCGGTCCCGTCGTACCAGTAGATTCGCAGCAGCGGCAGTCCCGTCAGCTCAGCTGCCAAGGTGCCGAGGAGCTTGAGTACGGCGTCATAGTTGAGGTCGAGCTGTCCTCTTGGCAGCTTCGCGTTGGCGATGAGCATGGAGCCGGTAGCCCGCCCGGACTGCAGCCTCCCACCGGCCAACCCGCCTCTGCTCCGCCGGCCGGACTGCGACCCTCTGGGCGCGTTGCAGATCCTGGTGGGCCACGGTTGGCCCCACTGTCCGCCGCCCCGCCATCAACCCCCGAGGGTCCCCGGCGCAGCAACGCCAAGGCACGCCAGGCAGCATAGTCAGCGCTCATACCGCCAACTTCCAGAGTGCCAAGTCCTTGGTCAGGGCCACTGGTCGCTAGCCCCTACCCGGGTGGATCCTCGGCGTTGTGTCGCCAACTCCTACACGCTCGACGCGCAACCGGACGCCTCGGCACAAATAGTCCGAGGGATCTTCCATGCCCGGAGGGTAAGGTGCTGCTCCGAGTGCGGTCCTGGACGTCTACCCGTCATTGCCGGAGCGGCTTGATGCTGCGGTTGCAGGCGTGGTCTGTCGCCCCCCTGGTCGCCTTCGCTGCGATCGTGGCGGGCGGATCCCCCGTGGCTCGTGCTGCGGACGAAGAAACCACGTTCCAGGTTCGACTGAGCTACCAGGTCGACTCCTCGCTGCGCGGCTGCTGGGATGAGGCCGAGTTCCGTCGGAGGATCGCTCGTCGGCTCGGCTACGATCCCTTTCGCCAGAATGCGTCGGTGGATGTTTCGGTCCAGGTCGTGGGGCCTCAGAGCGCGATCGGAGGCCAAGTCGAATGGAGGAACGCCAAGGGCGAGGGCATGGGCGAACGCCGATTCGTCGGCAAGGACGACGACTGCGCGAAGCTGCTTGCGGAAATGGGCTTCGCAGTGGGCCTGCAGATCGAACTGTTGCGCCGGATCGCGAGCGGCGAGTTCACGAGCGAACCTTCCGGGCCAGCCAGTGGCAGCACGGCGCCGTCACCTCCCGCAGCCGCGGCTCGGCCCCCTGTCGCATCTCCAGCGGAAAAGCGCGGATCGAGCGAGCAGGCAACCGCCGAACCCGAGCCGGCGACTCCGGAGCAAGCAGCGCGCTGGGCCATGTGGGTTGGCCTCGGTCCCTCCCTGGCATGGGGGATTTCGCCGTCGACGGACACCGAGGCCCGTCTGTTCTTCGGCGCCAGGCGCAAGGATCTATCCCTTGAGCTCGGCGCTGAGGCGAGCTACCCCTCGACCCACCGGCGCTGGTACGGCAGCGGATTCCGCGGAATGCTGATCAGCGCAACCGCGGGGGTGTGCGGGCACTACGGGGTCCTCGCGGGCTGCGCCCTCGCCAAGGCCGGTCAGATTCGTGCCCAGGGTTTGGGTCTGGACGAACCTCGCAGTCCTACTGGATTCGTGGGACAGGCGGGGCTGCGCCTCGCCGCGACTATCGGCCTGACCGACTCGTGGTTCGTTGCGCCCCACCTGGATTCCCTCGCATTGCTCACACCCTGCAGGATCGAATTGAACGATGTCCGGGTGTGGCATATGCCCTGGCTCAGCGCCTTTGCGGGCATTGACCTCGGCGTGCGCTTGCGCTGACCACTGCGGCCGAGCCCAACCAGTGTCACACTAGCCGGAGTTCTCTTGGACCGGCAGACTTCAAGCGGCAACCCTGCCAAAGGCCGTCGATGGGCCTGCTCTCGCACCCGGACTACTCTGGAGGGCGTCGGCATGCGTGCGGTTCTGGCAGTCCTGCTCGCTGTCGTCGGATGCGGGCAGACTCTGGACGTGGGACGGGACAGGTCGCACACCGAGCTTCCCGTGGATGAACGCAACCCGGTCATCATGATCAACGACGGGTGGGACGACAACTGGAGCGGTGAATACGCCATGCTGCTCGCGAACAGCGGAGGGCCGCCGCTCGTGGGTCTGGTCGTTGATGCCAGCTTGTACCACGAGGTTCTGGCCGACAACGTCGCCGGTTGGAACGACATGGTGACCGTTGCACGGTCGAGTGGCCTCGAGGGGGTCCCCGACGTGACACCGGGCGCGGCCACAGCATTGGCGCCACCGGAAGACGGCCGAATCGAGTCCACCGTTCCTGTCGGCTCAGACGGCGCAACGTTGATTCTGGATCTATCGCGGCAGTTGAGCATGCCGTGGCGTCCGGTGGTGCTTTTGGCCTGCACGCAACTCACCGATGTGGCGGACGCGTATCTGATGGACCCCACTGTGGTGGATCGCGTGGTCGTGGTGGCGTGGCTCGGGAGTCGCGAGGAGCAGAAGGGCCTCATGACCGGGCCCAACGGCGACCTGGATCCCTGGGCGGACTGGATCGTTGCCCAGCGTTTTCGATACGTTCAAGTCAGCGCGACGTACGACCAGCTCAACAACGATGTGACGGAGGACGACCTGGTGGACCTCCCGGACAACGATTTCGGCCAGTGGATGAGAGCCAAGCGGCCGAAGCTGAACAAGTACACGAACGCGGCGGATCAGATTGCCGTTCTTGCCGTGGCGCTGCAGAGCTTTGCCGGTGCAGCTCGGCGCGCTTCATCCGATACGTCCGCGGGCTTCAATTCGCCCGTGGGGCAAGGTCCGCCGCTGGTGCCGGACGCCCATGGCAATGCTTGGCTGGTGACCGAGATCAACAAGGACCTTCCGCGGCCGCGCCTCTGGGAGATGCTGCTGGACCCGGGCACCTGGGGATCCTGAAGGCTCGCGCGGGCACTATTCCAGGACTCAACCGAATTGGTGGGGCCCCGGCGTCGGTGGCAACGCGGGCACCGGCGCCAGTGGCGGCAATCGGCTCGGGTCGAGCAACGTTGCCTCACCGACCCGAACTCACCATGTCCTCTACCGTCGCCAACAGCACGCTGCGCGGGAACTGACGGCGGAATCTCGCGGCGGCCTGGCGTGCTTCACTGCTGCGCCCGAGACCGACCAGCGCTCTGACGCGGAGGACCTCCCGCTCTTCGGTCAAGCGGCCACGGGGATAGGTGCGCGCATGCTCGGCTACCAGGGCGAGCACAGAGGCATAGTCACCGCGCGCGTTGGCTCTGCGGGCACTCTCGAGCAGACGCAGCTCCTCGACGGCCCTGTCGTCCTCGCGTGCTGGATTGGCACGCTCGCTGGCGACAGAGGCCTTCGACGCCGAGGTTGCCCGAGTGACGTCGCCGGTTGTCGGCGTCGGCGTCGGGGCGGCCTCCGGTGCCGGCGCGGGGGCGGGCTCCGGCGAGCGAGGCGGCGTCGGCGCGAGCGGCGGAGGCGGCTGCGTTTCTGCGTTGCTCGGGGGCGTCGGTGCCGCGCGTCCCGCCATATAGGCCGCAGCAACCGAGGCCGCCACGGCAAGGCCCGCGGCCGTGGCATAGACCGCTCGACGGACACGTGTCGGCGGCCTCCTGGGTGCCAGCGCAATGACGTTGTCTCTCTGCAGCGACCCACGCGCCCGTGCCAACACGCGCGCACGAACCAATGCCGGCTTCTCGACGACGACGCGCTCGTGTTCGAGCAGAGCTTCGACGGTCGGCGACAGCGGCTCAGGCATGGGGCGAGATCTATCCGCGATCATCGACGGGCGCTCCTTCTCTGGATCCGCGTGATGTTGGTCCGCAGTTCAAGGCGCGCCTTGCGCAGCCGCGAATATGCGGTGAACAGGGGAATGGCCAGCGTGGCGGCCACTTCCTGCATCGATGTCTGGTCGAGGTCGTACATGAGCAGCACCGCACGCCGGGCCAATGGGATCTGCTGGAGGGCCGCGAGGACGAGCGCGCGTGCCTGATTCGCCTCGAACTCGCGGTCGGGCGATGGCGCGTGATCCGGCGCGTCGACGAAAGCGTACGGCACTTCCCGCCACCACCGCCGGCGGTGCGACGAGGCGACGCGGAAGGCGATGCCGAAAAGGTAGGGCTTGAACGGGCGGGTGGGGTCATAGTCGCTCCAGGTACGTCGCAGAACCAGGAAAACCTCTTGAGCTAGATCCTCCACATCCGACGGGCTCACACCCAGACGCTCGAACGTCCTCAGCAAGTAGTCGAGCTCCCGTTGAAAGGCATTCAGACACGCGTCATCGGCGCTGGCGGGGAGCGCTTCTCTTGGCGTCGGCGAGCACGGGGCGAGGCACGGCTTGTTCAAGTGCGAGTCACTCACTGTAGGATTGCTTCCGATCGCCCGAGTTGTCACGGAAAGCGTCTCGGATGGGAGAGTTCTGGCGAGGGTGCAACGTCGGGCGCCGTCCGGGCTACACGACCGCATACGGGACCCGGACCAGAATGATCCCATGCACATTTCCTCATCCCCTCAGAAACCGCGCGGAAAGACCACGGCAGCTGTCGCGCACGTACCGTCCGAGGGCGACGACCGGCCCTTCGACCTCCTGGCTGGAGCCGCGAGGGAAACGGGTGTGTTGGTGCGCTCTACACCGCGACCGCGCCAATGTCCTGCGAGCAAGCGCGCATCGGTCATTGAGCGCAGAGGAGGGCACGCTTGCGAACCCTGACAATCGCACCGTCGAGCCCGGCGACATGGAACGAACATGAGCCCATTCAACATGGCAACAGGTGGAGGCGCTCCGCCTGGCGCTGACCTTCGCCGAGGCCTGCAGTCACGGCATGGAGGCCATCGGTGCGCTGCTTGCGAACAGCTGCGTGTTCGAGACGGCGAGCCCGGCGCCAACGGGTTTGCGCTACGAGGGGCGCACGGCGATCACTCGAGCGATGGCCGCGTTCCTCGAGGGGAAGGCTGAACTCGAGATGGAGGCGGAAGACGCGTACGGTCTGGGGCGCCGCGGAGTGGATTCGTTCACGGTGCGAGACGACGCCGGCCAAGGGCCCGCCCTGCCCTGGGACGCCTGCTCGCGGTGGGCTCCTTCGACCATACAAGCGAGCTGCCGTCGTCTCGATCCGGCCCGAGCCCCAAAGACGGTCCACGTAGCCTATCCCGGGTCGGGCGGCGGTTCAACCATTCGGATCGCGCGGGTGATGCCCTGCAGCGGCTAGCGCATACGGTGTGCCGCCAGAGCCGGCGGCCGAGCGGAGCAGTTCATGACCAAGAGACGTTGTGTGTGTCTGTCCAGTTTCACGCTTTCGCTCGCTTCGGCGGTTGCGGCGGCGTGCGGCTCCTCGGATAGCTCCGATGCCGGCGACCAGACCGGCGGAGCGGGCAACGCAGCGGGTGGGGACACTGCGCAGACGGGGGGCTCCCGCGCTGCTGAACCCACTTCGGGGGCGCCAGCTGCATGGGGTGGCGGCGCTCCCGTCGGGAGCGGTGGCTCCTTGTCTGGCGGCGCGGCAGCCAGCGGAGGCGGGCCCGCTTGGACGGGTGGAACCTCCGGCACAGGCACCGGCACAGCCGCCACCGGTGGACTGAGCGACGGCGGCTCGCCCCCTGCGGGCGGCACTGCGAGTTCGCCGACGGGCGGCAACGCGGGTACGGCCACGGGCGGGAGGCGCACGACGTCCACGGGCGGCGCAAGCTCCACGGGAGGCAGAGCGGGCACACTCACGGGTGGCGCGGCGGGCAACACCACCGGCGGCACGGCGGGAACGTCCACGGGCGGTGCGGGGGCGACCGGAACCGGCGGAGAAGGCACGGGTGGGAATAGCGAGTGGCCGCAGTGCTTCGGGAGCGACACGGTTCCGACCACGCCGCTCGAGCAGCGAGCACCGTCCAGCGAGTACACGACGCAGATCGCCCATGGCGGCGTCGCCATGCTCATCGGGCCGAACCGGCAGTCCTGCCTCACCGACTCCTTGGTCCAGTTCGATGTCGAGGATCTCAACCAGGAGATCAAGGACGTGGTCGAGACCGTCAAGTTCTACGGCTTCCTCGACTGGCAGCGCGGCTACTACATGAACTGGGTCATCCTCAACAGTGGCATTCCTGGGGCGACCATCTCCGGGCAAGGCGGGCACCAGGGGGATCGCTGGGGCCACATGAACTTCGAATCCAGCGAAGAATGCCCGTGCAATTGGGGCACCGGCGACGACTCCAACCGCGGCAACGCCCTGCACGAGAGCATCCACGCACTGCAGGCCGAGCTATGGGCTTTCAACAACCAGGGCTCGGGCTGGATCCACGAGGCGCACAACTGCTACACTGCCACGATGCGAGTGCACATGGTGGAAGGCAAGTACACCGAGGGTTGGGGCACCGCCCTTGCGCTGCAGATGCCGCATGGCCCCATCGAGTCCATGGGTATGAACACCGATGGCTCGTGGGCGGGACCTTCCGATCAGAACGCCAAGACCTACGTCAACAGCATCGTTCGCTATGGCCTGGAGATCTTCTGGCTCGTCGTGAACCTCGAAATGGGCCAGGGATTCATCAACTGCGTTTGGGACAGCGCCAGCAAGGCAGGCAGACCCGACAACCGGGTGAGCGGGTCGTTATCGGTGTTTCAGGCCATGCAGAAGGCTTCCTCCAACGAGGCGGTCGCCCACGTGATTCAGAACTTCGGGGCTCGCAGCGCCATCCTGGACTTCGCCGGCTGGACCTCGGTCATGCGCGGCAACATGAAGAGCAACTGGAACAGCAGCTACTGGTTCTACACGTTCCCGAGCGGCGACGGGACCACCACCTGGAGCCCGCCCGACAAGAACATCCCGCATCACCAGGGCCGCAACATCATCCCCATCCAGGTTGCTTCGGGCGCCACCGCGGTCACCGTGGAGTTCACCCCTGACGCCACTGGCAGCAAGGGTACACAAGAGCAGATGGAGGCCCAGCTCGTCTATCGCGACAGCTCGGACAATCCGGTGTACGGTACGGTCTTCTCCAGCGGCCAGAACACGATCGACATCCGGAACGGCGCTCGCAACGGGATCGTGAACCTCGTCGTGGCCGTGACCAATCCCAACGGCACCGGGGCGGGAGACGACGGTTCGGGCAAGGGCTTCGACGCGCAAGAGACCTTCAACTACGAAGCGCGCATCGTCAGCGGCGGCACCATCGCGCCGACGAGTACCACGCCGTGGTAGGTGGCGCCCGGTCCGGCATCGGCCTCTTGCTCTGCGTGCCCTGGTTCGCAGCGTGCGAACCGAGTCGTGTCGAGCCTCAAACCGCTGGCGCGGGCGGCAGCCGCGACGCGGGAAACGGCGCAGACGTCCGCCACTGCAAGGTGCTGCAGGATCGTCTGTGTGCCCAATTCGGCACGGGTTCCGACGAGTGCCGAATGGCACGGGAACAGATCCAGTCCTTTTCGGACCATCGGTGTCTGGCGATGCTGTCGCGCTACGACGAGACGGCGAAGTCGGCCGTGCGATTCGTCGAGGGCCGCAAGGCCCTCATTTCACCCGAGCAGGACACCCGCCACGGGCCCGCTCCCAGCATCGGTTCCCCCGGTGCGCCGATCACGATGGTGTTTTTTGGGGACTTCGACAGCCCGGCGTGTGCGCGAGGGGCTCCGATCGCGACGGCCATCAGGAATCTGCATCGAGACAAGGTGCGGCTCGTGTTCAGGCAGTTCCCACTGTCGGGCAACCCGAACTCGCACCTGGCCGCACAAGCGAGCCTCGCCGCCCACGCGCAGGGCAAGTTCTGGCGTTTGTACGATGTCATGTTCGCCAACCCACAGAACCATGATCGCGGGGCCCTGGGACGGTATGCGAAGGCAGCTGGACTGGATCTGGGCGCCTTCGACGAGGCGCTCGATCGGCACGAGTTTGCGGCGGATGTGGACGCCGACCGTGACCTCGGCAAGAAAGTCAATGTCAGCGAGCTGCCTGCCTTGTTCGTGAACGGGAAGCGCGTGAGCTTTCCCTTCGGGGAAGCCGAGCTCGCCGAGGTGATCGCCGGGGCGCAGAAGCCATGATGCTGCGTTTCGATTGAAGCGATGCAATAGAGCGAAGGAGCGATTTGCCGCCGGCGGGGAGAGCGCGATCGGAGCGTCCCTGGCCGGTCGAGGCGCCCGATGAGCGCGCGCCACCCTTCCTACCGCGACGCCTCGAACGCCGGCTCTGCGACCGCGCGCATTGGCTCGGCCGCGGGCTGGCCTGCACGGGTAGCGCCGAAAGCGTAGCCCTCTTCGCCGTGCAGGTTGGTGTCCAGACCCTCGCGTTCCACATCCGAGTCGACGCGGAGCCCAACGAGCGCCTGCACGAGCTTCGCCAGGCCGTAGGTCACGAGCAACACGAAGACGATGCTCACGGCTACGGCGACGAGCTGGCTTCGCATGAATGCAGTGCTGCCCGTCCAGAGTCCGTCGGCGCCACTCGGGTTCCAGGTCTTGCTCGCCATCAAACCAAGCAGCAGGGTTCCGACCGTTCCGCCGACTCCGTGAACGCCGAACGCGTCCAGGGTGTCATCGTAGTGCAGCCGCTCCTTGAGCAGCACACCCATGTAGCAGGCCAATCCCGCCACGACGCCAACGACGCACGCGGCCATGGGCGCCACGAATCCAGCGCCCGGAGTGATCGTCGCCAGTCCCGCGACGAAGCCGGAAGCGTAGCCTAGGCTGCCGCTGCGTCGCCAACGAGAGATATCGACCATCATCCAGGTCAGCGCCGCCGCCGCTGCGGCGAGCTGGGAGTTCACGAGCGCGAGCACGGCCGTGCCATTGGCGGCGAGCGCGCTGCCTCCATTGAAGCCGAACCAACCGAACCAGAGCAGCCCGGCTCCGAGCAGCGTCATGGTGAGGTTGTGTGGGATGAAGCGCTCGCGTGGATGTCCCAGGCGGGATCCCAGCACGACGGCCATCACGAGCGCCGAGAATCCGGAGCTCACGTGAACGACGATGCCCCCGGCGAAATCCAGCGCCCCGCGCGCCGCAAGCCAGCCGCCCGGGGCCCACAGCCAGTGAGCCAGCGGGTCGTAAACGAATGTCGTCCACAAAAGGGTGAAGACAACGAAGCCCTTGAAGCTCATGCGTTCCGCGAAGGCGCCGGAAATCAGCGCAGGTGTGATGGCCGCGAACATCATCTGGTAGACCATGAACAACAGCTCCGGCACAGCGGTTCCGGCTCTCGGTGCCAACCCGACGCCCGCGAGCAGAACATGGTCGAACCCGCCGATGACGCCGCCGACATCGTGTCCGAACGCGAGCGAGTAGCCGATGACGACCCACTGCAACGTGACCAGGCCCAGCGCCACGAGCGTATGCATGAACGTCGAGAGAACGTTCTTGGTCCGGACCAACCCGCCGTAGAACAAGGCGAGACCAGGCATCATGATGAGCACGAGTGCCGTGGAAACGAGAAGCCAACCTGTGTCCCCAGCGTTGATGTCGTTCATATGTCCGTGGCTACACCGGCACGTGTCCGATCGCAAACCGGAACATGAACTAATATGGGTGACGCATGGACGAAACGCGCGAGAAACCTGAGCGGATCGCGGTGTGCTCGCTGGCCCTTCGAACACCAGCGAAAAGCCGCGCACGTTGACAGCGCTCGACGAGCATGACGTGCCTCGATGGGCGTGGCGCGCCAGACGAGTCGTACTCGCGCGGCGTCGCGAAACGTTCTGGAAACAGAAACGACGTCGACGACCGGCGCCAGTTCACGGTCTCCGAGACAGCGCACGTCGGTAGCGACGCGTTTGCCGGCTCCGACGGGGGGTATTCGCCGCGGACTTCGTCGGCTCAGGTCGAGGCCGTCGGATCCTGCGGCGAATCACGGCTAGAACCTAAACCCGGTCGAGGTACAGAAGCGCCTCCTGCTTCATGTGGTCTGCGCTGAGCACCATCTTCCGGCCTGCCGGCGCCTCGATGACACGAACCACGTCGGACCACTGGTTCTGGTCAGGCAACAGCTCTGCCAAACGGTTGGGGGATCCACTCAGAAGCTCCTGGTTGAGCACGTTCTGCGGCTCGGCCTGGAAGAGGCCAACATAGAGCATGTTCAGCTCGACCAGGTCGTGGAAGAAGTGTGTTCCGAGAGACAGCTCCGGCGACAACCCCTCGTGCATCGCGTCGATCTCGCACAACACCGCTGCCCGTCTGATTTCCGCCGACGAGACCGGGACACCGAGCTCGGGCATCCTGCTACCCCAGCGTCCGGGACCCACGAGCATGAACGTCGGTTCTGCCCCGTGAGCTTCCGGGCGGGTCAGCTGCCCAATGAGTCGAGCCGCCGTAGAGCGCTTCTGCGTCGACAGACGGCCATACGCGGAAGGCACCACGTAGATCAGACGGTCGATGATGAGCCGCCGGCTGAAGCCAATGACCGCGCCGTGGGCGCGAAGAACCAGATCCTGCGGCTCGATGTCCGGGACCGGCCCGACGACGGTGTCCGCTTGCCTCATTTGAAGTGGACGGCACTGAAGCAGATGGAGCCTGTAGCTACCGTCTCTTCGCAGGTTCGCCGTGAACTCGATGTCCACGTCACAACCATAGGCTTCGCGTAGCACCCTGAGGATTCCGCGCATGTCCTCGACGAGCCGAACTCGTGACAATGCGTGATCCAGGTTGAATGTCCAGGGCACGGCCTGTCGGCGTCGGGGACGCACGATCTGCTCGTCTTGTTCGGCGAACATCTCCACCGGTATTCCCGGGCTCCGCTGAACCACGTCGCCGAAGTGGCCGCTGGCCAAGCGGTTGTTTCTCAGGTCCAGGAAGTCCACGCGTTTCTGCGTGTGACGACGCGCCTCGTCCCGACTGCCCTCCGGCCGCTTGCGGGGCGCACTGAGCGCCACCACCCGAGTGTAGTCGTCGTCCCTGCGTTCGACGGCACGGGTGCCCAGACCGTACACGACTCGCAACATCCCGGCCTCGGGATCGATGTCACGGTGCCAGACGTACGGGTTGACCGAGATGCCCACGCCCGCCAGCTGTGGGTAGAACAGGTCCCCATACTGCGCGCCGGAGACCCTCTGCACGAGCAGGGCCATCTGCTCGTCGGTTTCCAGCAGGCCGCGCCGGGCGCGGTAGGTCAAGGCCTCCTCGCTCATGGCGCTGGCGAAGATCACACGCACTGCGCTCTGGAACGCTTTCAAGCGCTGTTGATGTGTGCCCTGATTGGGGCAGAACACGCTTTCGTACTTGCCGGCGAACGCGTTGCCGAATGCGTCTTCCAGCAGACTGCTGGAGCGCACGATGATGGGCGACTGTCCGTAGTAGTCGAGCATGTCTGCGAAGCGCCTGGTGATATGCTCAGGGAACTCGCCGTGCAGGACGCGCCGCCGGGCTTCGCCGACCTCGTCCAGCAGAGTGACAGCGCTCTTCTGTTTCTGCCGAATCCACCAGCAGCCGTTGCGGACGAGATACGTATAGAAGACGTCGGAGCCAACGAAGAAGGAATCGTGGGGCTCCAGCATGGTCGCCCAGTGCGGATCGGCACGGCGGAGAATGGCTCGCGCCAACAGCATGCCCACGGCCTTCCCGCCCACCATGCCGGAGCCTACCATGCGCTTCCATATGGACAGGAGGTCGTCGAGCGTCAAGTACGCTCGCGCCAGCGAGGCAATCCGTTCATCGCGCGAGAGCAGCTGGGTCAGAAGGCGTTCGAAGGCGAGCTCGACTGCTTCCTCGGAGGCTTCGCCGCGTTGGCACGCCTCCAGGGTCTCCTCCGCCTGCATGAAGCGGCGGTCCCACATCTCCACCATGCGGTAGGAGGCTGACTCGAGCCCCGGCCACCTTCCGGAGGTGGCGATGTCGGCGATGACCGCGCTGTCGGTGACGGGAACGAACGCATCGCCCTCCCTGTCATGGTAGAGGTGCATGGTGGGGGAGTAGCGTTCGTCCACCTTGAGAGGATGAACGTAGAGCTTCTCTCCGTAGCGGCACACGTCGATCAGCAGCTGCGCGGTCTCGGCGATGGGCTGGATCGTATGAGAGGAGTGATAGTTGCGAAGCAGCGCGAAGTAGGCCACCGTGTCGAGGGCGTAGAGGTAGGGGCAGGTCAGCAGAAAGAAGTTGCCCACCATGCACTCGCTGTAGAAGTCACGCACCAGGTCGGAGAACATGTCGAAGACATAGTTGGCATGCCGACCCGTCTTCGCGATGACCCGGTGAATGTGGGTGATGAACTGCTCGAACCCGGCTTCCGGACGAAGGCGGACGTACGTCACTCCGGCGTCCGGGGGAACCACCTCGGGGTGCTCAGCAAAACGAAAGTAGACTAGCCTTTCGCCGCGCTGCAGAGCGGCTTTCCAGAAGGGTTCAGCCAGAGCGAGGTAGTCCTGTACGCTGTCCACCTTCCACACGACGTTGTCGCCCAGGCGGAGGCCCTGCAGGACCTCGTCCAGAGCCGGTAGTCCGGTAGTCGGTACCATGATTCTCCTTCACTTCTCCTCTTGGGAAGCTCTCAAAAGCTCGACGAACCTGGCGACGCCCGGCGTGAACGCCTTTCGAGCCCGATGGATGATACCCAACGGTCGGCGCAGGTCGCCCAGGCTCAGAGGGGCAATGGCGAGGGTGGCGCGTTCGACCTCGGAGTGAACGGTCGGCTCGGGCAGGATGCTGATGCCAGCACCGATTTCCACCGCCCTCTTGATGGTTTCGATGTTGTCGAACTCCATCACCACGTCCACCAGGGCCCGGCGTCGGCGCAGGTACTTGTCGATCTCACGGCGGATGATTAGCCCGGGCTCGAACGCCACGAAGGCCTCGCCTTTCAGCTGGTCCACCGTGACCTTCTTGATCCGTGCCAACCGATGGTTTGGGCTGCAAACCAGGACCATCCCCTCCGTGCGGAGCGGGACCACACCGAGACTGCGGGAAGGCCTGGGATAGGAAACCACCCCCAGGTCGACCTCCTGTCTCCTCGTCGTGTCGTAGACCCGAGCAGGCGGCAGGAACTCGAGCCGAACCTTGACCGTCGGGTAGCGGCCGATGAAGTCCTGCATGCAGCGGTTCATGGCGTACAGACCCACGGAGTAGATGGCCGCCACCCGCACTTCGCCGCTGATTTCTTCGCCCTGCGAGTGCACGCGCTGCTCCACGGCCGCGCAGCGATCGAGCACCTCGCGATAGCCCTGGAAGCAGATTTGGCCGGCCCGCGACACGACGAGCGGGCGTTTGGAGCGATCGATGAGCTCCGCTCCGAGCTGCTTCTCGAGTTGCTGCACCACCTGGGTGACTGCCGATTGGGAAATGCCGTTCAAGGCAGCTGCGCGAGAGAAGCTGCGGGTCGTTGCCACGTCGCAGAAGACCTTCAGGTGCTTGATTCGCATGCGGACAGTATAAGCCTGGCTTGTGGCAACCATTAGGAGAATGTCGTGGCTGCGCCCGACCCTGACTATTAAATTAGCTTATGATGGGCATTAGACGGGTGACAAGAAACGACCCTGGGGGGCCGTGACAGCGCCCGATCTGTGCTAGGATGGCCCTGTTCGGCACGCGCAAGCCGATACGCGCCGCGATCGCTTCCGGTCGGCGATGCGCCAGCAACCACTGTCACGGGTGTGTCATGGCACGGACTTCCATTCCCGACGTCGTCGTAGATATCTGTCACCACTGCGTTCCCATGGCGCAGGCTCTGCCCCGTCAGTGGAGCCAACACGGGGCCCTGGTGGTGAGCCACGAGCTCCCGTGCAGCGGTAAGGTGGACATACAGTACCTACTGCATGCCGTCGGCGAGGTCGGCAGAGGCCTCTGTGTGGTGGCGTGCCCACGCGGACAGTGTCGGCTGGCTCAGGGCAATCTCCGGGCCGAGATGCGCGTCGGGACACTGCACAAGCTGCTTGCCGAGATCGGACTCGAACCGGAGCGTGCGGAGCTTCTGCACTGCGATCCACACGCGTCAGCCGAGAGTCTGACCGCAACAGTGCGGGCTGCCGTGGACCGCCTCGTGGCCCTGGGCCCCAATCCGGCATGGACTGTCGGTGTCGCCGCGCGACCCGGGGTCGGGGGATCCCGGAGGCCCAGTGCTCCGGTCCGTATCGTCGCCTCCGCCTGGCCGGAGCCGACGCCATCGCGCGTCGAAGCCACCTGCTCGGCCCGGCACTGAACCCCCGCGGGGCCAGGTGGTTCCGCTCCAACGCCCTTCTCGAACCATGACAGAACAGAACTCTGGGCTACAACGGCGTATCTCTGCGCGGCAAGAGCTGATCTTGGCCGAGTCGACTCCTCCGCGCAGCGGGGATCCGGCGGGGCTTCGGGCGAAGGCCAAGCTGTATGCGGGCAGAGTGCACGCCCTCGGAATCACCGACAACCAGGACGGCGTGCGCATGGCGGCGTGGGCGGCTGCTGCCATCGTGGCGGGCGAAGGTGTCGAGCCTTTGCTGCACATCGTCACACGCGACCGGAACCGAACCGCCTTGGTCGCCGACTATCTCGGCGCCCGGGCGCTCGGCATCCACAACGTCCTGTGCACGAGCGGCACGCACCACGTGCTCGGGCCCAACCACTCGGCGCGCGCCGTTTTCGATCTCGACTGCGTCCAGCTGCTACGCACCTATGCCGAGCTCGGCGCGGACGCGTCGGTGGTCGGAGTATCTCGAGTCGAAGGCGCCGGCGGCGCATGCCTGGGCGCCACGGCGTCGCCTTTCGCCGATCCGGCCGAGCTGCAGATGATGCGCCTGGCCAAGAAGATCGACGCCGGGGCCCGTTTTCTGGTGACGCAGCCGGTGTTCGACGTAGATCGGTTTGCCAGCTGGTGGACGCAAGTCTGCGCACGCGGGCTCGAGCGCAAGGCCCGTTTCGTCGCGGGCATCCTGGTGCTGACGAGCTCCAGTGCTGCGGGGCGCCATGCCGAACAGCGTCCGGACCCTGCGCTGCCGGCGAGCGTGCTGGAGCGGCTGGCATCGGCCGGCGATGCCAAGGCGCAACGCTCGGCCGGCATCGAGGTCGCCGTCGAGACGGTGCAGCGCCTGCGGGGTCTGAGCGGGCTCGGCGGCTTCTGCTTCCGCGCCGAAGAAGACGATGCCGCGATCCTCGAAGTCGTATCACGCAGTGGATTGGGGAGCTGAGCGATGCCGAAGAAGCTTCATATTCCCGTGGAGCCGGCACGGCCACGTCACCGTGTGGTCGGCAGGCTCGGCATCGTGGACTGGCGCGAGGACTGCTCCAGTTGCCACAACTGCGTCAAACGCGGCTGCGTCTACGGGTTCTACGTGGACGAGGCGGAGCGGTTGCGAAACGAGAACGGCTATCTCGACTACGTTTACCAATGCAAGGGATGCCTGACCTGCATCCAGAACTGTACGAAGGCGCTGCTCACCCGGGTGGAGAACCCGGAGTATCGGCGGCTCGGCGACGGCCACTACACGCCGGACATCATTCTGACCACGTGGTACCAGGCCGAGACCGGAAAGATCCCGGTATCGGGGTCCGGATACGGGGGCGCGTTCAGCGGTCCGGGTTTCGACGCGATGTGGACCGACATGTCGGAAATCGTGCGGCCGACGCGCGACGGCATTCATGGCCGAGAGTACATCAGTACGGGCATCGACATCGGGCGCAAGGTCAAGCACCTGGTCTTCCAGAACGGTCGGCTCGCCCAGGAGCCGCCGCCTCTGGTGGAGACGCCGCTGCCGGTGATGTTCGATGTATTGCCCGCACACCAGCAACGCGGCGCTGTCCTGCGCGCCGTGATCCAGGCGGCCAACGATCTCGGCATGCTTGCAGCCGTGCGACAACGCGACCTGGTGCCAGGCCTCTGGTCCAACCAGGTGGTGCCGCTGCTCGACGCCTGTGCACCGATGACTTCCGACATCCAGCGCGCACCCATGGTGCTCGTGCGCGAGTCGGCCGAGTACCGTCGCGTCGCGAACGAGCTGCGCCAGAAGAACAAGAGCCAGGTCACCGCGGTGCGCGTCGAGGCGACAGCCGGTCTGACGGAGCGCGTCCGGCGGTGGGTCCGTGAGGGGGCCGAGGCGATCGAGCTGGTTTTCGACGCGCACGGCATGGAGCGGGTTTCCTCCCAACCGCGTCACATGCGCGACGTCCTGCGTGAGGTCCACGGCGCGCTCATCAAGGACGGTGCGCGCGACCAGACGACCCTCATCGCGTCAGGCGGCATCGCCCTGGCCGAGCACGTGACCAAGGCGCTTCTGTGCGGCGCGGACATGGTGGCCGTGGACCTGCCGTTGCTCGTCGCGCTCGAGTGCAGGCTGTGCGGTCTGTGTGCCCAGGGCGGCCGCTGCCCGGTGGCCCTCGAGGAGGCGGACCTGGCCTACGCCACGCAACGCATCAAGAACCTGATGGCCGCCTGGCACAGCCAGCTCATCGAGATGATGGGGGCGATGGGGATCCGCGAGGCCCGCCGTCTGCGCGGCGAATCCGGACGCGCCATGTTCTTCGAGGATCTCGAGAGAAATACCTTTGGTCGGCTCTTCGGCAAACGGGGGCGGCAGAACGGAGCCAGCGCATGACCGCGGGCGCATTCGACAATACGTGGTCCGAGTCCGAAAGGGCCGGTGAGACACAGCGCGCGGACGAGTTCCGAGCCAAGCCACAGTTCGCTCGGGTGACCCGCGAGGTGCGCCGCGCGCCTCCCCGGTACCGCAACGAGCTCGGCAAGTACAGCGTGCACCGCAGCTCGACGTGCGCCGCATGCGGCCGATGCGTCGAGCTCTGCCCGCACGGTGTCCACACTCGGCCGAAGGGCTACGGGCCGATCGTTCGCCCCTTCGACTACCGTTGTGTCGGCTTCGAGTGCGAGCAGACCGACCACTACTGCGTCGGTCGATGCCCCGAGCAGGCCCTGTCTCTGTGCGAGAACCCCGCGTTCGCGACGCTCGGCGACCGGCGCTGGACGCCGGATCTGTTGGGGGCCACCTGGGAGATGGCCGAGACCGGCCATGCGCCGAGCCGTCACTTCGAAAGCGAAACCGGCGCTTCCGGCGGGGGCTTCGACAGGCTTCGTTTCCGGTTTCCGCGCGCTCGGCCGAAGGACCTTCGCAGACAGGACATCAACACCGAACTCTTGCTCAACCGGCGCAGCGACGGCCGTCCCAAGCTCAAGACGGACGTTCCCTGGTATGGCGGCGGTATGTCGTTCGGGTCGACGAATATCCGCGTATTGCTGGCCAAGGCGCGCACGGCCACGGCCTGGAACACGTACACGTGCACGGGCGAGGGAGGTTATCCCGATCGCTTCATCCCCTACGCTGACCACGTCATCACCCAGGTCGCAACCGGGCTGTTCGGCGTGCGCGAACAGACGATCCAGCGCGCGCCCATCGTCGAGTTCAAGTACGCGCAGGGGGCCAAGCCGGGCCTCGGCGGCCATCTGCTCGGAGACAAGAACACCCCGGCCGTGGCGGCGATGCGTGAAGCCGTGCAGGGGACCTCGCTCTTCTCACCGTTCCCCTTCCACAGCGTCTACTCGGTCGAGGATCACAAGAAACACCTCGACTGGATAGCGCACACCAACCCACGTGCACTCTTGTCCGCCAAGGTTTCGACGCCCACCGACGTCGACATGGTCGCGGTCGGGTCCTACTACGCCGGGGCGCACATCGTGCACATGGACGGGAGCTACGGGGGAACCGGCGCGGCGCCCAACGTGGCGAAGAAGAACATCGCGATGCCGATCGAGTACGCGATCAACCAGGTGCACCAGTTCCTGGCGGACGAGGGTGTTCGCGACGGCATTACGGTCATCGCCAGCGGCGGCATCCGGTCGCCCTGGGACCTTGCCAAGGCCATCGCGCTCGGAGCGGATGGCTGCGTGATTGGCACCGCCGAGCTCGTCGCGGTCGGGTGCATCCGATGCGGTTGCTGTGAGAGCGGCCGCGGCTGCGCCCGAGGTATCGCCACCACGGACTCGGAACTGCTCGAGCTCGTGGCCACGGACTGGGCCACGGCGCGGATGGTGAACCTGTACAGCGCGTGGCGGGACGTTCTCGTCGATGTGCTCGTCCGCCTCGGTGTCGAGTCCGTGGCCGCCCTGCGCGGGCGCACCGATCTGTTGACCCATCTCGACTACGAGTCCGACGGCTGAGTCCAACCATGCTGCCCCACAGGCCCCAACAAGACCACCTGCTTCTGGAACGTGCGGAGCTGATGTGCCGCGCACGCGACGGCCTGCGACCGTCTCAGTCTGCGCCCTGGTTTCCCGAGTCTCCGGAGGCCGAGGGCGGCTGCGGTGTCACGGGCTTCGCATGCAGCATCCCCGTCGGCGGTCGCCACATCTACGAGCCGTCGATCCAGATGCGCAACCGCGGCAACGGCAAGGGCGGCGGTATCGCAGCCTGCGGACTGGTGCCCGAGGACATGGGCGTCTCGCGCCAGGTGCTCGACGAAGACTACATCTTGCAGGTCGCCCTGCTGGACCCCGGCGCGCAGCGCGACGTCGAGCAGCAGTCCATCGAACCGTTCTTCGACATCGATCAGGGAGGACTGATCCCGACAGTCGCCGACCATCGCGACGTGCCTCTGCTCGAAGTCAAGCCGCCGAGCGTCGCCCGCTACTTCGTCCGTGCCAAGCCCGCGGTGCTGGCGAAGTTCGCCGCCGAGAAAGGGCTCTCGGGGCTGCCCGAGCGCGAGGTGGAAGACGAGTTCGTCTACCAGAATTCGGTCCGGCTCAACGACGTCTTCTACTCGGCGCTCGGTGACAAGCGCGCCTTCGTGCTCTCCCATGCACGCAACTTGATCATTCTCAAGATCGTCGGCTATGCCGAAGCCGCGGTGCAGTACTACGGCATGCACGATGCGCGCGCGCACGTCTGGATCGCCCACCAGCGCTACCCGACCAAGGGACGAGTCTGGCATCCAGGCGGCGCGCATCCGTTCATCGGTCTGAACGAGGCGCTGGTCCACAACGGCGACTTCGCCAACTACCACTCGGTCAGCGAGTACCTGGCGCAGCGCAACGTCTTCCAGAAGTTCCTGACCGACACCGAGGTCTCGGTTCAGCTCTTCGACTTGATGAACCGGGTCTACCGGTATCCGGTCGAGTACATCATCGAGGCGCTCGCTCCGACCACCGAGCTCGACTTCGATCGGTTGCCCGCAGAAAAGAGGCGGACCTATCGCCAGATCCAGGCCGCTCACCTGCATGCGGCGCCGGATGGTCCCTGGTTCTTCATCATCGCGCGTAGCCTTGCCGAAACGAAGAGCTTCCAGTTGCTCGGCATTACCGACACGGCGATGCTCCGACCCCAGGTGTTCGCCCTGCAGGAAGGGGACGTGTCCATCGGTCTGGTCTGCTCGGAAAAGCAGGCGATCGACGCGACGTTGGCGAGCTTGGCCCGCGAGGACCAGCGGTTCATTCCCATCGCCGACAAGTACTGGAACGCACGCGGCGGCAGCTACAACGACGGGGGCGCCTTCTTGATGACGCTCTCTCCCAGCCCCGGGGCAGCGCCGCGCGCGGCGGGCAACGGTCAGCACTCCGACATCCCGGCCTACACCCTGCACGTGAGCAACAAGTTCGGGCAACCGCTCGAGATCCATCCGGGAAAGGTCCGCTGCGACCGTGTGCCGGCCTCGCTCGTACCGTCCGAGGAAGCGCGGCACTCGGCCGTCATCGATCAGGCCATCTCCACGGCCGACCCGGCGCTCTTGTTCAGGCATCTGCGCGACGAGATCGCCGGGTCGGAGGCGGGCTGGGTCGCCTGGTTCGTCGACGAAATCGTGAAGCGGACCTCGAGACTGGCCCCGAAGCTCGGCATCGATGCGCTCACCTTGGCGATCGATCGGCGATACCCCACCGGCGACAAGCGCAAGAGCTCGCTGGTCTGTGTGCTGCGCGCGGGCCTCGGCAGGATCTTCGAGGCGCAGCCTGTCTGTAACGGCACCTCCGACAGCACCTTCGCGCGTATTGGCTGGGAGTCGCGAAACAAGCTGCGCGCTCCCGGACCGGGAGAGAGCACCCTGCTCATCGACGCCTCGGGGTTCGAGCCCGAAGGCCCGGACTGCGACGCGGCGCTGGCCGTCCAAGCCTATGGGCTCGGCTGGCGTCGCATCATCCACTACAACAGCCGCGGGACGCGCTTCCACGCCGCCGGCTTCGGGCCGGACACCGATGGCCTCCGAGTCGACTGCTACGACAACCCGGGCGACTACCTGGGTTCCGGTATGGACGGTCTCGAGGTTCGCGTCCATGGCAACGCCCAGGATCAGCTGTTGCAGATCGCCAAACGCGGCAAGGCCGTCATCTACGGCGATGTCGGACAGACGTTCCTGTACGGTGCCAAGGGGGGCGAGGCCTACGTGCTCGGCAATGCCGCCGGTCGCCCGATGATCAATGCCGTGGGTCGTCCGCGCGTCGTGATCAACGGGACGGCGCTCGACTACTTGGCCGAGTCGTTCATGGCGGGGGATCCTCTCGCAGGGGGTGGTTTCGCGGTCGTCAACGGCCTTTGCGTGCAAGACGACGGTGCCGTGGCTCCGCTGCAGGCGCCCTACCCCGGAAGCAACCTGCTGTCGCTCGCCTCCGGCGGTGCCATCTACGTTCGCGATCCGCATCGGAGCCTGGTCACCGAGCAGCTGAACGGTGGGGTATTCGCCGAGCTCACCGACGCGGATTTCAAACTCATCCTGCCCTACCTCGAAGAGAACGAACGTCTGTTCGGCATCCAGATCGACGCCGATCTGCTCACGGTCGACGGCGTGCGGCGTGCTCCGAGCGCGGTCTATCGCAAGGTCATGCCGCGTCAGGGCGCAGAGCACCAGGCCGAGCAGGAGGCTGAAGGAGACTGAGCATGTCGAGCGCACTCGAGTGGAAACCGCCGGAGTTCCTGCGTGAAGTCGAACGCTTGAGCGGCGCCCGGGTGAGCGCCTGCTACCAGTGTCACAAGTG
>JAFGIS010000251.1 GCA_016929495.1 Polyangiaceae bacterium | reverse complement strand
CGATGGGCGGCGTCGGTTCCCCATGCGATGACGCCAACCCCTGTGACGTGTCGCCGGACGCCTGTCTGGCCGGGCCCGTGACCAACCCCCCAGGCGGGATCTGCACTGGCTACTGCGACAACAACAGTCCGTGCCCAGAGGGAGCCGTGTGCGTCCAGGTCAAGTGGTCGCAGGCGGCGGGGATGTGTCTCGCGCCGTGCACCTCGGACTCCGACTGTCGAGAAGGCTGGTCCTGTCAGCCCCATAGGATCCCGACCGCCGACGCGAAGGACTATGTGACGACCAACGCGTGCTGGGCCGGCGGAGACGCGGGTTCACGGCTCGGTGACGTCTGTACGCGGGACGTCGAGTGTATCTCCCACCTGTGCCTGTACGAGTCTGACGTACGGGCCGTCTGCTCGGTGCCCTGCGATGACAGCAAGCCGTGCCTTGCGGGCTTCGTGTGCGGGCCAGACACCGAATGCACGACCGAAGGCTGCGGGTACTGCGTTTCGGCTCAGCACGCGTCGCCGTGACGCTCGCTCGGCGCCGCGCGTCGTGCCAAGGGATTGACAGAGCCGTCCGACGCACGGGACGGCTATTCAGTGTCACGGATTTGGCATGACCCACGGATCCGCGAGAAGCGCGCAGGCTCGCGCTTTCGGCCCCGTAAAGGCATGGCCGATGCCGATTCCGTTCTTATCGCGGACGCACGCCTGCCGATCTAGGGATCCGCAGGCGCAAGCGCGGCAGACGCCGCAGCTGTCACGGTCGAAGAACGCGAGGCTATCCGATGCTTCCCGCAGAGCAAATGGCCACTTCCGCACACAAGCTAGTGGGCATTGAACGGGTCATGAGCCGCTTCATCAGCCCCATCCTGGTCAACTCGGTGTTGGGCAAAGCCTTGGCCGGACGTGCAGATCCGGATCTGCAGAACATGACCCAGGCCGAGCTCGAAGCCTTCGTAGACAGCGCGTTGGTGGGCCTGCGTCTGTTCGTGGACCCGGCGGACCTGCCGGAGTTGATGGTCGAGCTGACGGACGTCGTGACAGAGACGGACCGCTACGAGCGCGGCCGATTCTGCAGGACTGTTTCGGCGGTCTACCGAATGGAGCAGCGCGGTCGCTGACGCGCCGGCGAGCGTACCCAGCGTCCGTGGCGCCGTTGATGGGACCGTAGCCCAGCCTACGCGCCGGGCCCGTGCCGGCCGGGACCGCGGCTCGTGCCTCGTCTCCAAGACCGGGTGGAGCGGTGAAAACCAGGGCAAATCGACGCGGCGTGGTCCCGAGGAGGCGGGCCCGCCGTCTGGAGGGGTAGCAGTGGGCGTGGACGACAGCGCCGGGGTTTGCCATGCTCGCGTTCGGTACATGTTCGTCTGTCGTCAGTGTGGACACTCAGAGGCGATGCCCGCGTTCTGCCCGCAGGACGGTTCCCGCCTCGAACCGCGCGAGGACGAGTTGGTGGGCGCCTCGCTCGGCAGTTATCGCTTGACGCGGCTGGTGGGTCGCGGAGGGATGGGCCTGGTCTACCAGGGGGTTCAGCCTGCCATCGGAAGCCGCGTCGCCATCAAGGTGCTCGCACTCGAGTACGTCGAGAGCATGAAGGCCATCCAGCGCTTCTTCGACGAGGCGCGCGCAGTCAACCTCATCCGGCACGAGAACATCGTCAACGTGCTCGATCTGGCCCAGCTGCCCGATGGGCGTCCCTACATGGTCATGGAGTACCTCGAGGGTCGGACGCTTCGGGCAGCCATGACGACCCAGCGGCTACCCTTTTCGCTTGCCATCGGTCTGATGGGAGAAGTCCTCGACGCGCTTGCCGCGGCACACCAACACGGCATCGTCCACAGGGACCTGAAGCCGGACAACGTGTTCGTCACTCCCGGCGGACACGCCAGGGTGCTCGACTTCGGGATTGCGAAGTTGCGCCCGGACCTCACGGGGGACAGGGCGCCGACACGCACGGGCACGGTCCTGGGAACGCCGCACTACCTGGCCCCGGAACAGGCAACCGGGGGCCAGGTCGACGCGAGAACGGATATCTACTCGCTCGGTGTGATGCTCTACGAAATCATGACCGGCACGCGCCCCTTCGAGGCCTCGTCCGCCTTTGGCCTGATCCGAATGCACTTGTCGGAGCCGCCCGCCCCGCCAAGCACGCGCCGCCACGGTGTGCCCAAGGAGCTGGAGCAAGTCGCCCTGGTGGCGCTCGCGAAGGATCCCGCTCGGCGCTTCTCCTCCGCTGAAGCCATGAAGAGCGCGCTGTTCGCCGCGTACTCGCGCTCGGGACTCGCCGCCGGCGACGTCGGGCCCGCCGCGTGTCAGACCGTGCCGCTGGCCCCGCAGGCGCGGGTCTCGGGACCCTCGGAGCCCCCGCCCCCCTGCACGCAGCGGATCGGAAACCTGCCAGCCTCGGCCGCAACCGTTCTCGAAGCAGACGCGATCTCGAACGCTCCGAGTCTGACGCCCGCGCCTCCGCTCGCGTCAGGTCCAGGCCCCGAAACAGAGGCGATTGCGAACGCCCCGAGTCTGACGCCTGTACCGCCGCTCGCGGTGGGCCGCGCCGCCGAGGCAGACGCGATCGTGAGTGCTCCGAGCTTGGCGCCTGTGCCCCAGAACACCATAGGCCGCGGTCCGAGGATCATCGGACTCTCGCTGCTGGCCGCCACCGGTTGTGGTGGGATTGTGCTGGTCGCGGCCACGGCGGCCGCAGGCCTGATCTGGTGGCTGACCACGAACAGAGTCAACGTGCAGCCCGAGCCGACCAAGGCGCCGGCAACCAAGCCCCATCCGGTGAGCAAGCCCCAGTCGGCCCAGCCGCCGTCGGCGAGCCCGCCCCAGTCGACTGGGAATCGATTCACGTTCGGCGAGGGAGGGAAGACGGATGTCGCCATCGATGTCCGGGCCTTCGATGTTTCCGCCTTCCTGCAGACGGCTCGCGCCATGGCGCGCCAGCACTTCGCCGACGCAGAGTTGACGAGCTTCTACGCCGACGGAATCGCTCCGACGGGGCTCGTGGACCTGACGGCGAGCAAAGACTTCCATGTGGTCTACTCGTTCCGATCACCAACGCGATCCGTGCCGCCCCCGAACCACCCGACCAATGTCGACTACCAGGCCGTGTGCGTCGCGACGGTCTACGTCGACGCAGAGGGGGTACGCGCCAACGCCGTCGAGTGGGAGTGCAACGCACCCTTCGTGCCTGCGCCCAAATGCCAGGCCCAACAGATCTGGGCCAGGGCGCAGAAGCTCGGCGCCCCTTCGGGCAACGTCGCGGCCTCGCTCCTGTACGGCATGGGCGAGGACACCAAGCAGCCGCGCTGGTCGCTCAGCGTGCCCCCGTCGTTCGGCGATCTGTTGCCGGACGGATGCTGAGCGGCTCAATAGCGCGGGTTTGCGGGTGCGACAAGGCCGGACCTGCCGGCAGACGCAGCGCGCGTGGCTGCCTACCTGGTTCAGGCAGGCGTACCGGAAGCTGACTGCGCCGTCAACTCCGCGAGCTCCCGTTGGCGCTCGCCGAGGGCAGGGCCAAGCGGGGGGACTCCCGCCATACGCTAGCTTTTCGGCAAGCATTCGAGCTGCGCTTCGAGCTCGCTCATGCGGGTCACGAGCGATGGCCATCGCGTAGTGAAGCAGGGTGCCGTTCTCGAGGAGCGGGGCGGCGGGGACGCGGTCGCCCGGGCTCGCTGGCGCTCGCGCGAGCGGGCCCTTCCCCAATACGTGCTCGGAAGCCGCGGAGAGTACAGTGGTTGGCCCCGGTTGTGTTCCGGGTCATCCAATGCCGCTCCCCGTGGCGCCGCGGCGTCCTGCGCGCGAATGGAGGGCCTGCTCGGGTCAGCGCAAGAGGCTGCCCCAACAGATCACGCGGGAGTCCGTGGTCACGGCACAGGTCGCTTCGACACCCGAGCTAAGGTGAGCGAAGCTGCCCGCTGGGGCAACGAGCCGCGCTCCGGCGGACGGACACCTCCAAGGAGCGTCGTAGCCCGCCGCGGACGGCCACGGAAGCAGTGACACGGACAAGGGCGGCCAAGGGGGCGGGCTGGGGCCCGCGGGGGGATGCACACGTCGGTCAGCGCGAAGGGACACGCGGCCGTGCGCGTCGGGCGTCTGGGAAGCGAACTCAGGGCCCATGTGGCCTGGACTCGAACCGGTTGGCCGGCACACCGCAACGGGCAGCCGCGGCGATGACGGTCACCGCGCCGAACACCTTGAGCCAGCGGTTGGATCGTCTATTCGCTGCCTGGTACATCGCGTTGGTCTCCTGCATTGGGGTGTGAGGATGCCCCTTGCGTTGGGGCGGTAGGACTCGGTCGGTCCGTGCTCGCTTCGCTGCGCGCGGCCGGGCCCCCGGCTAATGCGTGCTCGGAAGCCGCGGAGGTCAGTGATGTGCGTCGAGGCGCGTTGCGCT
>JAFGIS010000250.1 GCA_016929495.1 Polyangiaceae bacterium | reverse complement strand
GCGCAAGCGTTCCAGGGACGCCACCGAACGGCTGAAGGCCCTTCGACGGGAAGTCGATGGGTTCGAAGCCGGCTACTGGAAAGACAACCTGTACGCGGAGTGGTTCGGTGTGTTTCGGTCGTTGTCACGCCCGCCGGAGGGCGTCCCGTCCGTTGTCCGGTCCGTGCCATGGTCGCGCCGCATACTGGCCACGCAAATGAGCGCATGGGCAGAAGTGCGTCACGACACATCGCTCTACCTCACCCTGTCCACGATTCACACGACATGCGAGTTTCCGGACGCCTACGTCGATCCGTATCCAGATGCCTGGAAGCGCCTGGCGGCTTGGGTCGGGTCGGTGACTTCCGTGGTGAAAGCGGCAGGCGTGTCGCAGCAGAGCCTGTCGCGCGTCCGGAACTGGTCGGTACGAGCACAGGCGATCTTGGGTCGCATCGCCGGCATTGCGCAGACGCAGGCACTCGGTCAGGCCATCTCCCAGGCCGACCTCGGCTGGATGAACGCAATCGCGACGACCGATGCGGACTGCGACGGCAGCGTGCATTCGACCGGAGGCTGGTACCGGGATCTGCACATCGATCCCGACCGTGCCGTCCTTCAGGCACCCGTGGTCGCCCCGGTGTGCGAGATCCGAGACCCTGGCAGCCGCCGCGTCCTGCACATCGGCACCGGAGATCCCCGGGCCATGGTCGTCATCATCGACGGGTCTCCTGGCCCTCGCGCCTTCGTCGGTCTGGTGTCCAGCTACAGAGAAACGACCTCCGCTCAAGTCCTGGACGATGAGTCCTGGGGCGACCTCCAGGAGCCCAATTGGCTGCAGGAGTTGTTCGGAGCGGACCGGCCGTAGGCACCGGCCCCGAGAGGATGAGAACAGCGACCGACCCCCGATTTCAGGCGTGTCCGGACCGGTACTTCCGAAAACAGCACACGAGTCACTTGAACACGGCGCTCGAGTCGAGCAAGGTAGGCGGACACAGGACGCATCCGGGCGAGAGGAAGCGATGGAAAAGAACGGCCGGCTCACGGGTTTGACGGACACGGCGTTCAAAGTGGTTCGGGCGCTCAGGGCCTTCGCCGAAGTGGCCGATGAGGTGCTGGCTGCAGCCGTTCAGGGGCTTACCGAGAAACACAACGAACCTGAGCCCCCGAGCAAGAGCCACGAAAGTGGTTCTGATGCTGGGGCGACCGAGGATGCACAGGCACCCGTCGGATCCGACGAGACGGCGACGCAGTCGACCGAGTACGCATGGGTCTGTTTCGAGGCCCTCGCGGAAACGACGTTCGGTCAAACGGTGTGCGTCGTGGGTGCCGATCCATCGCTCGGAGCCTGGGACCCCGAGCGTGCGCTAGCGCTCGACCCCGCCGAGTACCCGAAGTGGTCGGCGCGAGCTCGCGTCGAAGCGAAGCGACCCCTCGAGTACAAGTACTTGAGGAAGAACGTCGATGGTTCGTTTGCCTGGGAGGCCCGTGACGGGAATCGGGTGATCGAAAGCCCGACCTCCGAGGCCGGGTCCGTGGGGACGGATGAGGTCCGCTGGGAAGTCGAGCAGGCCGTGGCGAGCACGGTTTGAGCGCCCGTTTCCCGCGATGGCTCGGGCGGTTGTAGTATCGTCGCCACAACGTTGTCAATGGCCTACGATAGACGTCGCCGTTCAACTGAAACCCGTTCAGTGCCAACGTCGACGCCGGCGCCCGAGCAAGACCCTCTCGTTCAGTTCCCGCCGAGGCGCTGGTTCGCCCGGGTCCCGTCGGGACAGGACGCCACAAGGATGCTGCAGAGGTCGGCGTCCGTGGCCTACGGTGCGACCCTGGCTCTCGGGTCACGCGTTCTGAAGCTCGTCGCCGGGCCCCAGCCGCGAGAGCAACACATCGATCGCCGGCACCCTACGGAACCTCCGGGCTTCCGGACGAAGGTCGCGAGCTCCTGGCGGCAGACGCTCCACGTCGCGCGTGAATCGGGCGAACCAGCCTCGATCGTCCATGTCTTGATGGCACTGCTGCCGACCCATCGCGCGCATCCTCCACGCGGGATCCTGCACCTGTCGCGACGGGTCGAGCAACGCCTCGCCCAGCTGCGGACCGTGAAGCAGTTCGCGGCCACGGAAGATCCGGTCGAGGCCGTCCACCAGCTCCGCGTGGCATCGCGAAGGATCCGCACCTTCGTGGACCTGTTCGGACCCTACGTCGACCCGGGGCTGGTCGAGTCCCTGCACAAGCCGCTGTGCCGGATCACCCGTGCCGTCCGGGAGCTGCGCGACACGGACGTGCAGATGGCTCGCCTGCGGACGAAGTGGGCGACGACCAGCGACGCCCCGCAGCGCGAGGCGCTCGGCTATCTGCTCGATCGGGCCAAGGAGCGTCGCAGGAAACTGGCCAGAAGGGCTCAGCGGGCCCTGTCCCGTCAAAGCTTCGACGCGCTAGCACCGCCCCTCAGAGAGATGCTCGACGCCGTGGCGCTACGGGCGCGGGCACCGAGCATGACCTACGGCGTCATGGCCGAGCTCGCGTTTCGACCCGTGGTCGAGGCCGCCCGTGCAGCCGTCCCACACCCACTGAGCACGGAAGAGGCCGAGCAGTGGCACCGGTTCCGGCTCGCCTTGAAGCGCTTTCGCTACGCCGCGGAGCTGCTCGAGCCGGAGTTGGGCGCCTCGTACCTGGAGATGCAACGACGCTTGAAGAAGCTCCAGGAATCACTCGGCGACTATCAGGATAGCGTTCTGTTCGAGCAGGCGGTGCTGAAGCACACTTCGAGGCTCGACGACGGCGCTGACTCCGAGCTGGTCAGAGGACTTCGAGCGCTCGTGGTCCGCTCGGGAGAAGAGCGGCACGAGCACCTCGCGCGATGCCGCGAGCACTGTGCTCTGCTGGCGGGCCCGCAGTTGTTCGCGACGATCGAGTAGCCCCGCGCGGCTTCTCGAACAGGCCGATGGTGTTGTTCACCCGCTATCCGTGCGTTCCTTCCTCCGTGACGCAGCGGAGTGGCAGCGCGTAGTGTCTCCCCCACGTCTCCCAGCGTCCCACCGTGTCCTGGGGGTAGGTCGGTCCTGACGTCAAGCACCTCCGCCAGGGACCCGGCGTCCCGAGCGTCGATGTCCAGAAGTAGCCGTAGCTCGGATAGTTGTAGGAGTTGCCATTCACGGCCATTCCACCGAGCGGGGCGTTGAAGCCGCTGCTGCCGCCCACCTTG
>JAFGIS010000249.1 GCA_016929495.1 Polyangiaceae bacterium | reverse complement strand
GGCGAGCCGGTGGGTGTGGCCCTCGCGGCGGTGACGGGCCTGCTCGTGGCGCCTCTCATCGGCTGGCGTGCGGTGTTTCTGGTTTCGTCGGCGTCGGCGGCGCTGGCGCTGGTCGTGCGACGGCACCTGCCGGAATCGGCGCTGTGGGACAGGCAGCACGAGCGGGCTCTTTCTCCCCTCTCGGCGCTTCGGCGCCTGGCACGCGCGCGCCTGCTCGGCGTCATGGGCAAGGGCTGGCTGCTGGGCGTGTTCAAGCTCGGCACGTACTGGACCTGCTACACGTGGCTGCCCAAGCTCTTGCAGCAGCACCTGGGCCAGCCCGTGGCTCGCTCGGCGCTCTGGATCCTGACAGCCCAGCTCGGACAGCTGCTCGGCATGCTGAGCTTCGGGCTGATCGCGGACCGCCATGGACGCCGCGCTGCGTTCACCGGCTATTCGCTGCTCACGGCCGCGGCGGTCTACGGCATCGCCTTCCACTGGCACGCCCTGCTGGCCCACCCCACCGCGTTCTGGCTCGTCTTGTTCGCCATGGGGCTGGGCTCCGGGTGCACGGCGGGCTTCGGCGCCCTGTTGGCCGAGCTGTTCCCCACCGACGTACGCAACTTCGCCATGGGCACGACGTACAACTGCGCGCGCGGAGTGCAGCTGTTCGCCCCGGTCGTGGTGGGCTTCTTCGTAGCGCGGCACGGCGTCGAGGGTGGGCTCGGTGTGCCGGTGGTGCTGGCACTGCTCACGGCGAGCTGGGTGTGGGTGTTGCCGGAGACGCGGCATCGCGAGCTCGGGGCGATTGACGGGTAGGGTACCGTGGCGACCCCCTACCCGGCCAGCATCCTCGTCACCTCTCGCCACAGCTTCTCGAACGACCCTGCTCGTCGCGCCTGCTCGAGGTCCATCTTGGCAGTGAGATTCGGTTGGTGAACCACTTCCCGGTAGCTCCCCTCTGTCATGTGGTGGCGCAGCCATCCCTTGGCGTCGCGTATGCTCTCCGGGTCGGGCGGTGGTTCGAGCTCTTGCGAGAGCCCGCATTCGCCCGTCAGTGATGCAGCCGACGCCAGAAACCACGCTTCGTACTCCCTGTGAGCCAGCACGACGGCGACCGCGGACGCGGTCCCGGTCGAAGCCGCCCTGGCCAGCAGCTTCGGCCCGAGATCGCAGGGGGCGTCATCTCCTCCGGGTTCAGATTGTAGAAGCTCATCGCGGTCATTGCGTCGTACAGCGGTCGAAACGCGTCCACGCCCGACAGGTTCATCAGGTAGAGCCGGTCTGGTGCGGCTCTCGGGGGATTCGGCAGCGAGCAATCCACGATTTCTCCCCGCTGCACCAGGTAGTACGCCTCTTTCACCCAGCAGCGTTCCTCCTTGATGTCGAAGGCTCCATTCTGTTTTGCGGCGATCTCGAACGCAAACAGGGCTCTGCTCGATTCGGGTGCAACGCGCAGCTCCAGACGGATCCCGACGTTGTGAGGATGTCCGGTCGAGCGCCGACGCACGTCGTCGATCCCTCCCCGTTCCCGGATCGCATGATCCAGAGGCAGATTGAGGCCGTCGGCGACCAGCCGCAGCGCATCCAGGAAGTTGCTCTTGCCTGAACCGTTCGGGCCAACGAGAAAAGTCAGCGGTCCGAGCTTCAGATCACACGCGGCAATGCTCTTGTAGTTGCGAAGCGCGATCCGATCGACGAACCCATGGGCCACACTGGGGAGGTAGCACGGTGGAAGCGACCTCAGCCAGCCTGGAGCACGCCCACGAAGCTGGGTGCTGAACGACGGCTCGGCCCCTTGTCCGGCAGGCGGCCACCCGTCGCGGTCGGGTACGACGTCCTCCAACGGGCTTTCGTCGATTGCCGGTCTGCCGTGTACACGGTATACGTGTACACGATGTCCAAGCCGAAGCCGAAGGCAAGCACTGAAGTCTCGATGCGGGAATTCCGCGCCGCACCCGCAAAGTTCCTGAGTCGGGCGGCCCGCAACAGGTCCCGGCTCAGGATCGGCAACTACTCTCTCGTCGTCGAGGAAGTCCGCCACCCAGACGCCACTCAAGGCCTCCACGGCTGCATGCGCGCCACCGGCCGAATCGTGGGCGATCCACGCGACCTGCTCTGTGCGCACGATCGCTGGACCACCGATGCGTGACCAGCCCCTGCTGCTCGACACGTGCGCCTTCCTGGACTGGGCCCTGGGCGAGACCATCGCCCGACGCCCTCTGACTCTGCTGGAGAACGGAGTGTGCGAGGGACGCGTCTATCTCTGCTCGCTCTCCGTCCAGGAGACGCTTCGCCTTGCCGAAAGGGGAAGGCTCGACCTCAAACCGACGCCGCTCTCGTGGATGCAGCGCGCCTTGCGCAAAATGCGTGTCGCTGAGCTCGCCTTCACCTGGGAGGCTGCTCTCGAGGCGGGCGCCCTCTACGACGTCAATGGTGACCCCGTGGATCGAGGGTTGCTTGGCGCAGCGATCGCGGGCGGTTTCACGCTCGTCACGCGGGACGACGATCTGCTCGAGGCTGCCGCTCGCAAGGCCGTGCTGGGGCTCGACACGAGGAAGTAGCGGGACAGCGGCGGTCGGCCGGGGTGGTTCGGGCCTGCTGCGCAATCGCCCGGGGCGAGACCGGTGGGTGCCACTCCCGGCGTCGGCCCGTTGGCCGCTTCAAGACGAACGCCCACAAGCCCGAAACCCGTCCCGCCAAGCCTTCGGACACATGGGACGACAATACTCGCGACAAGACATGGCGCATGAAGGACGACAGGTCTATGTATTCAAACGAGATCTCGTGGACAATAGGACTTACGAAACCTCCCACCCATGGCTGACGTTCCAGCTCGACGCCAAACGCTTCGACCCGCGAGTCTGGATGCTCCTCGGCGAGGCGACGTCCAAGTTCGAACATCTGGCCGGCTCCCCCCTGCGGCCCGATGTCGCCCAGAAACTGCATCGCGTGTACCTGGCCAAAGGCGCGCATGCGACCACGGCCATCGAGGGCAACACCCTGACTGAAGAGCAGGTGCAGAAGCTGCTCGACCACGAGCTCGAGCTGCCTCCCTCCAAGTCCTACCTCGCGCGTGAAGTCCAGAACGTCGTCGATGCCTGCAATTCGATTTGGGCAGACATCCTCGGCGGCAACCTCGACGAGCTCTCGGTCGACCTCATCAAGCAGTTCAATCGTACCCTGCTCGACGGACTCGACGTTGGGGGTCAAGTCGTTCCGGGAGAGATCAGAACGTACTCGGTAGGCGTGCTTCAGTACCGCGGCGCCCCAGCACGGGACTGCCAGTACCTGCTCGAACGCCTCGTCGATTGGCTCAACTGCAAGGATTTCGCCCCGACCGAATCGTACGGCCTGGCGCTGCCGGTCTTGGGCGCGATCATCGCTCACCTGTACATCGCCTGGATCCACCCGTTTGGAGACGGAAACGGACGAACGGCCCGTTTGGTCGAGTTCCTCGTCCTCGCCCGTTCTGGCGTTCCGAAACCAGCCGCGCAGCTGCTCAGCAACCACTACAACGAAACCCGCAGCGACTACTACCGTCACCTCGATCGCGCCAGCAAGGACCGCGAACGCGGCGTGGCAAGCTTCATCCGGTACGCCGTTCAAGGGCTCGTCGACGGCCTCCGAACGCAGATTGCCGAGGTACGCGCCCAGCAGCTCGAAGTCGCGTGGCAGAACTACGTTCACGCACGGTTCGCCCGTGCCACCAAGGCCGAGAAGCGTCAGCGCGACCTGATTCTGGCGTTGTCCGCAAGGCCCGAGCCACTGACTGCCGGGGAGCTCTCCATACTGACGTCCAATCTCGCGCGCGAGTACGCTTCCAGCTCCGAGGCTGGCGCCGCAAGAAAACTGCAGCGAGACCTCGTCGCCCTGAGCGAACGCCGCCTCGTCGTTCGCGAGGGCTCGAAGTGGCGCGCGAACCTCGAGCTCATGGAAGCATTCCTGGCTGCTCGCGCGCCCCACGCGGCGCGACCAGAAGAGGAAAGCGGGTAGCGATATCTGACCCCACTGGTGGCGCCGTCACTTCGATTCCCCCGCCTCCCGCAACGATCCCCTCCGGCCTGGAAGTCAGCTCGGAGAAGTGATCCCCCAGCTCCTAGAAATGAGCCCCCCACTCGGAAAAGTGATCCCCCAGCTCCCAGAAATGAGCCCCCGCCTTCGAGAGCTCGTTCCCCCGGTCCGGCCGGCCACGCCCCAGCTCGGACGATGAAGCCCCCGCCTCGCCGATGGATCGGTCGCGCTCTCGATTCTGATCAGCGGAGATACCGGGAGCTGTGCGAGGCGGCGCAGCACGCAGACGGGGAGTAGGAGTCGGCAGCCGGCCTACTTCGCTCGGGCTCCCGCGTGGAACGGACACCGCTCTCCCAGGCACTGACGGTTGCGCTCCGAATGCTCGCAGCGCGGCGTCGAGGCCGTCCACGCTACGCCCGGCGTGAACGTTTCGACCTCGGCCACGGCTTCGGCCAGAGCCAGGTACGTGTCGCGTTTGCAGCAGCGCGGCCCGCCATGTTCGGCAATGCTGAAGAGCGCGCGAGCCGTGATGCGGTTGCTCTGACCCCAACAGCCCTCGCTGAGCGGCGTCGCTCCGGTGGTGATGCTCCAGAAGATCCCCGTGCCCACGGCCGCGCCGCAGCTGCCGTGGGTGCCGCAGAAGCCACCGAGCACCTTGGCGGCCCGACGCCGCGCTTCGGCGAGATCAGCCGGTTTGCGTTCGCGCTGACCCTGCGCGTTGTCCAGAGCGGTAAGCAGCACGGCAGCAACGAGATAGTGGTGTTCCGGCCCGTGCATGGCGATCGCTGGACTTCGCATCAGCTCGGTGGCAAGCGCGACCGGATCGGTCGACGAGGAGGCCGCGCACAGTCGTTCGATCACGTCGACGCCCCGCGCTGCATGGCATGCGTCGCACACGTAGTGGCCGGACGGGCAAGCCGCGGTGCTCATGGCACGCGACCCGCACAGGACGCAGGTCACGGCCCGAGCGCTCTGTGCGTATGTGAGCTCTTGTCCGCAAATGAGGCAGCCGGTATCGACGGTGTGGGTCACGGTGTCGTTGCGCCATCTGGCTCAGCGCGTCCGCTGGATCGCGGTGCTACGTCCATGGGTGGAGTCATGCTGCCACGTCCCCGAGCTTCGTGGCACCGGCCTGCCCCAAACTGGTGCGGGGAGATGCGTGCCTCGTCGTGGCGGGTCCGGGGGACCCCATGCGGTCACTACTCCGACGCAGACCGTGGCAGCCCGGATCCCAAAACCTCAGTTTGGTCCCCTGTTGCCTGTGCACGCGTCCGTCGGATCCCGCAGTCTCCCTGCACCTGGGCAAGGATGCCCGGGTGGCCGATGCGTTCAAGGTACCGTCCGGCCCGGTCCCAGGTATGCTCGGCGGGTGATTCGGTCGGTCCAGGCCAGCGATTTCCGCGGACTCGCCCACGCCCAAGTCGATGCGCTGGGGCGCCTCGTCGTCTTGGTTGGTCCCAACGGGTCGGGCAAGACCAGCTTGCTGGAAGCCGCATCGATTGCCGCCTCTCCTCGCCCAGCTGCGGCCGCTGGCCAGGCGGTGGCCCACCGGCGCGAGACGTGGGATTTCAGCCGCTGGCTCATCCGTGCAGGCAGCGAACACGCAACGGTCGTAGCCACGCTCGACGATGGGACGCACGTCGAGCGCTAAGTCCACTGGGACGCGGCACTGGCGGTTGAGGAGGCCCGACGCGTTTTCGCCAACCGCGGTGATCCAGCGCCATACCGGGCATTTCGTATCGTGCGCAACGCACCCAGCGCCGGTCCGCTGGAAGCCAATGGCGGCTCCAAGCCGCTCTCTGTGACAGCGTTGGCAGCGAACAACCGCTTCTTGCCCCTCGACAATGATCGCGGGCTCGGGGAGCTCCCGGCCACCACGTTCCTTGAACCGGGTGTCGGCCGAGTGCTCCATGACGTCTACACGGACGCCGTGCGTCGCGGCGCCCAGGAAGCCATCGTCGCGGCGGGCAGGGAGCTCCTCCCTGGTCTCGTGCGATTCGAGATCCTCACGGACGAGGGTATCCCGTGGCTGAGCGCCGTATTCGGCAACAGCGTTGTGCCCGTTGCGCTGGTGGGGGACGGGATCCACGTACTCTTGCGCTTGCTGTTCGAACTACTGGCTGCCGAAGGTGGCACCTGCCTGCTGGAGGAACCTGAGATACACCAGCATCCCGCAAGCCTTGCCCAAACGGCGGTGGCTATCGTCGAAGCCGTGCGCCGGGGTACGCAGGTCATCATCTCGACACACAGTCTGGACCTCATCGATCGTATTCTGGCGACGCTCACGCCGAGCGAGACGACCGATGAGTCCTTCTGCCAGCTCGTACGCGTCTGCCTCGACAACGGCGAGCTCCGAACGCGCCTCATGGCCGCCGCGGATGCGGCGCGCCGCCGCGGCGAGCTGGAGGAGGACCTGAGGTGACGACGGGCGTGGTCCGTCAGCCGCTGGAACCGCAGCAGAAGGCCTGGATCCGTTGCGAGGCATGCGAGCATCTCGTCGAGCTGGTCAAGCCATGCGGCCTGACCACGGCCGTGGACCGTCTGGAATCGCTCGATTCGGAGTGAGGACGCACAGGCGGCGCCGTGCGTTGCAGCCAACGCTCAAGCACTACGCTCCCGCAGACCGCACACGCGGCTTTCCGTCCCCTGCCTACGAGCTCACCTCTGCGCTGGGCTCCCCTGCCCCCTGGCCCTTCCCAAGCGCTCCCACCATGCCGCTCACCGTCTGCTTGGTCATCACGACCAGGAACAGCAAACCAACGACCAACGTCAGAACGAACCCCACGAACATGCCCCACTGTGGCAGCACGGGAGCGCTCGAGAGCTCGAGGTACGGCCGGAGGTAGATCTGGCGTACCAGGTCACGCGCGACGACCAGACAGGCGATGGCGCCGACGAACAGGTGGGCCGCCAACACCGGCAGGCCCGTGCCGGCCCGCGCGCGTGACAGCCACGCCACGGCCAGCGCGCCGAATCCGAGCAGCACGGCGCCGGCAGCGAGCCCTCCGAGCAGGCGAGACTCAGTGAACGCGAGCTTCACGGCACCCGGCAGCGTCAACCAGAGAGCCAGTAGTGCAACGGCCTGAAGCGCGGTGGCGACGAGCATGGCTCTGAGCCCAATGCGCTGCGACGAGTCGGCCTCCTCGCCGAGGCCGCGACGACGCAAGAACCCCGCTCTGAGCACCAGCGCAAGCCCGGCGGCGAACAGCCCCGGAACGAGAAACAGACCATAGCGGCCGAAACGCGTGGACTCGCCGTAGTTGAGCGCGCCGCCACCGGGATGGTGTCGATAGTGGTCGAGCCACCGCTCCGGTCGCAAGGAAAGCGTGATGTTGTTCACGTAGATGTAGCCCACCGCAAGCAACGCAACGAGCGACACCGCAACGAGCACGAGCTGGTACTTAGGCCGCGCGTCGCGCGAGAGCCGATGCCAGTAGGCGGCGCCGTAGCCGGCGATGATGAGCGGTATGACGCTGATCCAGTACGCACCGATGAGCACCGATGAGCTGTAGAAGAACTGGCCCCAGATGACCTGCACGAACAGCAGCGGCGGGATCCCGAACGTCACGAGGTACGAGAAGCCGAGGGGCAGCCCGTTCCCGAGGAAGCGAGCGACCCCCGGCTGCCTGCGCCAGGAAAACAACAACAACAGCGCGCTGCCCACGGTGAACTGCATCGCCACGAAATGCAGCGTGAGCGTGAGGTAGGCGAGCGCCGTGAGGATCGAGGTTGGCAGGGGAAGACCCATGGGGTCGAACGGAGGCACCGGGGCATTCATGGCGTCACCTCCTCGAGCCGTGCCTGCACGACAGCTGCCTTGGATGGGGGTGGATTCAGGATGGCCGCCGGATCGACCTTTCTTCCGTTCAGCGATAGCAGGTACGATGTCAAGGCCGCTCGGTCCTCTGCATCGCCCTGGAAGGGCGGCATGACGCCGGTCGCGTTCATGGTCTCGAGCCACTTGAAACCGAACTCTGGCGTCCACGTGGCGGTGCGCTGCTCGAGCGACCGGTAGCCGCCACGGGTGTGGCAGCTCGCGCACTGCAGGCGGTAGATCCATTCTCCGCGCGCGCGCGTCAGCGGCTGCGTCTGTGGGTGCCAGTGCGCTCTCGAGAGGAACGGCTTGGTCAGTGTGGCCGGCTTCGCCTCCTTGGCCCAGAGCGCATTGGAGTAGAGCACCCCGTGGACCACGTACGGCTTGCGCGCCATCTCGCGGAAGAACTCGGCTCCGGCAATGCCGAGCTGCGCCGTGCCGAGCAGCGCGACGGCGGCGCCCATCGTGACCGCGCGCGGACGCACGGCGAAAGACAGCGTGCCGACCAGGATCAACACCGCGGTCGCGCCGGCTAGCATGAGCGCGCGAGCCATCACTTCGAGTTTGCCGCCGGCCAGACCCGCGACGCCCTCCTGGGCGAGCTGGGTGGTGAGGCTCGGCAGCGTCGCCCAGTACGCGTAGCTGAACAAGGGAATGAGCACGGCCGCCGGGATCACCCAATACGCTGCGAAGCGCACGATGCGCGGTTTGAGCGAGTCCTTGGCGTCGATACGCCCGGCGACCACGAAGGCCGACAGGCCCGCCAACAGGAACATCACCACCGTGCGCAGGCCGAGCGCCGGGAAATAGCCGGGGTTGAAGAAGCCCGCAGCGATGTCGTGGCTCTCGAGGGTCCAGCCGCCCGGGGTGAGCATGAACGTCAGGATCCCGTTGATGACGACCAGCGACATCCACGCGATGCCGAAGTACGCGCCCGCCAGCAGCACTCTGCGGCGCTCCGGGTTCGCGCTCCACCCGTAGTAGTACAGATAGAGCACGGTGAGCTCGCCGAGGAAGGCGACCCACTCGATGGCCCAGGCGAAGACGAACTGATGGATCAAGAGGCTCGTGGCTTCCGGGCTCGCGAGCTGGATCGAGAACCAGATCCCTACCCCCGTGATGGCACCGAAGACCGTGGTGAAGACCAGGAAGAAGACCACGTAGCGCTTCAGCCAAGCCAGGATCCGTTCCTTCTCCGGCTGTCGCCGCGCCCAGAGCTCGGCGACGAACAGGAACGCGCCGCCGCCCACGGCGATGTGGGAAACCAGGACGTGGAAGATCGCGATGATGGCAACGACCAGCCCCGCGCCGAGGCCGGGCACATCCCAGACCGGGTAGTTCATGACAGCCACCCCCAGATCGTCATTGCGACGAGTCCGGCCAGGGCAAAGACCCCGAGCCAGGTCACCGTCCGGCCACGACGATCGGCCGGAATGGCTCGGTCGACGAAGGGCAGGATGAAGGCGAGCAGGGGAATGCCTCCGAGCAGCGCCTGCCCGACGAGCTCGAGCTTGCCCGGGAAGAGCTTGAGCGCCTGATACTGCGACAGGAAGTACCATTCCGGCTTGATGCCTTCCGGCGCCGCAGCCGTGGGATCGGCTTCGGGCAGAAGGCCCCGGGGAAAGAACGTCGCCAAGAAGGCGAGCAGCGCACCCATGAGCAGCCACACGGGGATTTCCGCGAACAGGTAGTCCCCGAAGAAGCTCGAGCTCTCCTGCTTCTCCGGCGGCAAGGCGTAGTAGCTGTCGGGTGCGCTCATGCCCTGGATCTGGATGAAGAGCAGATGCACGCTCACCAGGGCGAGCACGCCGAGCGGCAGGACGACGACGTGCAAAGCGTAGAACCTGCCGATGCTGTCGACGGTCACGTCGCCGCCGCCACGGGCGAGGTTGGCGACCCAGGTGCCGACGTACGGAGCCTTTTCGACCTCCGAGATCCCGACGCGGGTCGCGAAGAAGGACAGATCATCCCAAGGCAGCAGGTAGCCGGAGAATCCGAACACCATCACGAAGCCCAGGAGGCCGAGCCCCGTGAGCCAGGTTCCCTCACGCGGGACTCGATAGGCCTTCATGAACAGGGTGCTGAACATGTGCACGAACAGGGTCAGGATCATCAGGTTGGCTGCCCAGTGATGAACGCTCCGGATCACGTTCCCGTAGGGCACCTCGTTGACGATTCGCTGCACCGACTGCCACGGCTGGCTCGGACGGTAGTAGACCATGAGCAGGATCCCCGTGATGATCTGCACCACGAGGAAGAACAGAGCGATCCCACCCACGGTGTACCAGCCGGAGTGCTTGTGCTTGGGGACCGACTTGTGCCCCAGGAACGCGATCACCGGCCAGACCGGGAAGCGAGCGAGCAAAGCCCTGGCGGCGCGGCCCGCCCGCGTGGACTGTGGCGGCAGCGCCTCGAGCGCCTCGGGGGGAACGGGAGAGAGGGGCTCGGTCATGGCTCAGCTCCGCTTGGCCCCCAGGATCCCCGTGACGAACAGCTGTCCGTTCTCTTCGTGCACCGCCAGCTCCGTCAGCGGCTTGGGCGGCGGTCCCGCGATGTTCTTGCCGGCGAGATCGTAGATCCCCCCGTGGCATGGGCAGGTCATGCGGGTTGTGTCGAACCTGACGTTGCAGCCGGCGTGGCTGCACTTGGCATCGAAAGCGCGCAGCTGCCCGTCCGCAGCCCGCAGCACGATGAGCCCGCGGCTGCCGTAGCCGCCGTTCTTGCCCTGACCCGGCCGAGCCACGTCCGCAGGTGTGATCTTGTCCACCTTGAGCTTGCCCTCTTTGCCCAAAGGGTTCGTCTCCGCGGGCGGGCTGAGATAGCGGTAGATGGGGTACAGGAGCCCTGAGAGCCACAGAGCGGACAGTCCTCCGACCGCAGCCATGAAGCCGCGTCGTCCACCCGAGTCTCGATCCTTTGCCTTGGAGCCAGCTGGTGCGTTCATCGGCGAAGTGTTCCTGGCGCGATAGACCGTGCCCTGTTGATAGCCCAAGCGGCCGCGTCTCGATATGGTGTCCGAACCGTCTGACCGCCAGCCTCGTCACCCCCAACGCGCGCAGGGTCGGCTTGGCTGCGCGGCGCAGACCGGACGCCGGCCGCACAAGGGTCGGCCCGTTGACCAATACACGGGGACTCACATTCCGTCCTATAAGATGGCCGGTCGACGCGGCCGGAGCGCGCCTTTGCGCTCGGATCAGCGTGCACTCCCATGGCACACACGGACAAACCGATCGCGGTCTACGGCGCCCTCGGAGCCAACCTGGCCATCGCGGCGACCAAATTCGTGGTGGCGGCCGTGACGGGCAGCTCCGCGATGCTTTCGGAAGCCGTGCACTCCACCGTCGATACGGGCAACCAGCTACTGCTGTTGCTCGGCATACGGCGCAGCCAGCGGCCCGCGGACGAGAGACACCCCTACGGTCACGGCAAGGAGCTCTACTTCTGGAGTCTCATTGTCGCGGTGCTCATCTTCGGGCTCGGCGGCGGGGTGTCCGCCTACGAAGGCATCGTGCACGTGCTGTCGCCGAGACCAACTCGGGACCCGTTGTGGAACTACGTCGTGCTCGGAGCCTCCTTGGTGTTCGAGACCATTTCATTCGTCATAGCGTTCAGGGAGTTTCGCTCGACGACGCGCGGTCGCCCCTTCTGGACGGCCATTCGCGAAAGCAAGGACCCCGTTCACTACACCGTCCTCGCGGAGGATGCAGCGGCCATAGCGGGGCTCGTGCTCGCGTCCGTGGGCGTATTTCTGTCGGATCTCCTGGATGCACCGGTCTGGGACGCCGTGGCCTCGATCGCCATAGGCGTGGTGCTCGCTTCGGTTGCCGTGTTCCTCGTCATCGAGTCACGGGGGCTGCTCGTCGGCGAGGCCGTCGACCCACAGACCGTGGGCAGCGTCCGCCGTGTTCTGGAATCCGACCCCGCAGTGGCGCGCGTGGTGCGCCTGCTCACGATGCAGCTCGGCCCTGACCAGGCTTTGCTCAATTTGAACGTTTCGTTCGCCTCCGGTGTCTCGGCCCAGGAGCTCCCCGAGGTGATCGATCGCCTGGAACGCCGCATCGTGTCCACGTGTCCGACGCTGCGCTACGTTCTCATCGAAGCCGAATCGCTGCGCTCGCCCGCGAGCCTCGACGGCGCGCGCGAGGAGCAAGAACCGGGGCATACGCCACCCTGACGCTGCTGGCGCCCGAGCGGCGCCGCCGGCTTGCCGGTCATCCCCGGAACCGCAGACGACGCTGATCAAAACGAGCTCGGTTGTAGCGCGCTCCGTCCGTCCCTGGCCACGCTCGAGTCCACGTGTTAGTGAACGGCACCGCTCGGCCCACGCGACACGTCGAGGGTGCCTGGAACGATGCGCGACGTAGATCCTCCCAGAGCAGCCGTTTCGACGACAGCTGTGCCCGCCATGGCGCCGGCGGCCACGCCCGTCGTCAGGGCTCTGATCCCGTTCGCCGCGGTGGCTTGCCTACTTCTCGAGCAGAGCTGTTCGCAGCAGAAGGCACCCGCCGCGTCCCCCCCGCCCGCGCCGCCCGCAGCAGAGGAGGAGACGGCCTACAAGACGGTGATCGAGCAAACGCCGCAGCGGCCGTTCCAGCCCGGGTATCTCGACGCCGCTCCGCCGATCAGGGCCGAATACGCGAGCGGTCACACCGACACGGCCGTGGTCTTTCCGTTTCGGTTCGGATACAGGGAAGCCGCATTCCATCTCATCGCCTATTTCCACGGCCATCCGGAGCTCGAAGCCGTGGAATGCATGCCCCTGCCCGGGGCAACCCGGGGAGCCAAGGCTCGGTTGATGGCCATCACCACCCGGCACGACAACACCCAGGAATACTACTTCAGCGTGCCCGCTCCGGAGGACCGGTACCTCAACGTTCCAGTTCACTACGCCGACCTGGTCTGTTCAGTCGACCGAAAGTGGAAGACCGCCGAGCTCGAATTGCCTCTCGCGACCAGCGAGCGGCTCGTCTATCACTACATCGGCTACGGTCCTCCCAACCCGCAGTGGTCGATGATTGTCGATCCAGGGGGACACAATCCAAAGGGCGGGCTGGTGGTGATGCGGGTGAACGCATCCAACATCGCGACCACCGGTTCGGCTCTCACGGTGGGCAACCAGGGCTATCATCTGGTGCCGAGCGACAAGTCCGCACCCCCGTATTTCATCGGCTACGTCTCGTACTTGACCCGCGGCTTCCAATTCGCGTTCATCAATGCGCATGCCAGATTGCCCTTCGAGGCCACGAGCCCGCCATGCCGGGATCCCGCCTGTGGGAAGGCATGGTCGCTGTCTGGCCTTCGTGGTCAGGCTGTGCGCAGTCCCGATGGCGTCATCGAGCTCGCTTCCGTGCTGGCCTCCGCGCGACAGTCCATCGACCCAGCCGCGCACAGCGCACGGCTTGCGTTCAAGCCACCCTTTCCGAATCTGTTGGCCATGAGGCCCGGGACGTCCGCCATGCTTCGTTTCGCCGTTTTCTTCGCCGGTCGCCCTGAGCCGGCCTGCTACGGAGACATCGCGGTGCGACGCGGGGCCGACCGAGCAGAGGTCGACCTTCTCCCCGCCTATCCGGGCTGGGCCGCGGCCGCGAGAAGGATGCGATGCGAGGTTCTGTTGGCCGGGCAGAGGCAGGGTTCCGAGTGCAATGCGCTCGACCCGGCTTGAGCTCCGCGCAGCGCACGGGAAAGTCGATGAACATGAATCCAGCGGCGAATATTGGTTGGATCGAGCTACTCGACACGCTGCCGAGTACCCTCTTCCTATTCGTGTACGCGATGCTCTTCGCGATGGTCGAGATCGAGATCGAGGGTAGGGACGGATGGGCCATGAACCTGCCCACCTGGTTCCGTCGCAGCCCTTGGTATGCGCGCGCTTGCGCATTCTTGATCTCGGGCAAACCGCTCACCGGCTACCACGCGGTGATGCTCTTCGTTCCGCTCGTCAGTTTCCATCTCGGCCTTGCCTTCGGGCAGCAGTGGTCGTGGGGACTGGAGGCGCGCATCCTCTCGAGCTACCTGATCTGGAACGTGACGTGGGACCTGCTGTGGTTCCTCTTCAACCCTGCCTACGGTTGGGCGCGTTTTCGCAAGGGCGAGATCTGGTGGCACAGCAGAGCCTGGGTCGGACGCCTGCCCATCGACTACGTCAACGCCCTGTGGCTGTCCTTCGTGGTTGCGGCCCTACCCTGGCTGCTCCGCGGCAATGCTGGCCACTTGCTTCGCCACGTGATCTACGTCGCGACGATGATCCTCCTCGTCGTGCTCGCCGCGTGCGCCGCGCCCCTCTATCGGAGGTGGTACGAACACATGCGCCGCCCCGGCTCCGACGAACGGCCGAAGCTGGGAGGATCACGCGAAGGGCACGGAGCATAGCGGCGGCTCGTCGCGCAGGTCGCCCCGGAGCCCGCCCGAGCGGGCGGTTTGCGGGAGGGCGAGATGCTGATCGCGCCTGGGTGTCTTCCTTGTCGTGCCGGTGACTCCACTCTCCCCTGACCGCCCCTCGTGGCGCTTCGATCTCGAGTCGCGCGGTTCTTCCAGATTCGCCACGAACTCCACGGTGGCCGTCCACCACCCGGTGCTGTTGTCGAAGGCTTGACGGCTCCGACCCCAGATCACGATGCCATTGCAGTAGCGCCGACAGGCCTCGAGCTCATACTTCCAGTAGGAAGCCTCGATGAATTCGAGCGGTCTGGGCGATTGGGCCTTGTACTGGGGCTGGAGGTAGCAGAAGACGGGTTTGCCGGGTCCAATCTCGCGAGCCTCTCGTGTCAAGGTACGCGCGCGAGCCTCCCATTGCGCAGGATCCACCGTGCGGGTGTAGAGAGGAGGAAACATCGCGTCCACGTGGTGAGCCAGTTCCAGCGCGAGCTCGCGATGCTCGGGCCGTACGTTCGACAGCGTGCCGGATCCATAGAATCCAATGATTCTCCCGGGCGCAGCAACTCGAGCCCAATCCGCGAGCATCCCGAGAACCGTGAGACGGCTCTGAGCAACACCCGGCGGTCCCTTGAGCGGGAGCCTCTCGATATCGAGTACGACCGGACCCGACTGCACCAGGTGGCGGCGAACCGTCGCCTCGAACTCGTCTCGCCCGGGCGGCATCCCGAAGTTCTGCTCATTGGGCCATATCTTGTTCTCGTATAGAATCGTGATGGGCAGCAGGCCTGCTGCCGCGGTGTCCGGCTTTCCCTCGAAGAACATGTTGTCGAACACCGGGAAAGCAGCATTCGCAGCCGTACCCGCTGCAGCCACCCCAGTGGCGTGAGCGCTGTCGGGAGTTGGCTCGACCGGAACGGCGTGCTCCGCGACCGGTTGCTGGACCCGAACAACCGGAGCAACGGGCTCCCTCGGCGGAGGACTGGAACAGGTTGCCGCCGAGAGCAGTCCAACCAGCCAGAGCGTCCTGCGCAAGGCCTGGTCGAGCCAATGACCACGCGCCGGAGTTGCTTTCGCGTCGGGGCGATCGAGAGCTGCACGCCGCATGGCATTCCAAAGGGAAGGACTAGATCACCGCAGAGAGCTCGCTGCCGTCGGTGTACTTGCCCGCGTCCCCCTCCCCCGTGCATACCCAACGCCTGTAGCCTTCGAGCTCCGTGTCGAGGTGAGTCGTCTCGGCCGAGGCATCTGCGTCGGACGCCGCGATTCGCTGCTCGAAGTAGCTGGAAACGCCGCGCAAGCGCCGCAGTACGGCCGCGGACCCCTGTTGGGCGACGGCGATCGCCCGCGCTCTCTGCACGAAGGTCGCGCACCAGCGATGCGACTGCTCGATACGGCGGACGGCGGGGATAGCCGCAATCGGCTCGCAGCAGAAGGCCACACGATCGAACGTCCGCGCCAGCCGCGCGGGGAGCACGCAGGGGACTCCCACAAAAATGGCTTCCATCACCGTTCGGCCGAACCCTTCGACGAGATTCGAGTGCGGGAAGTACACGAATGCGTCGAGCTCACCCAGAAACTCGGCGGGATCAACGGACCCGAAGGGTAGTACCGTCCAATTGCCGGGGATTGCGCCGACGACACGATGTACGCAGGTGGCACCCCCGAGTATCCGCACTTCGAAGTCGGGGGACTCTGGATACACAAGTCTCAACTGCTCGGCATCTTCGAGCCATTTCTCGGCCCCATCCCTCCCATGCCGTCCGAGGACGATGGGGTGCGCCATCGGCCGCGGTGCACGCAAGGGGAAGGCATCTGCCGAGAACGTCGGCAGCCAATCGATGGGCGCGATTTCGACTCGCTCGCCGAGCGACGAGGCCAGTAGCTCTTCCCTGATGGCGGGTCCCAGGGGGTACACAGCCTTGGTCGGACTGCGTATCGCCGCAACGTGTCTGGCGAAGTCGTCCAAGGAATACAGCTCCTTGCCGTCGGTGTGGTACCTCGAGTTGTTGACGACGACGACCGCGGCGCGCGCCTCGATGGACTCCGCGATCCGGCGGAAGGTCGGCGTGCACACGACGACTGGATGGCGAGCGATCAGCACCTCGCACTGATACGTGTCGCAGCCAGCGCGACAGTCGTCACACAAGCGGATGAACTCCGAGTAGCGCTGCGAAATCCCGCGTTCCCAGTGGGTCTGCCTAGGGCAATGCAGAAGGCGGACTGTCGCCCCGGCGCCCAACAGAGTCCTCACCTCGTCGAGCGTAGAGGACGCATTCCCTCCGGGAAAGGACAGGTCCGTGACGATGCACACGTCCGCGCGTCGTTCCTGCTCCTGCACCCGGACGGGGTGCGCGTCCTGCGACCCGACCCCAGCCACCCTCTCGACCTGTGCCTTGAGATCGCCGATGACGTCATCGGGCACGAGCGCGGCGGCCGGAGCCTCGAACTTGCGGGGCCTGTGAGGAAACGGCAGATAGGCCGTTGTCGGCTCGATGGCGTCATGCCACTTCGTGAACATCTCCTTGTACTGCATTCGCGTCGGAGACATGCCGTGGTGACGCGAAGAGAAATGCTCCGGATCGGCGGTGAGACCTTCGCTGGAAGAAAGACAGAGCATGCTCAGCTGCCGGTACACGACCAAACCGCCTTCTCCCAGCACGCTTCGGGCCCTCGAAATGAGCTCGCTGTCGGCGCCGAACCTGACCGAATCCCAGAAGCCCAAGCAGTCCCGGAGCAGTCTCGTCTCGAGCATGCATGAGATGAATGCCGTCTGGAGCACCCCGTCGTCCACGTTCGGCGTGTTCTTGCCGATGTGGCTGAACTCCCCTTCGCTTGTCAGTCGCAGCATCTTGGTGAGGCTTGCCCTGACGCGGCCTCCCTCGCGCAGCATCGCTTCGACGTGGCGCTCGATGCGCTCGGGGTGCGCCCAGTCGTCGGCGTCGTGCCCTGTGACGAATAATCCCCCTGCCAGCATCAGCCCCAGGTTCTTCGCCACGTAGGGGCCCGTGTTGGTGTGGCTTCGAAAGAGCTTCACACGCCCGTCCTCGCTGGCAAGACGTCGCGCGATCGTCCAGGTCGAGTCCTCGCTGGCGTCGTCCACGATGATGAGCTCGAGCGGCTCCCAGGTCTGGTTCAGCACGGACCGCGCCGCAAACTCAAGCGTCTTCTCTGCGTTGAATGCCGGCATGATCACGGAGACCACAGGCCCCGTCTCGATCTTCCGTTCCCGCGGGGCCGACAACCGGAAGTACCGAGCTGGCCCCTCGGGAAGAAGCTCAATCCGCGCAATCCCGAACTGCCGGGCGTACCGGTTGACGTGGTCCAACCAGGCATGTTCGTCCTGCAACAGGTAGTTCGCTTTGAGCAACTCGATCGCCGGACGTTCGACGTCCGACGCATTGTCCAGTGCGAACTGGATTCCCTCCGCGAATCGGCCCGCTCCGATCATCGCGTGCGCATGCCGAATGGGGTTGCGCTGCTTGGTGGCCGGCGTCCGCGCGGCGTGGCTACCGTGGCGTCCTGACCCGGTCGCACCGTCGGAGTCCCGTTTCTCGTGCGCCCGCGTCGGTGGGGTTGACGGCACGTGCGCGTTCGTGCCTGCGCTGTCTCGTTCGCCCGCACGACGAAGCTCGAGCTGCACGATGGCGGGTACCCCGCCCGTACGGTGCAGCCAGAAGTCCAGGTTGCCGCTGGAGGCCGGAACATCCGCGAGCTTCACGGCGACGCCTGCACGGAGGTCGGCATGCGATAGCGGTCCGGACGGGCCGGCATGGGTCGCGTCCGGACCAGAACGCGCGGCCAACACCGGGTGTGGGCCCGCCGGACCGAGGCCGTATTGAACGCCCACGGTGGCATCCGGTTTGACGCAGAACGCCCGAGCCCAAACCTCTCGGGCCTCCCCGTCCAGTATGCGGACCGCGTCCCAGCGATTCCTCAGGGGCAGCCCGCCCGGCACGGGCCCCAACACCTCGATGAGCTCAGGAGGCGGTTCCTCGACGCGTTTGCGCGCGTCGAGGCGGAAGCCGGTGTAGGCACGCCCGACAGCAGACGGCATTTTCAACCACGACCGGGGCGACTGGGCGTTGGTGACAAGGGCAGAGCCGAGCCGGTAGGACAGCTGGCCACGCGTCCGTAGTTCTTTGGCCTGGGAAAGCATCGCCTCACACCGAGCGAAGCGCTCACGTCGGTAGAGCGCTTCGTACAGAGCGAAGACCTCGCGTGCCATGGCCTCGCTGGAGCGTCGGCTCGCTGAGAGTCTCTTGCGCTTGAGATCCTCCGATGCCAACCTCTCGCGCAGGTCATGTAGCTCCGCGCCGATGTCACGAAGGCCGCTGAGCTCGGCGTCGGCCTCGCGCAGCCTGCGCTCGAGCTCAGTCAACGCCTTGCTCTGCGCCTCATGGCGCTCGGAAAGCTCAGCGAGACGTTGCGCTAGCTCGTCGCGTTCTGCCGAAACGGAATTCGTCTGCAGCTCCAGCTCGCCGATGCGCCGAGTTGCCGCATGAGCGCTTTCCTGCACGATGGCAAGATGCTTCTCGAGGTCACGTTGCGTCTGGCGCTCCTGCGCCAACTCCAGGAGCTGCGTCTGGTGCGCTTGGACGACGATGCTCATCCGCTGCTTGAGTTCGGTGGTTTCGATGTCGGCGGCGCGCACTCGCGTCTCGAGCTCTGCCACGCGTTGGACAGATGCTGCGGCGTCGTTCTTGACGCCTCTGAGCAATTGCTTCAGCTCGCGACGTTCCGCGGTGAGCGACCCGGTTTTCTGCTGCTCCGTCTCGAGCGCTTTGGCCTGCGAAGCAGCCGTGTCCTCGAGGGCCTCCAGGCGCTTGACGGACTCATCACGCTCCCGTTGAGCAGACTCCAGCGACTCTCTCGCATCGAACAGTTCTCGGGTGAGGCGAAAGGGGTTGCTCTCCGCGAACTTGCGGCTGAAGTACGCCAGATTGACACGACGCAAGAACGGTGAGTCCTCGAGCCACTCGTGAGTCTGCTCGTAGATGCGAAACAGGCGATAGCCCTGGGCGAGAACGATGTCGTCTATGTCGCGGAAGTAGCGCTGCTGCGTTCCCGAGGGGTTCATCCCAGCCTCGACGTAGATCACGTCCACAGCCTGGCTGGCCAGCAGCCCCTCCGCGCCAGCGAGCACCTCGACCTCGTGGCCTTCGACGTCAATTTTCAGAAGCGCGATGTGCTTCTCACTGAACGACGACGAGAGGTCGTCGAGCGTTCTGCAGGGAGCGATGAACGTCCCCGGGTCCTGAGCGTGCTCGTGATCCGCCTGCGGATCCGAGTCGACGACCTTCGTCATACTCTGGGCACATCGGAGCCGCACGGTGCCACACTGGGAACCCATGGCAACGTCGTGGACGGAGATAATGTGCGCTTTCGTGAGCCCTTCTACGTTGTGCTTCAGTAGTTCGACAGACCGCGGGTTCGGCTCGACGAGGTGCGCTTCTCGTATCCGCAGACGAGACGCGAGAACCTTCTTGAAGACCTCCCCGGTATGTGCACCGACGTCGACATACAGCAAGCTGCGCCGATAGAAGAAGGGCTCGAGGTCCTCGAGAAATTCCTGCAGCGTTCCATGTGGTAGAGGCATGTGTCGTCTCAGACCTAGCAAGGTATGGCTACGTTGTCTCTGGCTCCACGGGCGAAAACCATGCGCTCCCCGCCGCACGGGTAGCTGCGCGAGTCGCGCCGCTTGGCCCGCTCCGGGAGTCTGGCAGGCAGTTGCTCCCGCACCCTAGCGTGCTGTCTCGCCTTTCGTGGAGCCGCGCCTTTCGCGGCGCGCAGACTCTCGCGCGAAAAGCGGCCCATCGCAACGATCGACTCGGGATGTCGGGCCGAGTCGGCCCCCGACGGCTCGAACAACCCCACGCGTAGGCCTGCGGGCCGCCCCGCAAGGGGCCCCTTCTGATCGAGGCTCCCTCGGCCAGAAGACAGGCGCTGGGCCGCACAGTACCGCGGACCTTCGCCGCGGGCTCGGCAGCCCGAAGCCTTCGATTCTATGGCGAATCACACAGGCGGGACGGCAGGCCGACACTCCTGGCTTCCAACGAATTCGCAGCTGCTGCGAGAAAGGCACGTTCCAAGGTGACCGGTCCCTCGACATCACCAGCACGTCAGCTCGTGAACTGCTCAAGCGCTTCCTCGTCGCAGATGACGCCATCGGGGTCCGTGCTCTCAGCGGGTGCCGCGGGGCGCAGACTCGGGAGGACATCCTTGAAGAAATGCGACATCACGTACTCGACGCCGGCCTCGTTCACCGACCGCATGTTGGGATTGAAGAACATGGCGCGCCCCGGATGCGCAGCAATGAGCTCATAGGAGGGGAAATAGTCCACACCCTTCGTTTCCATGGCAAAGTCACCGGCGGCAGCTCTCAAGGCAGACTTGGACTGCATCGTCGCGACGAGAACGTGCTGCCCCGAGGCGGTCGCCGTGAGCGGAACCGGCGAAACGGTCAGCAGCAGACGGGCTCGAGGGTTGACGGAGCGCAGCACGTCCCAGAACCCGTTCAGGTCGGCCATGATTTCGGAGTAGCGGAAGTTGCGGAATCGGTGCCGACTCGGGTCGAACTCCCCGACGATGGTACCGGCGGCGCTCGGGTAGACCGTCTCGTCGGTCGTCGACTCCCAAGCCTCGGTCAACCCCAGGGTGAATATGAACAGGCCGACCTGCTCGAACATGGCGCGCACCCGATCCAGATGCACCTTCCGGGCCTCGAGCACCTCCTGTGCGGTCGCGTACCCGCCGGGCTCCACGGACGGCCGAAGCGCATCGTAGAAACGGCCCGCCTTGGCCCAGACTATCTCGTGAGGCGTCCGCTGCCCCAGAGCCTCGAGCGACAGTTGAAGGATCTGTCGCGCCGAATATACGTTACCGTAGCGACACGAGTAGATGCCGTAGCAATGGTCGAAGGCCTGCTTGGCGGTCATGTGCGCCGGCGCCGGCTCGAAGTCCAGGAAGTTCGCTCGCCGTGCGCGCAGGTGGCGTCCAATGTGCTGTGCGAAGCAGCTCCCAGCCGTGGCTATGGACGTGCCTGCTGCAAGTCCGAGCGGGCGGGCGACATCCTGCAGGTCCAAGAAGTGGCGTTCGGCAACGCCCGTTCGCCAGTAGGCCGTCGGCGGCAGCTGTTGGTACGGGTGGGCACCGGGGGCTCCTTGCCGCGTGTCCCGACTCGGCGACGATTCGGTTTGAGCGGATGCGCCCCCGGACGAGGAGCTCACGATCGAGGCTTCGGCGCTACCCGGCACCGTGGCGGTTCTGGCGACCGGTCCGGCGTGCGAAGCGCTCTGCACGGGACCAGCGCTCAGGAGATCAGTGAGTGAACTCGACTTCGCGCCCATGACGGCGGACAACCAATCCCGCCATAGCCGACGCGGGAAGTCATGCGGCCGCAGTTCGGGGAATGCGAAGCTCAAGACCGCAACCCTCCGCGAATCGGTGAGGCGAGCCAAGAACGGCGCCAGCTGTCTCCGGAAGTGGTGGTCCATTCCGTTCGCCAGGCAAATGACGGCATTCGCGTGACCGGGTGCGTAGAGATCCGAAACGTCGTCCGTGATGACCTTCGACAGAGGTTCGTCCGCCTGAAGACTAGGCCAGCAGGTGCGCCGGTAGTCATCGATGTGGTCCTGAACGTACCGCGAGATGCAGACGATCGGATTGCACACGACACACACGCTCTTGGGCACCCTGTGGGAATGGTAGAGCGCCGCGTGAGCGCCGACGGAGCTGCCCGAGAACACCACGCGTGACGGCTTGAGTCGGCCAATGCACGCCGCAACGAGGTCGGCGATTTCCTGGGGTACGTTCCGATGCTCTGAGCCTTGGTACCAACAGGCGCGGAGACTGTCGGTCAGTTGCAGACTCGGATCGGCAATGCTGATGAATGTGCCGCGGATGCTGCCGCGCCATTCCACGCCCTGGAACGTCGGGACCTGGCGCTTCTCCCGGTCGACGGCTCCATGAAACTGGAAGAGCAACGGAGCCCGTCGGCCTCCGCGACGAGGGACAGCCACCACGTTGACTGGAATCGGCTCAGCACCAGGCCGCGTCGAACAGCCGACCACATCCAAAGAGTCCCCCTTGACGAGACGCTCCACGAAATCCGTGACGTCAATGACCTTCATGCGCGACGTAGTACACTGATGCAGACGCATCAGCAAGCGTCGCACCAGCGCGGCGGAGGCAACTGGCGGTCGCACGGCTGCGCTTCGGGAGCAAGGGGAGAGGCTGCCGTTTGCCATGACCGCCGGATTCGCGAACACGGCGGCGAAACGGCAGAAACACGCTCGTGGGATCGACGGTATCATGCCACTGCGTGAGCGTCTCCCTGTGCGGCATTCGCGTCGCAGCCATGCAGTGGTGACGCGAGCCCCGGTGCGTGGGCTCCCGCCGGAGCGCAGGCGGAGCATGCTGCGTCTGCGAGCGTCATCCACGTCCGCGACCGAGTGACGCGGTGCCTCTGCTGCTGAGGCAGGAGTTCCGCCCGTCGCTACCTCTGCGCGCAGAGCCTGCGTGCCCCAGAAAGCGGCCCATGGGCCGCGACAGACAACCGCCCTCCCTGCCCAGCGCGCCCGCGGCCGGCGGACACTCGCTGGGCCGTGCTCCTCGCGGGCTGCCGTGTCCGGTTCACAGCACGCAGGGCGCCCGCACCGACACTTCGAGCTATCATCGGCTCGCAACGGGCACCCATGAGCCGCGCCCGGTCCAAGATCCTCATTTTCGGGAAATCGAGATGGTGGCTGGCGACAAAGCAATCGACGAACTGCTCGCCCAGGTGAGCCCGTTCCTCTGCAGCAGACCGATCACATACGTGGAGGTGGGCGCAGCTTCAGGGGGAATGTTCGCCTATCTTGCTGGCACGCCGTTGAGGGTGCGGGAGGCGCATCTGTTCGAGGCGAGTCCTGCGGCCTACGAAGCGTTGCTAGCGAGAGTGCGCGACGCAGCGTATCTCGGCGTCGTTCACGTCCACAACGTCGCGCTGGGTCCGGCCGTCGACCGGAGTCCACCGCCAAATCGAGGCGCGGTCCCTGGTGGGTCCCCGCAGACGAACACACAAGACTCGATGTGCGTGCCAGCGTCGACCCTGGATGAGTTCTGTGCCGAGCTCACGGAGCAGCACATCGCTCTGCTCGTGATGGACGTCGACGCTTCCGAGGCGTTCGTGCTCGAGGGCGCCAGCCAGTTGCTGGCTCGGCAGCGGATCGACGTCGCTTACATCAGGGCTCGTATCGGTCCCGGCGCTGACCGCGACGGAATCCGGCGGATCGACGATCTCATGCAGCGTCACGGCTATCGACTGTTCGGTGTCTTCGGGCAAGAACACGAGCGAGTCGACGATCTTCCCATGCTCCGGAGCGCAGGCTTCGCCTACATGAGCACAGGTCTCGCCCACGCGAATCCGCTTCGTCTGACCAAGGAAGTGCGTGAGGCGCATGGGCGTATTCGTGCTCTGTCGCAGGAGGTCGAGTCGCTTTCGGCACGCGCCAAGGACTTGGAGAAGGCGCTGCGGGAGGCGCAAACAGAACGCCAACGGGCACTTCAAGAGCTTGCCGGACTGTCAGATCGCCACGCCACTCTCGAGCGACACAGCAAGATTGAATGCGAGGAACTGCGTTCCGCGAGGCGGGCCCTGGCCGCGATGACAGCCGCCAACTGCGACATGAGCAGGAGCGCAGCGATGGTCGAGGCCCGCAGCAATGCACTGGACCAGCAGTTGGCACAGTCAGCGCGGGAAGCAGCAGAGCTTGCCGCGCGCCTACGCGCATCCGAGATTGCGCGGGCCGAGCAGGCTCTCGAGCTCCTCTCGACGCGCGGGGAATCAGCCCGTCTCGCCGCGGATCTGGACACACTGCGGCGCCGCCGTATCGACGCCCAACAGAAGCGACCCGAGCCGGCGCAGGTGCCTCCGGCATCAACCACGACGACCAAGAATTCGAGCAAAGTGGCTCGGCAACTGGAGACCGTATCGGCGGAATTGCAGGTCGCGCAGAAGACGCTGCAGGAGGTCTTCGCTGTGTTCGATGCTCTCTATCGCAGCGAGGAAAAGGCTCGCGAGGCGGCTAGCGCGGCCTTCGACCAGGCGGAGCTGACCAGAAGCCAGCTGTCATATCGGATCGGCGCGTGCCTGGCCGCGCACTCGCGCTCAGCGCGCGGATGGCTCGGCATGCCGAACGCGCTCATCGAGGCGATCAGGGAACCACCGCAGCCGCCGGGCGCTCGCGCCACGGCACCTGCGGCGAGACGACTCTCCGTCGGCGAACCCCATGCGTGTCCCCTCCAGCGCGACTGCCGCGTGTTGAGTGTGACGGCGTCGCGCGAGCCATTGACTCTGCGGGCCCGAGTTCTCGGTGTTTCCAGTTCGGCCAAGCTCGCCCTCGAGATCGCGCTTGCCTCGCCGGTGCCGCTACCGCCGCCGACCGTCCTGGCAGGCTCCACGCTTGACCCGCCCGAGCTCGTGGGCGCAGCCAAGCGCTCCGTGAAGCAACGTTCCGGTGATACGCTGGAGTTGCTGAGCGTGCCCTATCTCGACGCGGACGTGACGCTGAGTGTCCGCGTCGCGGGTGAGGAACCGTGCATCTTGAGTCTCCTGCTGCGCGGCGCTCGTTCTTCCGAGGTCCCCGCCGTGCAAAGCAGAGCTCCAGCGCACGGTCCGCCCGGGGCTACCAAGCCCGCCTCTCGTTTGAACCCACGGTGGCCGCGGCACCAGTCGTCCCGCACGGTCTGGCAGGCATACGGCCTCATCCGCGCAGGGCACGTCCAAAGCGGCATCGCGTTTGCCGAACACTACGCTGCGGACATCGAGCGTCCCGTCATCAATCTGCTCCGGGCCAACCAATGCCTCGACGATGAGGCGAAGTGGCTCTCACTGGTCAACGAGTATCTGCGGCAATTCGGCATCGCCCGCATCGAACTGCTACCCGGCACCGCCCCTCGCTTCTATCGGATCACGGCAGCTCCGAAACTGCGCGTGGACAACGGACCGTTGGTCTCCGTGATCATGCCTGCCTTCAACGCCGAAAGGACGCTACGACGCGCCGCCGAGTCGCTTCTCGCCCAGACATGGCGTCCCCTGGAACTGACGATCGTGGACGATGCCAGCACGGACAACACGTTCGCCGTAGCGAAAGCCCTGGCCGAATCAGACCCCCGTGTGACCGTGCTTCGGAACCGAGCAAATGTCGGTCCGTACGTCTCGAAGAACCTGGCCCTTCGTGTCGTCCGCGGGCGGTTCATCGCCGGACATGACGCTGACGACTGGGCTCACCCGCAGGCCATCCAGAACCAGTGCGAAGCGATGTTGCGTTCCGACGGCGAGATCCAGGCGAGTCTGACGCGGATGTTGCGGACAACCGAGGCGGGGGAGATTGTCTCGTTCGCGAAGATCGGGAGAAGCAGCGATGACGGTGCACGCCGGCTCGCCTCCATCTCGTGCATGTTCGAGGCGGACGTGCTGCGGACTCGGCTCGGCTACTGGGATTCGATTCGATTCGGTGCAGACACCGAGCTCATCGCGCGGGCGGAGCGCGTCTTGGGCAGCGGAGTGGTCCACTTGAACCAGCTCGGCAGGCTCTGCCTCGACGCCGAGGGCAGCCTCAGCAACGACCCGGTCTATGGCGTCGACAAGCTGCGTGGGGCTTCTCCGACTCGCCTCGAATACCGCACCGCCTGGCAGGCATGGCACGAGAGCCTGGCGTACGGTGAGGGGTATCTGCCGTTTCCGCAGCACAGACGCGTGTTTGCCGCGCCAGAGGTGGCGCTTGTGCCGCTGAGTTCGGTACTCGCCAACCTTGCGGCGATGACGGTCGACACCTCGGGACCCGAAAGGGCGACCGAGGAAGGTCCGTGAATGCGTGCCGACGGGTCCGAACTCGAACGGGCACGTCAATTGCTGCGCATTCGCACCATTCTCTGAACTAGCTGCTCGGCGCGCTGCAGATCCCCACGCCTGAAAGCGTGGCCCGGTCGCGAGACTTCCAGCATCATGCTCACCGTCCCGTCGATCGAGATGGGGATCATGGCCGCGGCACCCACGCCACCCTCCGCGTAGGCAAACCTCCGAGCTAGTGCGTCTTCGGTCGGTCCGTAGGGCGGGCCGAAGACCGGCCTGTTGAGCCGCGCCACCTGCAGCACCGGATCGTCATCCGGCAGCGGTTGGCCGAGTCTCTCGGTGGGTATTCGGCCCACGACGCTGCGTGTCACCATCGCACGCACCGAGCGCTGAAAGCAATGCAGCATGGCACATTGTCCACCCACCATGGCGCGAGCCGCCTCGGTCGTCTCGTGAAGGAACTCGTCTTCATCCCTGATACACCCCGTCTGGTACGAGAGCTCCAGGAAGGCTTCCTTGGCGGCCGCCTTGGACGGCCGGTTCATGGGCCTCTTGATGGCCGAGATTTCTCGAACGAAATCCAGCTTGCGCCAACGGCCGCGGGTCAGTCTCACGCGGCACCAGTCCGGCACCTGCCCAGCCTGTACGTGGTCTACCAGTCGTCCCGTCAGAACGGGCCCGACCGACCGCTCGCCGTCGCTCACGTACCAAAGGGGCGGAGGCTGCGGCCGAAAGACAGTCTGGTGGAAGATATGTAGCTGCATGGGTCGCCCTCACCTGTGAACGCTGTGGGCGAATTCTCCCCTTGCACCGTTTCGCCGGGCCAACAAACCGGCGCAAGTGCCCGGTTCGGCCGAGCTTCCGGACGGCCTACACCCGCCGCACGACAGCTTCGAAGTATCGCCCCTTGTCGCAGAGGCTCACGAGCTCGTTAACGGTCTTCCGGCACCAGGCCTCGAGGTCCGCGGGAAACGCGCGGTCGTCGGCCTGAACCACTCGCGTCTCACCGTGGACATCTGGTGCGCGCGCGCCGCCACGACGCCCAGCCCTCTGACCGTCGTGTTGGGCCGCAGCGTCGGGCGCCCGGTGTCGTCTTTGGGCAGGCTGCGGCAGTATTGTTCGTAGCAGGACGAGCAGACCTCGAGATTGCCGCCGAGGTCGAAGAAGTGCCCGATGTACGCTTCAAGCGGTTCGGAGAAGCCCGGCGGACGAACCCCCGCGCATCCGGTGGGTGTACCGAGCACGGCTGCCTGCAGCGACAGAAAGACGTGGACCTCGTCGCCGTCGGCCAGGGCGGCCAGCGCCGTTCCGAACGCGAGCGCCGCACGCCGCCCGCCGTCCTCGAGTCCACTGGTCGACACAATCATGAGAGATCGGGAGGTTGCCACAGCTGTCTCCTAGATCGACCCCGCCAGGCTTCGGGTTAGGGGCTGGATCGACCACCCCTCGGGGCGGTGAGCGCGTCAATGGCTTGGCACAGAGGACGTCGCTCGACGCGTGCGCGCAAAGCAGGACCCACCGAACGAGGAGCATCGTCACCCCTTGGGGGGGGACGAGGGGCGACGGGTAGCGTCAGTTCGGCGTCACGCGATAGATCTCGCTGCCAGCCAACAGGAAGCAGCCGACCCCATAGTCGTCGAAATTCGCAAGCGCGGTCGGGCCGAGGGGAGCCGGGCCCGTGCACGGCCGATCGCCGGTGCTCTGCACGTAGCCGAGCAATCCGTCGGACTGGAGCGCCGTGGTGACCAGGCCGTTCCAGGCGCTGACGAGGGCCGGGCCATAGGTGGCGGCGTCGAGATGTCCGTTGCGGATCCCCCAGGCCAAACCATAGGCAAACAGGGCCGTTCCGCTGGTCTCGGGGCCATCCTGGTTCGCGATACCGATGCTCGCGCAGTGGGTTGGATCGAAGAGACTCTCGTTCCAGAACCCATCGCTCCGTTGGATCGGTACCAGGGCGTCAGCCATCGCCTGAAGGTCCGCGACGTACTGCGCGCGGTGAACGTCCGTGCTCGGCAGCTCGTCCAGGACGCGGACCAACGCCGCCATCACCCAACCATTGCCGCGCGACCAGTAGAGGTTCTCACCGTTGGGAGCCACGATATGCGCGTCCGTGCCCGACGAAGGCATGGAGCTGTTCAGCGATGCCGACATGACCTGTTGGTTGCCGCCGCCCGGGGTGAAGTGGAAGTCCCGCCACCACAGACCTTCGGCGGCATTGAACAGGCCGCCTCCCTCGCTGTTGCGCGCATGAGCGTAGAGTGCCCACATGGCGTCGAAGTACCTGTTGTCGCCGACGGTCTTGCCGAGTTTGGCGAACACGGGCATCGCCATCTGGATCGCGTCAATCCAGGTCCAGACATCGACCGTGTTCTTGGACATCATGTCGTCGATGTTGGCCCTGATGACGGCCAAGCGCTCCGATTGGGGTTCGATGCGATACAGATCGATGTAGGTTTGGCCGCAGGCCTGGTTGTCGGCGTTGCTGGTCATCGTCCCCGCCGACGCGTAGGTGAGCGCATAGGGGTGCGCGGGTGACGAGGCCCAAGTCACGGCATAGTCGTAGTAGGAGGCCCTTCGCGTTGCGTCCGGCTCGATCGAGTACAGACCCATGAGGCCTTCGTAGTAGACGGCGCGCGTCCAGAGGTTGCTCGGCCGCGTCTTGTCCGTCACGATGTCCGCCGTGGGATCGGGCCAGCGTGCGACGAAGTAGCTGTTGGCGCGCCGCATGGCTTCGAGCACACTGGACGAAGAAGGCAGCTCGGCGAGCGGGCTGCTCCCGGCCGTGCCGGCCGTGCCGCCTCCCGCCCCGCCTGTGTCCGCGCCGCCACCGCTGGCTCCCCCGGCGCTCGTGCCGCCCGTGCTCGTCTCGCCAGCGTTCGCACCCCCGGTTACGGCGCTCGTCCTGCCGCCAGCTTCGAGCCCGCCTGTTGCGCTCGTGCCGTGACCCGCTGCTCCGCCCGTTGCGGGTGTGCCGCCGATGCCGAGACCGCCGCTCTCTTCGCCGCCGCGTGCAGCACCGCCGACGCCGTTGTCGGCGCCGGCCGATCCACCGCTGCTGCCAGTCGTGTCCGTGCCGCGAGTGTCGCTTCCGCCGCTCTGGCTGCCGCCATTGACCCCCTGTGTGCCACCGGTGGGCGGCGGTGCGCCGCCGCTACCGGTCGAGCTCGTGGAGGTCCCACCGCCGCTCGCGTTCTGATCTGTCGTTCCGCCGTCGGTACTCGATGAACCCTTGGGCTGGCCGCCCTGGGAACCGCACCCACCGAGCGCGAGCGCGATGAGCATGACCGCGATCTGCGAGGCTCGAGAGTTCCTGGCGTTCGTCACGAGTGCTCCTGCGGTCGCGCACTGGACCGAGGCCAGGAGCCATCGTAGCACACGGTGCCTTCATCCAGCCGCTGTCAGCCACCACCTGCCTGGCGCCCGCCACCACCGCCAGTACCCGGGCTGAGGTGCGTACAGACCCAAGTCAGCGCTCCAGCGCCATTGTCCGTGCACGTGCAAGTGCGTGGGTCCCTGGTGGCGTCCGAGCGGTCGCAGTAATAGCCAGCACCAAACTCGGTGCAATCGGCGTTGCGCCCGGTGTCGTTCGCAGACTGGCAGCTCAGGCCGCCGTCCGGGGCGTCGGATCCTCCACGTCCGCCCGCTGCCGTGGATCCTCCCCGTGCCGTGAAGCCACCCCCTGACGCGAAGCCACCCCCCGAGGTCGACGCGCCTGTGCCCGTCCAGCCCGGACCGGCTGCGCCCGTGCTGGGCGACCCACCCGAGCCGTCCGAATCAGGCTTGCTTCCATCCCCGCTGCAACCCATGCACACACCGACAACGCCCAACAGGACCGCCCAAACCATGGTTTTCACTGGGAATGCTCCCTCTCTGAGGCCGCTGTGTCGCGAGCTCGGCCGCCATCGGTTCCCTGCGACGACAAGCTCCACTCTTGGCCGTAGTGTCGCCAGACTGTCCCGACGGCTCGGCGATCCTGGCGCAAGCACACGAACGAAGCCGCAGCGCTCACGGCCGTTGCCCCTGGGCAGCCGCCGAAGCTGTCTATTCTTGACGCAACAGGCGCGATCTTTGTGGATACTCTTGGGGCCATGCGTCTAGTGGTCTGCGCAGTCACCGCTGTCCTCTTTGTGACCGGCGCCTGCTCCCGGCTTCCCCGGTTCGCCGCGCCCCAGGGCGGCCTCATCGAGCAGGGCGGCTCGGAACCTGCCGACGCGATCACCTACCGGACGCTCCGGCCCTCGGATTTCAAAAGGACGAGCCCGCCGGGTCCGATCCGGCACGGGCAGTACGAGTGCAGCGCCCTGACCTGTGCGTTCATACGCAGCAGTCCGGACGTATTGATCGAGATCCGTCAGCCTCGGCCGGGCGAGCCCTACTTCGAGGCACGGGCCAGGAACGTGCGATTCTATTCGGTGATGGACCGCCAGTGCTCGTGGTGGAACCCGAAGCAGACCAACGCCGCCTACACCCTGCAGCACGAACAGATCCACTTTGCCATCAGTGAAATCGCCGCGCGCCGTCTGGACCGCGCTACAAAGGAGCTATTGAGGACGCTCGTCGTGACAGGGTCGAGCAAGCAGGAGGTCGTGGACGGTATCAGCGAGCGGATCAAGAGCCTGGCCCAGCAGTACGTGGACGACACCCTGGAGCGCAACGAAGACTTCGACGAGGACACGTCCCTGGGAGAAAACCAAGAGCGCCAGAACGAGTGGTGGCAGACCGTGCAGCGGGAGCTGGCGGAGACGAAGGGGTCGTGAACGATCGAGCGAGCCAAGCAAGCACTGGCCGGTCTCTCCGCGGATCCGAAGGCCCGTGAGGAGGCCGGCGGCGGTTGCGTCGGCTGGCGCGAACGCTCGTCAGAGCGGCATCCGGTGCATCGACCGTTGCGCGGTTGGGCGGGGTCTCCAACATGTGAACGAGCTCGGGTGGCCCAGTCTCTTCGCGGCCGAGTGTGCGCTCGAGCGCGTCGCTGACGACCCGGTTGCGACTCACCCCCAGGGCCTTGGCACGTGCGTCGACGCGCTCCAGTAGACTCGGAGGTGGACGGTCGTCGTCATGACTAGGATATGGTAGCTGCGATGAGCATTGGCATCGCGTTGAGTCCGAAGGGTCAGCAGTTGAGCTGGATGCTCTGGCTGCTGGTTGCGTTTGTTGGAGTCAGAGCGTTGCTGCTTCGCGTCAGCGTGTCCAAGGAGCAGGACGCTGATCGCGTTGCGGTCGAGGGCGAGTTGAACGAGGGCGACTATGCACGCGCACTGCTCGCAATGCACGAGGCTGGCCTGATGCCTGCTACGCTCACGAAAGGCAGCAATCACCCGAGCCTGTACGACCGCCTGACGAGCGCCGGTGCTCTGCCGGACTTCCCCCGCCCGCGTCCACCGTCTCGCGCTGCGGCATTTTGGGCGGGATTCGTGAGCGTGCCGCTCATGCTCGCACTGGCAGCGGGTCTCGAGACCTCTTGACGAGAACGACCGGGTGCGACAAGCCGCTTTCCTCGTCCTGTTGGCCGTCGAAGTCGATGCGCCGCTCGTGGTATCGAATGATACTCCGTGCTTCGAGGGAGTGGCTGCGCCGCTCTTGCACTGGTCCGAGGCGCGCTGGAAGGCGGAGCCGACCCTTTCCGAGCCGGGGTCCCGGTTGACGCTGGACTTGTTCGATCGCATCACGGCATCGCCGGCCGAACGACAGCGAGCGAGCGTGAATGTCAACTACCGTGGTCATGGCCATGGCGGGTGGCGGCAAATCGAGCTCGTGTACGCCGGTGGCCAGTGGCAGTTCGACGGGATCACCTATGCCGGCGGGTGGATGTCGTGATGACAAGAGACGCAGGGCGGCGTTCGCCGCGACGCGGCGTCGCTCGTGGAAGCGCCTCGACGGACAAGTCGTTGCGCCGTGGTAGCCCCGGCTCGCGGCCAGGCCGCGAGGTAAGGGGCCACGGCCGACGACGCGAACGCGACGGCGGCCGCCGTGCCGCGACGCCCCTCGTTGGGGCATCAGCGGTCGGCGGCTTCGCGCCGTATCGGCGTTGCCCTCACCCGGACAGCGCCACCACGTACGTGGTGACCGAGTACGGCGCGCTGCTCGCCGTGAAGCTCCAGCTATTGACCTGGATCGACGGCAAGTGGTCGAGGTTCTCGCTGGCCGAGGTCCGGTAGACTTCGATGCTCGACCCGACCGACGCCAGCGCCGTCAGATCAAACGTGTAGCTCGCGGCGGCCGACTTGTCGCCGTTGCGCACGACCACCGTCAGCACGGAGCCGTCGGCGGCAACGGCGGCCACCATATCGTCATGATCGATATCCACGAACGTCGCGCCGGGGCGGATGAACCGGCTGAAGCCGGCGTGCATGTAGAACCGCTTCTGCGGGCTCCACGTCTGCTGAGCGTCGTTCACGCTGAAGCTGGTCCAGGGCATGCTCGTGTCGACCGTCTGCCAGTCGATCCAGGCCTCGGGCTCGAGCTGGCGCAGGTCGGTGATGATCCTCTCGGCCATGAACATCGCGGCATCCGTGTTGGTGTCCAGCGTGACGCTGAGCGGCCCGGACTCCGACTGCCACAGGCGCTTGCCCTTGCTGGTAGCCAGCGCCCTGAGCTCGCTGCGACGCGACCCGGCGTACGAGTGCACGTTCATCTGCGCCATGTATCCGAGCGTGGTCGAGTCGTAGCCGCTCATGATACCGAGCGCGTCGTCCATGCTGTTCTCGTCCGAGGCGCTCACCCGCGTGTCGTCGAGCCCCTTCTCTTGCAGCTTGGCGCCGACGGCCTTGATGATCTTCTGCTGACTGGCGGCGCCGAAGTGGCAACCCTCCTGGCCGCCGTCGGCTTTCCACCAGTTCGCATTCGGCTCGTTCATGGGCTCGAGCGTTCGGAAAGTGATCCCGAGCTCGTCGCGGTAGTGCTTGACGACCTCGGTCAGGTAGTCGGCGAACAGATCGTACGAGTCGTCCTTCAGGTTGTCCGAGCCGTCGCTGCTGCCCGACGCGCAGCCGCTCTTGGTCATCCAGTAGGGGGGTGAGTTCGAAAAAGCCTCCAGAATCACGTTCTCTGCGGTCTCTGCCAGTCGGCTCAGCACCGCGGTCTGTCGGGCGTCGGCTTGCCAATCCCAAACGCCTTCGCTGGGCTCGAACCCGGGCATGTCCCTGCCCTCGGTCATGTGGCTATGGGCCGGATTCTCGCCCCCTCCGATGTTGTAACGAAAGACGTTGTAGCCGAGGCCCGTCGCGGGGTTGGTGACCCAATCCAGGAACTCGTTGCGCTTGTCAGCGGGCCAAGCGCCGATTCGGTGCGCCCACCAACACAGGCTCGTCCCCCAGCCCTCGAAGGTCTGGTAGCGCACGCCAGGGTCGATCTTCACCAGCGTCGAGCCAGGCTCGGCAATGACCGTAGTCCGACCTCCCGCAGCGTTGCCACCCGTGCTCGCACCGCCGGTCCCGCGACCGCCGCTGCCCGTGCCGCCAGCTTGGTTGCCGCCGCTCGGCCCGGCTCCTCCCGTCGGCGCGCCGCCCGCCTCGGAGCCGCCTCTGGCCCTTCCGCCGCTCGGATTGCCGCCCGCAGTGGTGCCGCCTGGACCGGTGCCGCCCGACGTTGCCCTACCGCCCGACGCTGCGCTCGTACCTCCCGTGTCGGGTGCGCCGCCGCTGGGAGCTCCACCTGCCAGAGATCCACCTGTTGCCTGGCCACCCGTCGCACTGCCACCCTGGGCAGGGCTACCACCTGGCTCGGAGCTCCCGCCTCCGATGGGAGCCGTGCCGCCGGCACGGATCTGCGTTCCGCCAGCAGGCACGGTCGTGCCACCTGAACCGCCTTGCGCGTCAGTGCCGACCGCACCGCCCGTTGCGGTTCCCTGCGAGTGCTCTGCGCCACAGGCGCACAAAGCGCTCACCAGAAGCGCGATCCAGCCGGGCCTCGCGAGATGCATGGTCTATCTTCGTGTGGATCTACCGCAGACGCACCGTCGCGTCCACACGGGGCCTCGAGGGCCGCGCCCCGGGCTTGGCGTCCCCGGCCGTCCCCCGGGGGACTCGAGTGCTGTGCTAGACCGGGTGATGAGAGCTACGCTGGCTGCTGTCCGGCACGGGGCTCACGCAACGTCCACGTCGGGCTCACAGACCAAACGCACCCCGGCCCACACTTCGGCGAGACGATGGGCTGTCAGCGTACCAAGCTTTGGGCCGAGCGCTCCACGATCGACCGTGGCGATCTGGGTGACGTTGACGACCGACGCACGCAGGAGTCCTGCTTCACCTCTGCGCAGCCGGACGTTGCCCGGAAGCTCCGCGTACTTCAGCTTGGACGTGATCGCAACGACGACGGCCGTGGCCAGGTTGGTGCGATTGAAGCGGTTGTGCTGCAGCACCAGTACGGGTCTGTGCCCCGCGGGTGCCGACCCGCGCGAACCTGGCAGGGACGTCCAGACCACGTCACCCTGAGCTACCACTCTGTTCCTTCTTCGCGGCGCGCACGCTGCAAATGCTTCACTGTCTCGTGGTCCTGACCGTCGAGCTCTGCCAGGACCGCGTCCACCTTCTTGGAGATGGCCGCGTCCCGCTCCCGCTGGGCGACGCGAGCGAGTACCACGCTGACATAGCGGCTTCGTGTCCATCCTAGGCGCTTCGCCGCTCGATCGACCTGATTCATTGTTTCTCCCGGAACAGAAATGGCGAACTTGATGGCACCCATGGTATTCTGCTCTGAGAATACCAACGGGCACGCGCGTGGCAAGGCCTGCTCGGGTGCTGGCTGCGGGGGAAGCCAACGCCGGACGGGGGCCGAGAGGACCCTACGGCTCGAGCGCACGCCGGCAGGCCGGCGACTACGAGGACGCTTCAATAGCGCCATTCAGACCCAGCCCGGCACCGGCCCCAGCGCGGTTCGCACCAAGTTGCGGCAATCGTCGTACCAGTCGCCGTAGTCGAAACCCCGACGGAAGTCGTCGTGCGCACGAGCGAGCAACTCCGTCAGGCGGGCGCGCAGACCGACGAGCGCCTCGGGCTCAGCGCCGTTTTCGGCGAGGTTCTGCATCTGGTACGGGTCGGCCAGGTTGTCGTACAGCTCCTCGGTCCCGGCGAGCCAGCGCACGTAGGTGTATTGCTTGGTCCTGACGCCTCGCCATTCAAGCCAGGTAGTGCCCGTCTCGAACGTCAGCTCGCCGGAGCTGTAGTGTCCGATCAGGACTTCTTCGCGGCCGTCGCTGCGGCTGCCCGTAACGACGCCGCTCAGATCCGTGCCGTCGACCTCGCTGGGAATGGGCAAGCCTGCCAGCCCGCATAGCGTAGGAAAGTGATCCATGGGAGTGTGCAGCGCGTCGACCCGGATCCCCGCGGCGATGTGCCGCGGCCAGCGCATGACGAGCGGGACGTTGATGGCCTCGGCGTAGGGAACCATCTTCTGGATGCGGCCATGACTGCCCAACATCTCGCCATGGTCGGATGTGAAGACCACGATGGTGTCCTGGGCCAACCCCGACGACTCCAGGTAGTCGAGCAATCGGCCGAGGTTGTCGTCCACGTTCTGGATCATGGCCAGGTAGCAGCGCAGCTCTTCATCCGTACAGGGATTCTCCGGGGGAATGTTGGGCGGCCACCACAACGTCTGCGGCGCTCGTTCCAGATAGCCCGCTGGGGTGTACTCGGGGGTGAACGGCGGGTGAGGAGGATGGGAGGCGACGTTCACGAGGAACGGCTGGCCCGACTGGCGGCAGCGCTCCATGAAGGCAATGGCCTGATCGGTTTGCGTGTCGGTTTCGTAACGACCGGAGTAGCGTTTCTCTGGCTCGTCCTCGTAGTACCAGTAGTTCTGGTAGTCGTAGTGGAAGTTGTTGGCCTGCCAGTGTTGGTATCCCAAGCGCTGCGGGCCGGGGGCCACGAAGTCGGGATCCGGAATGTCTCCTGTGATGCATATGCCGTGACCACCACCCAGGCTCGTTCCCTTGTGCACGTCAGCGGCGAGATGCCACTTGCCGATGTATCCGGTGGCGTAGCCAGCGGCATCGAACACGTTCGCCAGGCAGTGCGGGTTCTGTGCAGGGCTCGCCTCGACGAAATTGATGATGATCCCAGAATGGGTGGGATAGCGCCCGGTCTGCAACATCCCGCGGTAGGGCGTGCACAGTGGGCAGGTCGACACCGAATGGGTGAACACGACGCCTTCGCTCGCCAGGCGGTCGATGTTCGGCGTGGCGATGTTACGTCCCCCATAGACACTGCACATGTCGGCGCGAAGCTGGTCAGGGAACACGAACAGGACGTTGGGCTTCTTCTGCGGCCCCGGCGACGCACCGCATCCCGGTAGTGCCAGGCCTGCGGTCCCCGCTGCCGCCAGTCTCAAAAAGCCGCGACGGTCGATGGTCTGGGTGGTCATGCGAAACTCAGCCGAGACCACACCTTGTTGTCGCGCAGCCAGGCTTTGGGCTGCATGACTGACTCGGCTAGCCTCCTCATGTACTCTGGGACCCGGTGCTTGCTTCGGGGTCACCCCTGAACACGATGCGCACAAGCTTAGGCCCGTGGGCTCGCCAAGTCCAAGCACCGTGGACCATCGGCCGAGGTTGGGGGACGTTCCCTGCGGCCAGAATCAGTTGGTGCGGAACCGCCCCGTTCTTGACGCACCGGATTCATCCGCGCAATTCGGAACGACGCGTGCAGGACGATCGAAGTAGCCACCGCGACGCAAACGGTGGTAGGGACGCGGATTCATGGCCCCCCCTGCTCGCGGCACATCACTCTGGTCCGTGCGCCCCGGCGCGTGGCCTCCAGAACCCGTCACAAAGCGCGGGTTCCGTTGTGGCATGCCCTTTGCATCGGCTATCCCATTGGCTATCCCAGTTGCGTGGCCCTCGTGGGCTCTTCCCCGCGGGTACTCGTCGCTGGACCTGTGCCATCAGGGGACGACGCCTCGATACGGCTTCACACTCATGTGGCAGTCCTCCGGCTGATGCTGACCGCTCTTGCCCGGCGGACGCCTCAGCCGAAGTGGTCTAGCAAGTCATGCTCGAGGTTCCAGGTGCGAATCGAGGCAACGCTGCTCCCGCCAAGCACGGGCAGGAACGGACGGCCTCCCACGGCGCTGGCGCGCCCCGTGTTCGATCCTCGGCAACGGCGCGCCGTCGATTTGTTCGACACAGTACGCTGGACGCTTCAACTTCCTTCATCGACAACTTCCGACGTCCCTTCCTCACCGCCCGGAGCTCCGTGACATAGAGCCAGATGTCGTGGTACGAAGGCCTCGCTCGTACGCCGGCCTGCAAGAGACATGTCCAAGCTGCGCAAGTTCTTTGCATCGCCCGGTCACTTCTGGCGAGACTTCTTGCTCAAGCTCTATCCAGAGGATCTGGACGGCTCCAATCCAGCGCGCCCCGAGACCCATCGCTTCGCAGCGCCGGTTCATGCTCCCGCAGACCATCAGCCCCCCGAAGCCTACCCCATCACCTTTCCGATCGACGTCGTCTACACGTGGGTGGACGGGCAAGACCCCAAGTGGCTCGCCCGGAAGAACGCCGCCCTGGCGCGGAGCGGCGCGCCAGCGGCCGCCATCGGGCCGGCCCGTTTCGCCTGTAGGGGGGAGCTGAGATACTCGCTCAGAAGCCTCGAACGCTACGCTCCCTGGGTGAACCATGTCTACTTCGTTACGGACGGTCAGGTTCCGCCGTGGCTCGATACGACGAACGACAGAGTCAGCATAGTAGACCACACGGAGATCATCGAGCGACAGTACTTGCCGACCTTCAACTCGCACGTCATCGAAGCACATCTGCATCGAATAGCAGGGCTTGCGGAGCACTACCTCTATTTCAACGACGACGTGATGCTCGGCAGGCCTACCACTCCCGGACACTTCTTCGCGGCGAACGGCAACGCGCATCTGTTTCTGACGCAGGCGCAGACGCCGAGCGGGCCCGTCACGCCCCACGACAACCCCACCCAGGTGGCGGCGAAGAACGCGAGAGAGCTTCTGTATCGACGTTTTGGCCAGCAGATGCGTTTCAAGTTCGCGCACGCCGTGCACCCGCAGCTCAGGAGCGTGAACGAGCGCATCGCCGCGGAATTCGCACGCGAGATAGCCGCGTCCTGCAGCAATCGCTTTCGGGGCCGTACCGACCTCGCGTTTGCGACGTATCTGGCGCCGAACTACACCTACCTCACCGGACGCGCGGACTTGAGGACGATCCACTATGCCTATTTCAACGTGCGCTCGCCTCTCGCCATCCGCTTCTACAGAGCGTTGCTTGCGCGCCGGGGAACCGAACGGGCACCGCACTCGATCTGCTTGAACGACATCGACGTGACAGGCGCTTGTATCGAGTCGCTTCTCCAGCAGGAAGTCGTCTTTCTGGAGCGGTACTTCCCGGGATCGAGCTGCTTCGAGCGAACGGACGGTATGGAGGTTCAGTCCGAGGTCTTGAGCTATGGCGCCGGCGCGTACGGTCCTGAATCGCCGTCGCGAACGTCCTGTTGACCATCGCGGACAGTCAAGCCACGCCCGAGCGTTTGCCGCTGCGCTGCGTTTCGCGGAGCGAAGGCGGAGCGCCATGGCAGCCGGGAGCTTCTTCGGGCGGGCGCCTCTGCCATACGGCAGCCAGGAGGCTTCCGTACACGCAATGGGTCAGCGCGGACAGGGCGCTCGGCACGTCCACACCCAGCCCGGGGGCAAAGTTGCTCCGCGCCAGGTGCGCGCCCAGGCCGGAGTTCTGCATGCCCACTTCGATGGAAACGGTTCGCGCCACCGACTCGTTGCGGCTGAGCATGCGGCTCGAGACGTACCCCAAGGCAAACCCGGACAAGTGCAGGCTCAGCACGGCGCCCACGAGCCTGAGTCCGCCTTCGCTGATCTTGGCGAGCCCCGCACCCAAGATGCTCGCGACGATCATGGCGATGAGCAGCACGGCCATCAGGGGGCTGAACACGGTGGCCTTGCGTGTGAAGCCGGGCGCATACCGGTTGAGCAGGGCGCCGAGCACCACCGGGACGACCACGACCTTGAGGGTCTCGAGGAACAAGCCCCATCCGTCGACGTTCATGCGTGACCCGGCCAACGCCTGAGTCAGCGAGGGCGTCATGACCACGGCGGCCATGGTCGACAGCGCCGTCATGGTGACGCTGAGGGCCACGTTGGCCTTGGCCAGGTAGCTGATCACGTTGGAGGCGGTCCCGCCCGGGCAGCATGCCACCAGCACCAAACCCACCGCCAACGGTGCCGGTAGCTGGAAGAGTCTGCCCAACACCCAGCCCGAAGCGGGCATCACCGTATACTGCAGCAGCAAGCCGGTGAGCACCCAGCCCGGGTAGCGCGCCACGCGCGTGAAATCCTCGACCCGCAGCGTGAGCCCCATCCCGAGCATGATGAGTCCCAGCCCGTAGCTGATGAACGGTCCGGAGAACCAAGTGAACGCGGGCGGCCAGAGCACGGCGCCCAGGCTCGCCGCCAGCACCCACACGGGGAAGGCCCGTGTCGCACGTTCCATCAGACCGCTCATGCTCGATGGTCCAGCTCGACGCCCGAGCTGCGGTCCAGTACCCTGTCTCCAAGACAGGGTACTGGCAACCCCTGGCCCGGCTCAGACCGGGGGCAGCGCGGCCGTTGTCCGAAACACCGCATTGGGACCCACGATCCAGAGCATCCCTTCGCCGTCACGCGCGAGATTCGTGAGCGGTCCTCGCAGGCCCTCGGCCACCGTGCGGCTCTGCTTGCGGCCATCGAAATGCACCACGAGGTGCGGGTAGCTTGGCCAGAGCCTGTTGCGAAGCGAGCAAGGCCCCGAGTAGCAGGAAGAGTCGAGAGTCGTGGGACATCATCGCAAACAACGTCGGTCGATCTCGTGCCGCCATGCAATCCTGGCCGACACGACGACTGCGATTCGTTATGGGGGAAGCTCACGCCTCGGCCGCCGGCCGCATCGGTCCGGCAACCGGGCACGTCGCCGCATGCACGCACGGCGCGTCCGACGACCGCTCGGGCTGCAGCACCGGCAGCCTGCTGCTCGGCGTAGTCGTCTCGCGACGCAAAACGGTCTGTCGGATGTCGTAGGCAAAACGATCGAGCACCTCCGTGTCGATCGGGTCGCCATTGACCGAAACACTCAGGTAGGGGATGCCGGTGCGTTCGGCCGCGAGTCCGTACTGCGCTTCCGCGATCTTGCACGGCATGCACTCGTGAGGTCCCACGACCACGACGCCGTCGATGAGCCCGTGCGCGAACTCGCACAGCGGGCCGCCAACGGTGAGCTGGGCTTCACCAGCCAACCCGGGATGCACGTACGGACTGGCGGCCGCCACGGTCTCCGGCACCGTCTGCCTCGGCCCCCATCCTAACGGCCTCGCGCAGAGCGGATAGAGCGTCCCGAGGGTGACGCGCTGCACCAGATCGGTCAGATTCAGCGTGAGCGGGTCGTCGCTCGACGATCGCCGTCCCGTGAGCACGCGGCGCAATGCAACGTAGTTCGAGTACTCCATCCACTCGATGAAGGGAGCGAACCGCACACGCAGCCCCCTCTGTTCGAGCTTCTGAACGATGAAGTCGTTCGCGAACGGGTCCATCCTGACATAGATCTCCCCGACCAATGCCACGGTGGGGACCGTCCGGGTGATGTCTTTGATCTGGGCGTAGTCCTTGGCGGCCCGAGCGAGCAGACGTCGCGTGCCCCACATGCCTCCCATGAGCTCGAGTCCGATGCGCAGCGCGGACTTGCCGGGGGGACGTTCCATGCAGCGAACGAGCTCCGCCAGATAGCGCCGGTACAGAGCGTTGGCCTCTCCTTTGCGTCGCTCGACGGGGCGAACGTCGAGCTGCATCATCTCGAGCAAATCGTGCGCCACGAAGCCGAGCCAGAGCTTCACGGCGAACTCGGGGGACATGCCCGCGTAGTAGTCCGAGTCGTCGGGAATGATGAGCGAGACTCGGTCTCCCCACCCCGCACGCTCGAGCGCTATCTTGTGCAGGCCGTGGTAAACGCCGAAGCGACACGGTCCATGCGCGGTGGGCATGAAGTAGCTCACGGGCTCGCTCGGTTCGACAGCACGCTCGAGCTCGTTCAAGAGGGTGCCCAGGGTCAGCATCATGGGCAGGCACTCTTTGCCCGACGTATACCTGCGACCCGTGCGCACGTCCTCGCGTGTCGACGGTGGCAGCGCCTGCGCGCGAAGCCCTTCGGCCCGAAGCGCGCCTGCCGCAACCAGAGCCCCCGGGCCCATGCGAGGCAGGTAGGCGCGGGCGCCAGCGGCCCGGGTCTTGTTCCAGCTGCTGCGACGGTCCTCGACGGCCTTGAAATCCGCGCGAGAAGCGCGATCCGAGGCGCCAGAACGGCGATCGGCATCGACGCAGTACAGAAACGCCTCCATGCGTGTCTTCGTCCCGGCATCGCCGGAATGCCCGTCGGTCTCCACGACCGCGAAGGGCTTGTTCTGAATGATGTACGAGTAGAAGTGCAGCGTGAAGCTATCGGGCCCGCAGGCGTAGTTGCTGCAGAAAACCGAGTAGAGCCCGGAGGTCCGACGCACGAAGTCCGCAGCTCTGAGATTGCGTTGCGTATGGGACCAGTACTGCTGACGGAAGACCGGGACCTGTTCGTCGAGCGGCACGCAGTCGACCGGGATCGGGAGTGCCCCGAGGCTGCGCAGAATGCTGGGAACGTTCGAATTCAGTACGTCGTTGTAGATCGTGTAGGGGCGTCCGAGCACCGCGACGGGCACCACGGCGTGCTCGCGGCAGAACGCGAGCGCTCGGCTTCCCGTGGCCAACACATCGGCGTCGAATCGCTCCTGAGCTTCGATGGCACGAGCCAGGGCGTGCTCGAAGCGCCCGGTCGCGTGCAGCTGCTCGGCTAGCGAGCGGAGACTTCGCGCCAGAGCTTTGCCCCTGAGCCCGGCGGCATCGATTTCGATCACGGGGCGCAGGACGACGCCTGCCTGTGTGGGGAGCAAGCTCTCCAGCAGGTCGGGAAGCGCAATCACCATTGGGCACAAGGTCCCGTATTCCTCGTCCCCAACCCTGGGCAGCGCCTTGACCATCGGGAGCAAGATGAAATCGACTGAGCGTGTCGCGAGTTCGAAGTACACGCCGTGTATCATCTGCACGGGAGCGCAATAGGGGACTCGGGCGCCCTCGATGCCGGCGCGCAGCGCGGCGACGCCCGGAGAGCGCAGAACCTCACAGCGGAACCCGAGCTGTTGCAGGAACACGACGAAGAGCGGCGCGAGTTGCTTGAGCGCGAATTCGTCACTCAATCCGACACAACGTCGCTGGTCGTCCGCACGCGGTAGGTCGATCAGCGCATCGAGCAAGAGCTCGCGATCGCGGAATGGGTCAGGAGCGCGGTCAGGAAGCTTGCCACGGCCACCGCCCCGGTCGTACAGCGAGCAATTGCCTCCCCACAGAAAGCGCTGCTCTCTGCCGGCCACCTGCGTCGTCAGTCGATCGATCCGGCACTTGTTGCCCGGTTCCCCGCAACCCTTGACCGACCGACAGACGATCGTCTCCTTGGCGGTCACCCGTGCGTCCAGGAACAGCGCGGACTCGAGCGGGGGCTTCCCTACCAGCCGGTGGCCCAGCTCGTCGCCCAACAGCAAGGCGATCCCCAGCGCGCCAATCGTACCGGGGTTCGGGGGTACGACCACATCGCGACCGGTCTGACGAGCGACGGCGGCCGCGAGCGCATCCGAGCTGAACGGCATGCCCTGGCAGAAGATCCGGCTGCCGATGGTTCGCGTGCCTTTGACACGATTCAGGTAGTTCTGAACCACCGAGTCGTACAGCCCCGCGATGATCGATTCGCGCGCCACGCCCTCGGTGATCGCCTCGTCGATGACCTCGGCCATGAAGACCGAACAGTGCTGGCCGAGCGACACTCCCTCCTTGGCCGACAGCGCCAGGGCCGACAGGCGACGCACGTCCTCTCCCACTCCTTCGAACTTCGCGCCCTGTTCGGCGATGAACGAGCCCGTCCCTGCGCTGCATGCCTCGTTCATGGCCGCGTCGATCACCCTACCCTGCTCGAGCCGGATGTATTTCGCGTCCTGTCCTCCGATCTCGAAGACCGTGTCCACCTCGGGATCGAGCTCGGTGGCGCCTCGCGCATGCGCCGCGATTTCATTGAGAACGAAGACACGGTCGGTCCCGTAGCAGCTGCACAGGAGGGACCCGACCACCTCGCGGCCCGAACCGGTCACTCCGAATCCGACGATGCTCGTGCGTTCGGCCATCTGCACGCGCCAGCGTTCGAGCAAGCGCTGCGCGGCCGTGACCGGGGCGCCCTCGGTGTTCAGGTAGGCCTCCCAGAGCGGCTCCTGCGAAGCTAGATCGAGCAGCACCGCCTTCGAGCCGGTCGACCCGATATCGAGCCCCATGACCGCACTCCGGAGCCCCTCGGCATGCCACGCGGGCCGTAGGCGCGGCATGCGATGCACGCGAGGGAGCGACTCAGCGAGCGACGGTACACGCTCGAGCAAGCTGCGCGTCGCCGGAGCCAGCAGACCTCCGATGCTGGTCAGAGCCGTGCCACCGTTCTCGAGTGCATGAACGGCCGCGCCGATCGCCTCGATGTGCTCGTCTTCAGCGCGACGCTCACGCAGCAACATCCCGCGCGCGGCGAGCCAGCTACCGATCGTCCTTCTCACGCGCTCGGAGCGGCCGACACCACCGACGAGGACGACGTCGGGCGGCGCGAGCCTGGGACGCACCAGCGTCAAGACGTTCTCGCAGACGGCGTCGTACAATCCGGCCAGGATGCGAGCGCGGTCCTCGCCCTTGTTGGCCAGATGAGTCATGTCCGTCTTGAGGATAACCGGGCAGCGGCCGCTCAAGGCCGCCGGCGACGTCACCGCGTCGCAGAGCTCCGAGGCCTCCTCGACCTCGAGTCCGAAGCGACGAACCAGTTGGCTCAGGAAGTTGCCCGTGCCCTGCGAACAGCGAGAATTCTGCTGGTACCAGTCCTGCCCGGGTCCCAGGATCTCGAGCACCGCGAAACCATGCGCGCCGACAGACACGACGGTCGCCCGCGCCAGCTCAGGGTGCACGACGCGCACACCCCTGCGCAGCGCGGCTTTCGAGGGCACGGGCTCGGCAGCAACGACGCGTCGAAGACGCCCGGTGACGGCGACGCCCTGCACGGCGGACAGATCCATGTCCGAAAGCAACGCGCGCAGAGCCGCATGTGGCTCCTTGTTGTGCGCAATGCTTCTCTGCTCACGGAGGCGACACGTGCCGTCGGCACCCGCCACGGTGACCACCCTGACGGTCTCAGCCCCTACGTCGATGCCGAGCGAGGTGGGATCCATGGCGGCGAGCTTACTCATGACGCTGGCGTCAGCGCCAGAACAAACCGACCGGTCCCACGTGGCGATTCGTCCCACACCTTGTTGATGATGCTGACGTCATTAACAGGCATCTCGCCGGGATCGCGCCGGAATCGAGTGGGTGATCCGACGCCAGCAGCCACGGCTTCGTCCACGCCAGGTGAGCGCTCGGCATGGTGTCGGCGTGAACGCACGTTCAGTGCAAGGGGTTCTACCGACGTTGCACCGGGCGCGGCCGGGCGCGGGTACGGCCCTTGCGCGCCATTCGCGCGACGCGAACAGTGGCGCGTCCCCGTACGTTCCACCATCATCGGCCGGCATGGATGCGTTGGGCGAGTCCAGCTCGGGCCGCCGCTCGTGGCGCTCACGGGCGGCTTGGCTAGTGCTGGTCGGGATCCCTGCAACCGCGCACGCGGCCGACAACGCAGATCATCCGTCGGGCGCGGTGCACCACCGGGCCCGTGCAGAAACGGCCGCGATGGCGGATTCAGCCCCTGGCGCGCCACCCGCCTGCACGAGTCCCACGAGCACTCTCGATACGCCGAACGCGCAGGCGAGCAGGACCGCCGCACCGCTGCCCCCGAATCACTGGCGGGCAGCGCTCGAGATGGCGATGGCTCTCGGCGGTGGCACCGCTTGGTACGTCATCGACGACCGCAATGTGCTCGACTGGGACCGCCCGAGTCTCCGTCAGCGGATCACTGGAGAAGCCTGGCGCTACGACAACAACGGGCCGGTCATCAACTTCCTGCTCCATCCGCTTTCGGGAGCGGCGTTCTACTCGCTCGCTCGCGCCAATCGACTTGGCGTCGCCGAATCGTTCGCCTACGGCGTGGCAGCATCGACCGTTTGGGAGTACGTCATCGAATTCAAAGAGAGAATCAGCATCAACGACATGATAGTGACCCCGATGGCTGGCTTCGCTATCGGTGTTTTTGCGGACAAGCTGGCACGCTACCTCAATGACGTCCCTCCGGTTGGAACGCTGCATACGGCGGCGCAGTGGGCCTTCGGAACCAGCATACGCCTGCATCGCACCATGGATGGGGAGCCGCCGCCCGAAGGGGTCGCTCGGGACTCTCTGGGACTGGCGGCCACGTTCTGGCACGCTTTCGCGCTGGAGTACCGAGGCGGCTTCGTCGGACGAGACGGGCATCCATCCTGGTCCGTTCACGACTTCGGTTTCGAGGGCACGCTGGCGTCGCTTCCCGGCTACCGACGGCCCGGAAGCTTCGGGCGCTGGTTCCACGAGGCGGACGTGACCCGACTGGGGTTCGGGATGGACTGGGCGCGCTCCGATGCAGGTAGCCATCTCGAGACGGACACGCTGCTCGCCGGCTACCAGCAGCAGCGTTTGCATGGGCATGCTGCCGCGCCCCGTGGTGTCATGTGGACGGCGGCGGCCGCCCTGCAGTATCGTTTCCGCCACACGCGCGCATTCGGGTTCGATGACCGCGAGGGAGTCTTGGGATTGCCGGGTCCGGCCTTCGATCTGTACGCGGCATCGGAAGCGCTCAGAGCCGAGCTGTCCCTGAGAGCCAACGCCGAGTTCGCCGGGCAGACGTCGGTCGCCGCTCCGGAGTGGCAGGAGGACCATCCGGGCGTCCGTACCAAGACCATTGTCGAGCGCGAGGGTTACTTCTATGGCTGGGGCGGGTCACTGGCTGCTTGGGGTGAAGCCGCGATCGGGCCGTTGTGGACTCGCGCGCACGTGCGTAGCGGCTGGTACGATTCCCAGGAGGGTCTGGACCGAGCGCAGGACCGGATCGAGAACGACACGGAATTCCATGAAATCATTAACGAATACGGCGTATCACTCGGCATCGAGCTCTGCCCGATTTTGCGCGTGGGTATCGCCCGCGAGGTGCGCCATCGCCGTTCCACCGCCGGGTCCACGGCAGCCAACCGCACGGCCGAGCATCTTGGGGGCGTGGTTCAGATGACGTTCTAGCTACAGCGGATTGTCACAAAAGTACTGAGGTGCTAGGTAGCAGTCTTAACGCGTGCTGTCAGGCCGCGTCTTGGCTTAGCGAGGCCCGAACCTCATGAACTTGCGAGCAATTACTCGGGAGAGCCGGCCCGTCATCGTTGGGGAGCAAGCGGTGATAGAAGCCGCGCGCTCGTCACTCAGGAGCCAGGCTGAGGCGCTGATGGGCGTTGGCTCGCGCATCGACGACGGGTTCTGTCGGGCGCTCGACATGATTGTCGGCTGTGCCGGTCGCGTCGTCGTGTCAGGGATCGGAAAGAGCGGGCTCATCGGCAGGAAAATCGCCGCGACGCTCGCCTCCGGTGGGACGCCGGCCTTCTTCTTGCATGCGGGAGAGGCATCGCACGGCGATCTGGGCATGGTTACCGCGCACGACGTCGTGTTGCTCGTGTCCAACAGCGGCGAAAGCCCCGAGCTCGTCAAGCTGATCCCCTGGTTCCGCGTGCTCGACCTGCCCATCGTCGCCATCCTGGGAAGCACCCGGTCAACACTGGCACGCACGGCGCACATCGTCCTGGACGCGTCGGTTGAGCGCGAAAGCTGTCCGCACAACGTAGTGCCCACCACGTCCGCGCTGGCCGCGCTCGCCCTGGGGGACGCCCTGGCTACTGCCGCCGTCCAACAACGCGGACTCTCGCCCGACGATCTGGCGCGCTTTCATCCGGCCGGTTCGCTCGCCCATCGCCAGTATTGCCGCGTGCGTGACATCATGCAGTCCGAGCCGTTGCCGCTGGTGACGCCGGACTGCCTGGTCGGAGAAGCTCTGTGGACCATGACCGCCGGCCGATGCGGGCTGGCGATCGTGCTCGGCGATGACGGCGGGCCCGTCGGCATCGTGACGGACGGAGACCTTCGCCGGGGAATGCAGAAACGGGCGGAGGTGTTGGGCCTTCCCGTGACAGCCATCATGACCCGACAGCCGGCCACCATTCACGAAGACGCCGCGGTCTATGAGGCTGAAGCGCGGATGCGCCGGCTTCGACTGAAAGCCCTGGTGGTCGTCGACAGTCAACGGCGGGTCTCGGGGATCATCGAGATCTACAATGCCCACTAGTACCTTGCGTCCTCGGCCCGTGCCGGGTTTTCCCGGTCGCTCCCCCATCGTGAACGGCCCGCAACGCCGCACCCACGCCAGCTCGCACGCGCGTATGGCAAACCACGACAGACTCCGGACCCTTCCTGCTCGAGCTCTGTTCGCCGTAATCGTTTCGACCCTCTGGGCGGCCTGTGCGTCGAGCACGCCCAAGGGCGCGGATGCACAGATGCTGACGGACGCGACCGACCGCGGCGGCACGCTCCAACCGGGCAGCGACGCCGAAAGAGCCGTCCTGAAACAGCTCGACGCGCTCGCACCCGACCAGCCTCGGACGGCCGGCACGACGACGATTGTGGCTGGCCCCGAATACGCGGCCGCGAGCGGACGCAGATGCCGCACGGTCCATCTCACGGATTCGAAGCGTCATGCCTCGCAGACACATCTCGCGTGTCGGGACCGCAACGGCTGGTTCTATGTGCCAGACGTGCTCCCGGTCGCGACAGCACAGTGAAGGGCGAGCCGGATCATGCGCGGTCTGATGATCCAGCTCCAAGTGGTTCACGCCCTGATTGTGCGCGAAACGATGACGCGTTTCGGCGAACACCGCTTGGGCTACCTCTGGGCTTTCATCGAGCCCTCGCTCTGGATCGGCATGTTCGCCGGCATGTACATGCTCGTTGGCCGGAACGTGCTTCCCGGCATGGGGGTGATCTCGTTCCTGTCCACGGGACTCGTCCCGTTCCTCCTGTTTCGCAACGAAGCCTCGAAGAACCAGGCCGCGGTTTCCTCGAACCGGAATCTCTTGTTCTACCCTCGGATCCGCCCGCTCGACCTGGTGTTCTCCCGCTCGATACTCGAGTTCGCGACCAGTTTCAGCGTCTTCTCCGTACTGATGGCAGGGGCCGGCCTACTCGAGGGCAGGTTGCACTTCGACAATCCGCTGCTCATCATGGTGGGCCTGATGCTCGCGGCCGGCCTGGGGATCGGCGTCGGCATGATCTTCTGTGCGCTGGGGATCTTCTCATCGGCCTTCGACCGCATCATGAGTCCCTTGATGCGGCCGATGTTCTGGATCAGCGGCCTATTCTTCAGCGTGGATTCACTGCCGCCCAAGATCCGAGACGTCATTCTGTACAATCCACTGGCGCACGCGATAGCGCTGGTGCGGGGCGGCTGCGTCACAGCCTACAGTTATCCGTACATCAGCGTCTGGTACCCGGGGCTCTGGGCCCTCACGCTGGTCTTCATCGGCTTGACCCTCGAACGGGTCGTTCGGCGTCGGATCCAGTTGTCATGATCGAGCTGAAGAAAGTCACGAAGGTCTATCCGACGCTCCGCGGCGTCAACGTCGTACTCAACGAAATCAGCGCCACGTTCCCGGACAGGACCAACGTCGGAATCATGGGCCGCAACGGTGCCGGCAAGTCGACTCTGCTTCGGGTGCTCGCAGGAACCGAGCAACCCGACTCGGGCCATGTGATTCGTTCGACGCGAGTGTCGTGGCCGATCGGTTTCAGCGGTGGATTCTCGAGCTCGTTGTCCGGCAAGGAGAACTGCAGGCTCGTCGCCCGCTTGTATGGTGTGGACGTCGACGACGTCGTCGCCTTCGCCGCGGACTTCTCCGAGCTCGGGGATTACTTCGACATGCCGGTTAGAACGTACTCGTCCGGCATGAAAGCCAAGCTCGCTTTCGGTCTGAGCATGGCTGTCGACTTCGAGGTCTACCTCGTCGACGAAGTGACGGCCGTGGGCGACAGCCGTTTCCAGGCCAAAGCCCGGAAAGCCTTCGAAGACCGGAGCAACCGTTCTTCGGTCATCATCGTTTCCCACCACCTGAGCACCGTGCGCACGTACTGCAAGCACTGCGCGATACTGGCCAACGGCAAGCTCCAGCACTTCGATTCCGTCGACGAAGCCGCCAAGGTATACGAGGCCTGATGTCATGACTGCCGCCCCAAACCGCTCAGCAGCTGCCGAGTTGCCTACTGGACAGAAAGCCTCCGTCCCGGACGCAACCGACGCCCCCAACGAAGGGACCGGCGACGCTGTATCCCCCAAGCAGAAGGCGGTTGTGCCCAAGGTCAAGCCGACAAAGGCCGCCAAGCCGGCCAAGCCCGCGAAGGACCGCGCCGTCGCGGCGGTTCCGATCCGCGCGCGCGACAATCCCGTCGAGCCCGCTCCCGACGTCCCGCTCAAGCCGGCGCCTTCCGCCCCTCGGCCGGCCGTGCCGGCGCCTTCCGCAGCGAACGACGTCGGCAAGAGCTCCAAGGACCTGATCCGTGAGCTGCGCCGCCAACGGGGACGACGGCTCGTCGTTCGACTGCTCCTCTGCGTCGTGCTGCCCACCGTGCTCGGAGCGATCTACTACGGGTTCATCGCCTCGCCGCAGTACGAATCCACCACGCTCTTCACGATCAATTCCGCGGAGCAGCAACAGTCTGTGGCGTTCATGACCTCCATGCTCGGGGCGCTCTCTGGCTCCCCGGCGACGCACGATACGCTCGCGGCTCGCGACTACGTGCTCTCGCGCGACATGCTCAAACTGCTGGACGCGAAGTACCACCTCATCGCGCACTACAAGGACCGGTCGCGTGACTGGTGGTCGCGGCTCGCGGCCGACGGAAGTTTCGAGGATGCGTACGAGTACTACCAGAAGATGGTATCCGCCGAGCACGACAGCACCACCGGCTCGCTGACACTCCGCGTGCGCGCCTTCGGAGCGAAAGAGGCGCACGAGCTGGCAGTATCCATGCTGGACTTGGCCGAAGCCCAAATCAATGAATTGACGGACCGCGAGCGCAAAGACCAAATACGCTTCGCCGAGGGACAGGTCACCACGATGGAGGGTCGACTTGCCAAGGCACGACAAGCCCTGCTCGCGTTGCAGCAACGGCACGGTGAGATGAGTCCGCAACACACGGCCGAAGCGGCCCTCGGGATCCGCACGGCCATCCAGGGGGAGATCGCCAGGGCGCGTGCGGAGTTGGCACAGGCCCGCGCATTCATGAATCCCACCGCACCCCAGGTCATTTCCCTGACCGAACGTGTCAAGGCGCTCGAAGCGCAGGCCGCACAGCAGAATGCGAGGCTCGTCAACCCCAAGCGCAACTCCGGCATTGCCGAGAGCATCGGCGAATTCGAAGCCGCGGCCATGGAGAAGGAATTCGCGCAAAAGGCCTACGAATCGGCCAGGGCCACTCTGGAGCTGGCGCGCGCTGACGCGTTGCGGCAGCACCGCTACCTCGTGAGGATTTCCCAACCTTCGCTGCCGGACGAATCCACCTTTCCCCGCAGGGGACTCGGCGTGCTGACCATTGGCTTGGCAAGCTTCCTGCTGTGGGGGATCGGCCTCTTGCTGGTCGCGGCCGTGCGCGAGCATGCACAAGTCTGAGAGAGGACCCTCGATGCGCTGTTGGCCCTATCGTTCACCCGTTTTCGCGGCTCTGAAGAAGCTGGCACGGGCAACGCTGCTCGCGGTCCTGGGGCTCTGCGCGGCAGCTCCGGAGACCAGGGCACAGAACACGCCGCCGGCGAGGCCCGGCGTCCCGTCGAGCCTCGAGTTCCCGGATGTCCCCAACCCAAGCGGGCTATCTGGCGGTTCGGCGGCGCTTCCCAAGCTGCCCTCGACGCTGGCCCCGACGGGCAAGCCCACTCCCGCTCTGACGCCGACCCCGACGCCGACCCAGCAGGGCCAGCCGACCGCGCCGCAGCCGTTCGGCGCAAACCTGTTCATGGGCAACTTCCTGCGCACGCGCGAAGACGGGCTGAACCCGAACTACGTCATCATGCCGGGTGACGAAGTGGCGGTACACACCTGGGGTGCCGTCGACGTGAGCGGCGCCTTCACCGTGGACAGCCAGGGAAACATCTTCCTCCCTTCGGTGGGGCCCGTGCACCTCGCGGGCGTTCGCAATGCCGACCTGACGAACACCGTGAAGAGCGGGCTCAGCCGTGTCTACTCGCGCTACCTCGACGTGTACACGAACCTGCTTTCGGCCAACCCCATTGCGGTGTTCGTGACGGGGGGCGTGCCGCGGCCGGGGAAGTACGCCGGGATACCCTCGGACTCGATCATGTTCTTCCTCGACCAAGCCGGCGGCATCGACGCACAGCTTGGAAGCTATCGCAAGATCAGCGTGCTGCGCGCGGACAAGAGCATCGCGGAAGTCGATCTGTACGACTTCATGCTACGTGGCGCGCTGCCGTCGCTTCAGTTCGAAGACGGTGATACCATTCTGGTTCATCGGCGTGGACCCGTCGTGGAGCTCGACGGCACGTTTGCTCGTCCCGCGTTGCTCGAATTCACCTCCGCGCCGATTACCGGGAAAGACGTACTCGGAGTCGTCCCCGGGACTGGCCGAGCCACCCGTGCCATCATCAACGGTTTGCGGGGTGGCACGCTGTTCAATCGCGCCTTGTCGCTGGAGCAGTTCTCGGGTTTCGAGTTGAACGACGGAGACACCGTCGCTCTGCGCGACGATGCGCGCAACGGTATGATCGTAGTCAAGCTCGAGGGCGAGTACCGCGGCCCCACCGAGCTCGCCGTGCGGCGCGGTTCTCGGCTGGTCGACGTGCTCAACTACATCCCCGTCGACCCGACGCTGTCCAATGTTCGCGCGATACACCTACGGCGCACCTCGGTGGCCCAGGCGCAGAAGGACTCGATCGACGACACCCTGTTCCGGCTCCAGCGCAGCGCCCTTCTGGCCTTGTCTTCATCCAACGGCGAATCGAACATCCGCGCGAAGGAAGCCGAGCTGACGCTGCGATTCGTGGAAAGCGCGCGGCTGATTCAGCCGCTGGGTCGTGTGGTCACCTCCCGGGATCAACGCCAGGTCAATCTTCTGCTGGAGGACGGCGACGTCATCGTCGTCCCCGCCCGGACCAACATCGTGCGCGTCGGCGGTGAAGTGATGATGGCCCACGCGGTGATGTACCGCCCGGACATGACCGCAGAAGACTACATCGAGGACGCGGGCGGCTACACCGATCGTTCTGACCAGAGCCGCGTCATCGTGATCCACTCGAATGCCGAGGTTGCCATCGCTGATCCGGGCACGAGGCTTCTCCCCGGCGACGAGCTCCTCGTCCCGCCGAGAGTGGACACCAAGACCCTTCAGAACGTCGCGGACATCACGACGGTCATCTACCAGGTGGCCGTATCCGCGGCCGTGGTGCTCGCCATCTTGTAGGGGCGCCTCCGAACGGGAAGGACGGCCATGCTGCTGTTGGGCCATGAAGTCGACAACCACTTGCCGCTCTTCCTCATCGCAGGTCCTTGCGTCGTGGAACCCGGTACGCGCACGCTAGAAGTCGCCGCCGAGCTGCGGGAGATCACGACGCGGGCGGGCGTGTTCTTCATCTTCAAGGCCAGCTTCGACAAGGCGAACCGCAGCTCGGGCCGATCCTACCGGGGGCCAGGGTTCGAGGAGGGGCTCGGCATACTCGAGGCGGTCAAGCAACGGCTCGGCGTTCCCGTCCTGACCGACGTGCACGAGCGGACGCCCGTCGACGAGGTGGCTGCCGTGGTCGACGTGTTGCAGACCCCGGCCTTCCTGGCCCGGCAGACGGACTTCATCCGCTTGGTGGCACAGGCAGGGAGGCCGCTGAACGTCAAGAAGGCTCAGTTCATGGCGCCCTGGGACATGCACAACGTGGTCGAGAAATGTCGCGAGGTCGGCAACGACCGAGTACTCGTGTGCGAGCGGGGCGTCAGCTTCGGGTACAACAACCTGGTCGCAGACATGCGCTCGCTAGCGCAGCTGCGGCGAACGGGCTGCCCGGTCGTGTTCGACGCCACCCACTCGGTGCAGGCGCCGGGCGGACTCGGCAACGCGTCAGGAGGCGATCGCGCAATGGCGGCCGTGCTGGCGCGCGCAGCCGTCGCGGTGGGTATCGCCGGGATCTTCGTGGAAACGCACCCGGATCCCCGTAGCGCGCCCAGCGACGGGGCAACCATGTGGCCGCTGGGTCGCATGCGCGAGCTGCTCGATGTTCTGGTCGAAATCGATCGGGTCGTGAAGAAGGCGCCGTTCAGCGAGCTGAGCGTCCACTGATGGCCAGACTCGACGCGTCGTTGACCGAGCAGGCTCGTAGGGTTCGAGCCTTGCTCCTGGACGTGGACGGGGTCATGACCGATGGAGCGCTCTACTACACGGAGGGCGGAGAAACCCTCAAGCGCTTCCACGTGCGCGACGGGCTCGGCATCCGGATGCTGATCGACGTCGGAATCCACGTGGCCGTCGTGTCCGCTCGCGGTTCGCCCGCCCTCGTCCGCCGCATCCAGGAGCTCGGAATCGTGCACTCCCTGATGGGCCGCCGCAACAAGCTCGAGGCGCTGCGGGAGCTGGCGGGCCGCCTCGGGGTGAAGGCGGACGCCGTCTGCTTCATCGGTGATGATGTGCTCGACCTGCCGGCGATGCGATGCGTAGGGCTCGCCGTTGCGGTCGGCGACGGTCACGAGGCGGTCCGACGGCAAGCCCACTACACGACCGCGGCGCCGGGCGGACGAGGAGCCGTGCGTGAGGTTGCAGACCTGATCCTGGAGGCTCAGGGCGGTCTCGATGCTGCGTACGAGCGCCACCTCGAGCGGGAGCAACAGCAACGTGCCGAGGGAGCCGGCGGTACCCGTTCGCGCTTCGGCGTCGTTATCCCGGCTCGCTACGCCTCCACACGGCTCCCGGGCAAGCCTCTGCGCGACCTCGCGGGCAAACCCATGGTCGTCCGCGTCTACGAAAACGCTTGCAGAAGCGGCGCCGACTTCGTCTGGGTGGCTACGGACGATCAGCGCATCGTAGAGGCGATCGAGCGCGCCGGCGGCACTGCCTTGATGACGTCGCCCGACCATGCCTCGGGCACGGACCGGCTCGCTGAGGTGGTGACCGCGCAGCAGCTACGAGAGGACCAGATCGTCGTCAACGTTCAGGGGGACGAGCCCATGCTCGACCCGAACCTGATCCGGCACGCCGCCTTGGCGTTGGCCGAGGACCCCCAAGCCGGCATCACCACGCTCGCGACGCCGATCCGAGATGCCGAAGACATCTTCAATCCCAACGTCGTCAAGGTCGTCACGGACGGAGCCGGGCTGGCCTCGTACTTCAGTCGGGCTCCGATCCCATGGCTGCGAGCCACCTTCGGCAAGGACAACATGTCGGCCGTGGGCGCGGCCGTGCCTTCGGAGATCCCGTGGCTGCGCCACGTGGGCCTGTACGCTTATCGAGTGGGGGCCCTACGTCGGCTCGCCGCGGAGCCGCCCGTTGCGACCGAACGCGCCGAATCGTTGGAGCAGCTCCGTGCGCTGTGGCATGGGATCCCGATCCGGGTCGTCACGGTGGACGCCTTCGCCCAGCACGGAGTCGACACGGAGGCGGACCTGGCACGCGTGGCGGACCTCCTTGCGAAGGAGCGGGGCGCGCTGAACGGTAGGGGGTCCGACCATGGCTGACCCGCGCCGGCTCCTCGATGACCCCAAGGGACTCGGCAGAGTCGCGGTCTTCTCACGCGGCATCGCCAAACTGCCGAACCTTGCCGAGCTCCTGGGCGCGCGAGAGCTCGCCTGGCGACCCGGCGCGGCACGAGCTCGTCACTTGGATGCCGTCGTCGGCTGGGGCCACAAGCCCACCGCGGAGCACGCGCGACGCTACGCGAGCGTGCATGGCGTTCCGTACATCGCACTGGAGGATGGATTCCTGCGCTCGGTGGGGCTGGGCAACGACGCACCGCCGCTGTCGCTCTGCATGGATGACGTCGGGATCTACTACGACGCCAGGGCCGCTTCGCGGCTGGAACAGATGCTAGGCGCCACACAGAACGATCCCCTTGCCGACCCGGCGTTGCTCGATAGGGCGCGACGCTGCAGGGAGCGCATCGTCGACGCGGAGATCTCGAAGTACAACCATGCTCCGGTGGCGCTTGCGCCCGAGCTCGCGGACGGCCCGCCCTGGGTGATCGTGGTCGATCAGACCCTGGGGGATGCATCGGTCTCCCTCGGGCTGGCCAGCTCCGATAGCTTCGACCGCATGCTCGACAGGGCCCTGGCAGATCATCCTGACGCCCGGATCATGCTCAAGGTCCATCCGGATACGGTGGCAGGACGCCGCCGAGGCTATCTCGCCGAGCGGGATCTGCCCGATCGAGTCACCCGGGTGGGCGCTGCCGTCAACCCGGTCGCGCTGCTCAAGCACGCGAAGCACGTCTACGTGGTGACCTCCCAGCTCGGTTTCGAGGCGCTCATGGTCGGAAAGCCCGTGACCTGCTTCGGTGCGCCGTTCTATGCCGGCTGGGGGCTGACCGAGGACGCTGTCCGCGTAGCACGCCGCGGACGACAGCGCTCGGTGGACGCTCTGATCGCGGCGGCCCTGCTCGTCTACCCGCGCTACGCGCATCCGGTGACGGGCAGACGCTGCGAGGCCGAGGTCATTATCGAGCACTTGGCCCTACAAAGGCTTCGCTTCAGAGAGAACAGCCGCCGCTTCTTCTGTTTGGGGTTTGCCTGGTGGAAACGTCTCTTCGTGCACCGCTACCTGTCGGCGCCGGGCAACCAGGTCCGATTCGTCCGCTCGGTTCGCCAGCTGCGGGCTACCGATCTGTCGTCGAAGGACACGACGCTCGTCTGGTGGGCCAGTCGTCCGGCACCCGGGCTCGAGACCTTCGCCCAGCAGCACAACCTGCCGCTCTGGCGCATGGAGGACGGCTTCCTGCGCTCGGTGCAGCTCGGGTCCGATTTGACCGCCCCCGGGTCCCTCGTGGTCGATCGCGCCGGCATCTACTACGACCCCTCGACGCCGAGCGAGCTCGAGCTCATCCTGGAGCGCGGCGGTTTCACCTCCGATGAGCTCGCACGCGCACGGCGACTCTCCGAGCTCATCGTCAGGTCGCGCATCAGCAAGTACAATGCTCCACGTCGGGCTGACGTGGATTTCGGCGCCCGCGGCGGAAAGCCCCTGGTGTTCGTGCCGGGCCAGGTACCCGGCGACGCATCCGTACGCGCCGGAAGCCCGCGGGTCGGCAACGATGAGGCGCTGCTCAGAGAGGTAAGGAAGCTGCGACCCGATGCGTACATCGTGTACAAGCCTCACCCGGATGTTCTGAGCGGGAATCGGCGTGGTAGGGTCCCTGGTGCCGGCACCGAGCTCTGGGACCAGCTGGTCGAAGACGTGCCGATCACCGCCTGTCTCGACGCTGCAGACGAAGTCCACACGATGAGCTCGTTCGTGGGGTTCGAAGCGCTATTGCGCGGCCGAAGGGTCGTGACCCACGGCCTGCCGTTCTATGCCGGCTGGGGGCTGACCGATGATCAGATGGCGCTCCCGCGCCGCCGCCGTCGACTCAGCACGGAAGAACTGGTCGCAGGAGCGCTTCTGCGCTACCCGCGCTATTATAGTTGGCGTGCCCGATCCTTCTGCACGGCTGAAGACATGGTCGAAGAGCTTACCCTGGAGCGTTCGAGGCTGAAGCTCAGAAAGGGGCGTCTGCCGTGGCCGCTGAAGGACGTGGAGCGACTCGTCACCCTAGCTCGTGAGCTCACCCGTGCTACGTGAATTCCGGGGCCGCCACCTGCTGCTGCTGCAGGGTCCCAACGGACCCTTCTTCAAGAACGTCGCGCGCCACCTGAACGACGCCGGGGCACGGGTATCCAAGGTGAACTTCAACCCGGGCGACGCTCTGTTCTACGGCGGTCCGGAGGTCACGTACTTCCGAGGCGACCTCGAGTCCTGGCCGGACTACTTCGCCAGACTGGTGGAAGAGCGGGGCATCGACGCCGTCATGGTGTTCGGCGACTGCCGCGTCTACCACCGGCTTGCCATCGCACGCGCCCACGCGCTCGGCATCGACGTCTTCGTCTTCGAGGAAGGATACCTGCGACCGGACTTCGTGACGCTCGAGCGAGATGGCGTCAACGGCCACTCGAAGATCCCGAAAGACGCGGCCTTCTACCGAGAGCTCCAGCCGAGAGAAACGCCTCCGCCCCGGCGGACCCGGCACGTGTTTCTGCGCGCGGCGTGGTTCTCCGGCCTCTACGCGCTCGCCAACTCGCTATTCGGCTGGCGATACCCGCACTACCGACATCATCGTGACCTCAATGCGCTGCGCCAGGCTCGGTTGTGGGGGCTCAGTGGGCTACGCCGCATCAAGAACGCCGTACGCGACCGTGGGCTCGACACGAAGCTGCTGGCTGGCACCATGACGCCGTACTTCCTGGTTCCGCTGCAGGTTCACCTGGACTCGCAGATCGGTCATTCGCGCTTCCGCAGCGTCGCGGAGTTCATCGAGATCGTCGTCGCATCCTTCGCCAAGCACGCCCCAGCCGACGCGACGCTGATCTTGAAGCACCACCCGTTCGATCGCCCGTATCGTGAATACACGCGGCTCATCTCCGACCTGGCTCGCAGGCACAGCTTGGGTTCGCGCCTCGTATACGCAGACGTGATCAACCTTCCGGCGGCGCTCCGCCACGCTCGCGGTACAGTGGTCATCAACAGCACCGTGGGTCTGTCGTCGCTCTACCATGGGACACCGGTGAAGTGCCTGGGAACCCCCGTGTACGACTTCGAGGGACTCACCTACCAAGGCTCGCTCGACGATTTCTGGAACGATCCCGGCACGGTAGACGCGCCGCTGACGAAGCGCTTCACCTGGTGGCTCCGCGTCACGAACCAATTGAACGGCAATGTCTGGTCGGATATCTACTCATCCGAGCGGCCGACCCAAAACACCTCCCAAGCCGAACCGGAACCCCCGTCACACACGCGGACCCCGGAACCGTCGGTGCCGGGCGGCCAAAAACAAGCATCTTGACTTCACACCGACGCGTTGGGTTTCCTTTCAGGAGCGGCCCGTCCTCGCCGCGTTCGAGGCGGCACGGCCGAGCGGCTCAACTCTGACGGGGTCACGTTGGCAGACCGAGACTCGGCCAGCCTATCTCTGGGCAAAACGATAGCTCGGCGCTACCGCGTCGACGCCACCCCGGCCCCGGGCTCAGACAGCACCGTTCACCCAGGCAGCGACACCGAGTCCCATCAGCTCGTGCGCATCGTGGTCGTCGACGGTCGCACAGCTGAACAGCTTGGGAAGCTGGTGGATATCGACCATCCGCACCTCGCCCGCCTGCTGGCGGTCGAGACAGGCGCGGCCTCCTGCGTGGTCGAGGAACAGGTCGAAGGCATCTCGCTCGATGAACGTCTGCGGCAGGGCGGGCCCCCGCCGCCCGTCGATGCCGTCCGAAACGTGCTCAGACTCGCCAATGTCGTCAGCGTCCTGCACGAGCATGGTGTGGTGCACGGTGAGCTCGTTCCACGCGCCGTGTTGCTGCATCCGAAGAACCGCCCCGAGCCAGTCCTGCGACGCGCCGGTATGCCGTCGCTCCCGGCAGGATACGCACGGCCCGAACGCGACAACGACGCACAGCTCTCGGTCGCTGACGATGCCTGGGCCCTGGCAGGGCTGCTCTACGAGCTGCTCACCGGGGCTCCGCCGCCCGCTCGAGGCCTGGCCTCGGTCGCTGCGATCTCCGAGGAGACGGTGCCGCACGAGTCGCTGCGGAGCGTGTTGGCAGCGTATCTGTCTGAGCGCCCCGCTGACCGGATGGAGGATCTGCATCATCTGCAGCATGTGCTGGCGCGGTGGTATGTCGATCACGTAGGGGAAGAGGCTGCCCCGTCCACCTGCCGGCCCCACGCCCACCACACCCCGCCCCCGTTGCCACCCTCGCTCGAACCGCGGCGCGTGAGCAGGCCCCCGGCGGCCCAGCGCAGGCCGTACAATCGTCGCTGGGCGGTGGTGCTGCTCGGCGCTAGCGGTGTCGTGCTCGGCTTGGGCGCGGCGTGGACGTACTCCTCGTTGCACCAGAGCGCCGCCGTGCCTGCGGGCAGCGCTTCACCTGCGACCGTTGCGACGCAAGCCCCCTCCGCGATCGACCTGGGTGAAGTCCCGGTCACGGGCCGCAGCAACGAGCGTGCGCGCGACCAGCGAGCCAGCTGCGTTGCTGGCTATCTACCGCACGGTGCGCTCCGGCAAAACGCGGACCTCAGTTGGCTCTGCTCAGTCGCCGACGCGCGTGCAGGCGCCGAACGGCTCAAGGGATTGGTCGGCGGGCCCCTGAAGCTCGGTTGGTACTGGATACCGGCGTATGCGGTGGCCAGAACCGCGTGCTGCACGGACAGCAGCCCTCTGACGCTCTCGGAACCCAGCCCTGGCTGCAAGAGCGCGCTCGAGTCCGTCCGCAACATCGCCCACCGTGTCGTCGCCGCACAGCCCTCGAGCGAGGCCGTCGACCGCTTCACTCGTGCCGTCGAATGCGAGATCAAGGCGGGTCGCGGCGAGCTGTTCGGCAAGGGTGTAGCCGCCAAAGGCGGGCCCACGGACGAAGAGCGCAGGGCGTTCGGGGCGATGCTGGAGCAGCTCGCGCAGCCGTAGACCCTGGCGGCAAGAGCAGGGGACCCTGCGACGAAGGCTCGGAGCCGCCGGCTACTCCCGAGCGCCGAGCAGATCCCGCTAGAGAGCCTCCGCGTCGATGTTGCAGCCAAGGGCCGGGAGCGGAGCCACCTCGCCCGGCCCGTACGACTCCCGAGCCCGTACGTCACGGGCGCGCGAGTCTACGGTGACCCTGCGGCTGTCGTGCTCGACCAGCACGACATGCTGGACCGACCGAGGTAGCACGCGGCTGGCGGACGAGCAGCGACGTCAGCGGCCAGGCCCGAGGATGAGCGTCGGAGACTCCCAAAGGAGGCGCTGATGCTCGAGACAGACACCCTCACATGACTCTCGGGCTGGGGCGGAGCCCCGCTAGTGCTTGCAGCTGACGAAGGCCCGCTGGCTCTTCGGTGGGAGCTCGTCGCACGCGGCCCCGCGACCTTGTGATAGACTGCCGGGATGTCGCGGGGCCGCGGTCGGCGCGACCTGGGGGCCTCAACCGGGCCTTCGCAGCTGAAGCACAAATCCGTTGGACACACGGCGACGTCCCTCCCGCGCTGCTGCACGACTCGGATCAGTGCGTTGGGGGCTCAAGGGAACGGGGTCGTGTCGTGGCTCGTAGCCCGGTCGACCTTGAACGTGGTTCACAACGGTGTTATGAACGTCTCATGGTCAAGCGGCTCCAGGCGGTCGGCAATAGTTCGGGCGTCATCATCGACAAGCCTATTCTGGAGCTGCTGCGAATCACTCCGCAGACGGACCTCGACGTCTCGACCGACGGCGAGCGGCTCATTATTACCCCGATTCGACAGGAGCGCGTCCGTAGCAGCAGGTTCGAGAGGGCTCGGGATCGCACGCTCGCGTCACACGAGGCCACGTTCCGCAAGTTGGCCAAGTGACCAACGATTCAGTGGAACTCGTCTTCTTGTCGTTGGACGAGGTCGTCTCTCTCCACGACGACCAGGTGCGTCTCTTTGGTGGCGCGGGAGGCATTCGTGACATGGGCTTGCTGGCGTCGGCTGTCGCGGTGCCTGAGTCGAGTTTCGATGGCCAGTTCCTGCACGAGGACGTCTTTCACATGGCCGCCGCCTACGCGTCCCACATTGCGGAGAACCATCCCTTCGTCGACGGAAACAAGCGGACGGCGCTGAACGCGGCGCTGGTGTTCCTGGACCTCAACGGTTGGCTCGTTCTCGACCCTGCTGGACATCTGTACGAGGCGATGGTGGCGCTCTCCTCGCATGGGCTCGACAAGGATGGCTTTGCGAAACTGCTCCGAGCTCTCTCAGTCCGGATCTCGGAGGGCGATTGATACCGCGACCGCGCCAGAACCGGCCGAGCGCCACGTCGAGCTGCTCGCGATGGCCACCCACTCCCACCTCACGGGCGAGCGACCCGCAACCTTCTCCGAGCCCGTCGAACGGGCGCCCAGCTGGCGGGCAGGCGAAACGCGCAGTCGCTGGGCGACCTCTCCGTTTTGCCGTCTGACGTCCCTCGATTCGACCGAGCCGAAGCGCTAGACGTCCAGCCGTGACCGCGCTCGACTCGGCCCGGACTCTCTTGGCCCTGTGCCTGCAGATAGCGACCAACATGTTCGTTCCCTGGCTCGTCGTGCACCGCGACGTCGCACGCATCCGCGCCGACTGGCGCGCTCGCTGCTGGCCAGAAACCACCCTGCTCGCGTCGGTCGTTGCATTTGGTCCGCTCTGCCTGCCGGTGCACTTCGTCCGCACGCGCCGCAGGCCGCTGGGCCTGGTGCTCGGGCTCGTGTGGATGCTGGCCGCGTTCGTTCTGAGCGCGCTCGTCGGCCTGATTGCCCCCTGACGTCCCGTTTCCCGACACTCCGAATTGGCGAGCCGGCCGCCTTCGGAATAAGTGGAGCGCCTCGATTGTCTGCGTCGCGGTTGGCGCGGTATAGCCCGCCTGGTTCGTGAACAGGAGCCCATCGAATGCAGGACGTTCGCACGCTGAATGAGGTCGTCGCCAAGGAGAGCGCCTTCGTCGACGACCTGCTCGCAGAAATCGGCAAGGTCATCGTCGGCCAGAAACACATGGTGGAGAGGCTGTTGATTGGCCTTTTGGCCGGCGGCCATGTACTGGTGGAGGGCGTACCGGGCTTGGCCAAGACCCTGGCAGTCCGAACTATCTGCGACACCATCCAGGCCAAGTTCTCACGCGTCCAGTTCACGCCGGACCTGCTCCCGGCCGACCTCATCGGCACGGTCATCTACAACCAGAAAACGGGCGAATTCACGAGCAAGCTCGGCCCCATTTTCGCCAATCTCGTGCTCGCCGACGAGATCAACCGTGCCCCGGCCAAGGTGCAAAGCGCGCTTCTGGAAGCCATGCAGGAGCAGCAGGTCACGATCGGCGACCAGAGCTACCCCCTGCCGAATCCGTTCGTCGTGATGGCCACGCAGAACCCGATCGAGCAGGAAGGCACCTACGCGCTGCCGGAAGCGCAAGTGGACCGTTTCATGATGATGGTCAAGGTGGCCTACCCGAGCCGCGACGAAGAACGCGGGGTCATGGACAGAATGACCGGAACGCTGCCGGTCAAGGCGACGGCGCGCGCGACGCCGCAGCAGCTTCTGGCCGCTCGCGACGTGGTCCGCGACGTCTACGTCGACGACCGTGTCAAAGACTACATCGTCGATGTCGTCTTCTCGACGCGCGAACCCCAGAAGAAGGGGATGCAGGATCTGGCGCCGCTCATCGAGTACGGAGCGAGCCCTCGAGCCAGCATCGCGCTCAATCTGGCTGCGCGCGCACACGCCTTTCTCCGGCATCGCGGCTACGTCACACCCGAAGACGTCAAAGCCATCGGCCCGGACGTGCTCCGCCATCGCATCGTGCTGAGCTACGAGGCCGAGGCCGAGGAAGTCACCGCCGAGGACATCGTGCGACGAGTCTTCGAAGTCGTGGAAGTCCCCTAGATAGATAGGGTTCTGGATAGATAGGGTTCTGGCCCCGTGATCCCCAAGGAGCTCCTCAAAGCACTTCGCAAGATCGAGATCACGACCGATCATCTGGCGACCGAGCAGCTGTCGGGCAACTACACCTCCGTGTTCAAGGGCCAGGGGCTCGCGTTTCGGGAGGTGCGCCAGTACCAGCCGGGCGACGATGTTCGCACGATCGACTGGAACGTCAGCGCGCGCATGAACGACGCGTACGT
>JAFGIS010000022.1 GCA_016929495.1 Polyangiaceae bacterium | reverse complement strand
GCGCCTCAGACCGACGAGGCATGTGAGGTCAGGCCGAGCATCTGCGTTGTTCTGAAGGGGTCTCCGACGCTCATCCTTTGGAGGAGTCCCCTGGGAGGGGCTGGCGCAGCCCCTCCCCCCAGTCGACGCAGTCGACTGGGGCCCCTCTGCTGCTTCCCCATGTTGCTGCTCTCGCTAGCGCTTGAGCGAACATGGGGCCCATCGCACCCTGTCAGGCGGGGTGCGCCCCACGCTGCGCGTGGGGCCCCATTTGCCAAACGGTCACAACTTGACTCGAACGCAACGGATGTCGCTCTTCAAGGTCTCTAGCTGGCCTGCACCCTGCGTGGCCGCAGTCTTCTCTTGCCACCGAGGGCCAGGGCGACCAGCAGGGCGAGTGCACCGGCTCCCGTGCCGCTGCTTCCCGCCGTCCGGCAGCCGCAGCCTGGTTCAGTCGTCTTCCCACCAGCCACGGCTGCTCCTCCTGGCGTCCTGACCTCTGAACCGCCCGTCGTCGAAGGCGCGTCTGGGTTCACGAGGCCGCCGCCGGTGCCTGTCAGGCCGGTCATCGAATCATCGCCCACGATGCCGCCCGGGAAGTCCTCCTCGTTGGCAGGATCGAACTGAGGGCACTTGCCATCTCTGCACGTTCCGCCGAAGGGGCAGACCACACCCTCGCAGCCGTCCACGCACGAGCCGCCACGGCAGTATGTGCCGTCCTTGCAGGTCTTGTCTTCGCAGCCTGGCTCAACGCACTTGCCGGACGTGGCGCACACCGTGCCGCTCGGGCAGCCAGTACAGTGGCACTTGGACACGCACACGCCGCGCATGCAGACGAACTCATCGTCACAGGTCACGTTCGAGCACAGGTCGACGCAGCGCCCGAGCACGCACTCCTCTTCCCCCGGACAGACCACGTCGCTGCAGCCGCCCACGCACTCGCCGCTGCGGCACACCTGGCCTGGGGAGCAATCGACGTCCGCGCACTTCGCGTCGACGCAGAAGCCAGCCACCGGACCTTCCGTCACGCAGACGAGATCGCCGTCGCACGGGAATTCGGTCGGGTGGCAGCCCTGGATGCAGTTGCCGTCCTTGCAGATCTGGCCTGGAGGGCACGAATCCTCGTCGACCTCTCCGTCGCAGTCGTTGTCGAGCTCATCGCAGACTTCCTTCTCGGGTTGGATCTGCTGAACGCACTCGCCCTCGACGCCTTCTCGGGGCGAGCACTTGCGCACGCCCACCGAGCAGATACCCGGCAGCCCTGTGACACAGGGCTGACCGCCGCCAATGCACTGGATGCCCTGGACGAAATAGACGAAGTCGTTGAAGTCGCCATCGTTCTGGCCGTCCCAGCCATCCGGCTGCTTCATGCCCTGGTAGTACTGCTCAAGCGACGTCAGAGCTGGGGCAAAGCTATCCGGACGTGTCGGCAGGTCCTCCACCGCGAGGTAGAAAGCCCCGAAGGTTTGAGTCGATGGATAGACGAGCATCGAAACCCAAGACTGACCATCGCAAGCGCTCAGGCTGCAAACCTCGTTGAGCTCTTGCTGCGAATACTTCGTCTGCGGGCAGAAGTCCTTCGGATTACCGACGATTGCGAATCCAATGAGCTGGCTCGGGCAGTTGTCCGTGGAGAAGTCCGGATCCGAGCGCACGTCCTCGAGTCCCGCGCTTCCTTCGAGGGGCGGCATCTGGATGGTCGGGACAAACCCCTTGTCGTTGTTCTGATACTCCGTCCAGCTGTTGAGAGGGGGCGGTGGCGGGCCGAGTATCGCATCGAGGGTCGGGAGCACATCATCGTGGTAGTCGATGATGTCTTCCTTGGTGACCAGGGGATGTATCTTGTCCGGGTGGTCCTTGCAGTACCAGCCGAAGTCGACTTGGCACGAGCCGCCCCGGATCAGCATCAACCCTCGGAGACCGCAGAGCGGCGAAAAGACAGCCGGTTGGGTGGCGGCATCCTCCAAGATATCGATATCCTCCCCGCGGGAGTCGAACAGGCTTTGCAGGCCGAGTGTCTTGACCGTGTAGCGATTGTCATCGAAGTAGTCCGACGAGTCCTCCTCGGGTATCGGTACTTGCGTCTTGCCGTCCGGCTCGGTGATCCGGGCTTTGGCCGGCCGAGGAAGCACCAGCGTTCCAATAGAAAGCACGCAGAAGGCGATAAGATGGTTGCGCAACGTCATGACTCGTCGAGGATAGCACCAGTCTCGGAGTCGGGGGCGCCACCAAGTCCGCCGATCGCCGGCGCTTGGCGTGCGGCGATTGTGTCGCACGCGAAGTTGCGACTCTGCGCTCCCGGTCCGCACGGTCACGTGTGCGATAGTGCTCTGCTCTTGCGGGTTGCTGTTGGCGCGCTCGCCGTCTCATCCGTCCGCCGAGCGCGCAGTGGGCGTCGCGAACGTCGAGGACCAATCCGTCTGCTTCGACGTGGCCCCCCAACCCTCGCCCGGTTGTGCTTCCGCCTGCGTCCGGGCGGACCGGCCTCACGTACAGCGAGCCGCGGCCCTGCGACCTGTTGTGGGCCCGGCGCCCGTACAGTGATACCGCAAGCACCTGCTCCAGGGGCCGCTCGGCTCGTTCCGCCACACTGCGCCGTGCTTCGCGGAAGGAGACCGGCTCAGCAGCCGCACCGGGCACGCTCGCGCATGGCGGGCCGCTTGGACTCGTTTCCGCATGGCGAGGCGCCGAAGTTGGCCACGTGACCGCGCAGATTTGCGAGGGTCCACCGGCCGGCGTCAAAAACATAAAGAATCTCTGTGCCGAGGGTGCGAGACTTGAGTAAGTGCAGGCTCTCTGCCATCGTCCCACCCCGCCACGGTGAACTCCGCACCCGGTTCCGCTACATCGCAGTCCGCTGGGGATATTGGCGCTGGCCAGGTCCTCGGCCGGTACGAGCTTCTCATGCCCATCGCGTCCGGTGGCATGGCGATGGTCTGGGCTGCACGGCTGAAGGGGACGCGCGGCTTCGAGAAGATCGTCGCCATCAAGACGATGCTGCCGAAGCTCAGCGAGGACGAGCAGTTCGAGCGCATGTTTTTGGACGAGGCGCGGCTCGCCTCGCAGATACGCCATCCCCACGTCGTCGAGATACTGGACCTCGGAGAGCAGGACGGCGTGCTTTTCTTGGTGATGGAGTGGATCGAGGGCGTTCCACTGAATCAGCTCATGAAGGCCGCGCGCGCCAAGGGCAGCGGCGTGCCGATACAGGTAGCGGTACGAATCGCGATGCAGGCTTGCGCCGGACTGCATTCTGCCCACGAGCTGAAGGACAAGGACGGTACGCTCGTTGGGCTCGTTCATCGCGACGTCTCGCCGCAGAACATCCTGGTCACGTACGACGGGGTCACCAAGGTGGTCGACTTCGGTGTGGCCAAAGCGACGGCACTCGGCACCGGTGCCACCGTCGCCGGGCAGATCAAAGGCAAAGTCGCGTACATGGCGCCCGAGCAGATCAAGGGCGGCAGCCTCGATCGGCGAGTGGACCTCTTTGCGCTCGGGATCGTGCTGTACGCGCTGACCACGGGCAAGCACCCCTTCCGACGCGAGTCGGAAGCGGCCACGATGTACAACATCTGTTCGCCGCAGCCAGTGGTCCCTCCGCGCAAGGTGAAGCCGGACTACCCGCCGCAGTTGGAGCGGATCTTGATCCAGGCTCTCGCCAAGGATCCGGAGCGGCGCTACGCGACCGCCAATGAAATGCTGCGGGCTCTGGACCAGCTGCCGGCGTCGCTTCGCGCCAGTACCGACGACGAGGTCGGTCAGGTCGTGCGCGAGCTTCTCGGGGAGCGTCGCCAGAGCAAGCGCCAGGCGCTCGACGACGCCATCGAGCGCGCCAACAACGCCCCTCAAGTCGGCAACGACTGGGGTCCCGAGGCCAGGACCGGAAGTTCCGTTAGCAGCATGGTCTCGCGCAGCGGCCTGGCCAATTCCGGTGGAGGCTCGGGAGCGACGGGGCCCTTCGCCGGTACCGGCGTGACGGGGACCCTGGTGGGTCAGTTGTCGGTGCGTCACAGAATGGTGATGGCTGCCGGCGTCGCTGCCGCGATCCTGCTCGCGCTGGCCGTCATCATCTCGCTCAAGTGGGGCGGCGCCGAGCCCGCTGTCGTCCCCGCGGCATCCGTCGCAACCACCGTGGTCCAGCCGCCGGTCCGTCCCCAGGGTTCTGCTCGGCCGGCACCGACGGTCTCCGCTTCTGCCTCTGCAACGCCGGGCGCGACGCAACAGGTCGGCGATGCCGGGTCGAGCAAGACGAATGAAGCCCCTGAAACCCCTCCCGAGAAGACGGGACGCCCAACGGGCGCCACGGCCGTGACGCAGCCGCCCCCGACGTACTACAGGCCCCGAGAGAGTGCGCCGAAACCCGATACGGGTGCGAAGCCGAAACCGAACTGGAAACACGATCCTGGATTCTGAGTTCGGGACTCAGCGTTGGTGCCTCAGCCCGCGAAGGACACATGCCTCGTCGGTCTGAGGCGCAGCCTCGTTAGAAATGAGGTGGCCGCCTTGTCTGCGCGGCGTTGCGGCGTCAATCCGGAGATGTTCAGAACCTGCCGACGAAGCTCAGCCCAGCGATATCGGCTCCGGGCGCCACGGGATCGAGTCGCCAAACGAAGTCGGAGTCCGCCGGCTCTGCGGGTTCGGACGGCTTCTTCTCCGCTTGTTGCCGGGTGGAACGATAGTATAGATACCCGCCAGCTCCGAGCCCGGCGACTCCGAGGCCACCCGTCACGAGGGTCAAGTAGTAGTAAGTGGCGATCTTGCCATTCAGGCTCTTCGCAAGGGTGAGCTGGTCCTCGGTCAGGCTGTCATTCCTGCACGTGCCGTCACCGCCACAGATGTCCTCCATGTCGCTCGTGTTGGACTCGAGCAAGTAGAAGAAGACACCAGAGGTAATCAGGCACGCGGCACCCGCGCCACCGACGACATACGAGAGGGTACGCAGATCCAGGCTCTGCTGCTGCCCTTTGCCTACTTCGGGGGGCGGCGGGGGAGGCCTCTCTTCCGTTGGAAGCTTGGTCAGCTCGATGGTGATCGCCTCCTCACCGCCTTCGGCAGCGTCGACCGTCGTACTGAAGTCCTCGTACCCTGGCGCGGACGCAGACAGAGTGTGGGGGCCTGGATCGACCGGCACGGGTACGCCCACGGAGCTGGCGCCCAGCGATACACCATCGAGCACGATGGTGGCCGCCTGAGCGCCCGGGCCCCGCTCGATGGTCAAGTGAGGGATCCTGGCTTCCAGCCTTCGGATGCTCGATTCGACTTCTTCGCGAAATCCGGGGCCGACGGCATCCGCATCGGCGGCTGCCAGCTCGTAGCCACCCAGAGCAGCGACGAGCTTGCCGAGGTTCTCTTCGCACAGAGCGATATGGTAGCGGACCTGCGGTGTCATCTTCACCTGGCCCACCTCGCGGAAGGCCAGCAGGGCTGCAGCCCAGTTGCCCGCCTGCTCGAGCTCGGTAGCCTGCTGGAATTTGGCTCGGGCCTGCGAAAGCTCCTCGGGACTGGGTTGGGCCACGCTCGGCCGAGCAACCGAACCCGCGGCAACGAACGCCGCAAGAAACAGCCCCCAGCAAGACCGCAACGTCCGCCGGCGCGTCGCTATGGTACGCATCCAAATCATCTTACACCGAACCGGGCGGATTGGCGCCCATTTCACCGGACCCCCGGGCTCACGCGAGTTCGCCCTGGGTCCGGGCAGCGCAATGGCCGCCGCAGAGGGGTACGGGAAGGGGCCGGGTAGGCCTGTGGGCCTGGAGTCAAGTTGAGCCGAGATCCGCTAGCGCAGCGGTGATGGCCCGTCCCACTTCCGCGATGGCTCGTGCGGCCCTCGCCGAAGGCACCTCTGCGGAGGTCTCGTCCTCGAAGGCGTCGTGGATCGCTTGGTCGAGCGGTACGCGAGCGCAGCGTGGCAGCTGCTCCCAGATGCTCGGGCCGTGTGGTATCAGATCTGCCTGCAGGCCTTGGACGAGCTCACGTGCGATCCCTATGTCGGTGCGTGTGACCAACGTGATCCAGTAGCTCGAGAGGGTGGGCGTCAAGACAGGCAGCCGCAGCATGGGTATGTGGCTTCCCATCAACCGAGCGACACGCTCAAGCATCTGACGGTGGCTCAGGCACTCCGGGCCCGGCGCGTCGTACCAACCCCCGTTGGTGCGCGGGTCGAGCGCGATCAAGATCGCTGCGACAGCGTCGTCGATGGCCAGCGGACAGGAGCGATGGTCGAGCCAACGGGGCAGAATCATCACAGGGAGGCGCACCGCCAGGTCGCGTACCATCTGCCAGCTCGCGCTTCCCAGGCCGATCACCATCGCTGCGCGAAGCTCCACGACGGTGACCGAGCCAGCGCGCAGTATGCGTCCCGTGTTCAGCCTGCTCTCGAGGTGCCTCGACGCCTTGCCTTTCGGAGCGACCCCGCCGAGGTACACGATGCGCTCTACCCCCGTGTCCTCCGCCGCGGCGCGAAACGTCTCTGCGGCTCGGCGTTCCCGCTCGGGGTAGTCCCCCCCTCGTCCCACCGCGTGCACCAAGTAGACGGCACTGTCACAGCCCTCGAGGGCCGAGCAAACCGTGTCCGGTTCGGAGAGCTCGAGTCGGACCCATTCTCGCCCGGGCATGCGACTGCGAGCGGTCAGTGGGTCACGAGACCCGCAGCGAACCCGGTGGCCGGAAGCCTGCAGCGCCGGGTAGAGATAACGGCCCACGAATCCGGTGGCTCCAGTGAGCAGCAGCGTTCTTTGTCTCAGGGTAGGCAAGGCAGGGCCCTGTTCGTTCGGGGAGGTTCTGTGCACGAGGGACCACTCTGGTCTTGGTCTGCCGGCCAATTCAAGGCTGGTGGCGCACCCATTTGCCAGGCCGCGCGCTCACAGATCTCATAGCAGTTCGCAGATCGCGAGCAGACCGAGAAGTTGACCATGCTTCGAATGATTCTGTCGGTGGCAGCAGGAGCGCTCGTTGGCTACCTGTACTATAGGTTCGTCGGATGTCGCACAGGAGCCTGTCCCCTGACCGGCAACCCGTACATCGCGACGCTCTATGGCGCGGCGATCGGATTCCTCGCTGGACGAATCTAGCCCAACTTCCACAGGTGGGCCAGGCGTGACGTACCCAGCATGACCTTGGATCTGGTCGACGCGCTGGCTCTGCTCCTCGGGCTGTTCTACGGCGTGCGCTGGGCGTCTGTTCGGCGTGCGAACTCGGTGCGGGCCGCTGACTGCGCGCGTGCATCGTGGCAGCGAGTCGAGCGAGCGGAGATGCGAGCGCTCACGCTGATGACCTCGGCCTGCGTCGCCAAGGTGGTTCTCGAGCTGGGCATCCAGGGACTCATGCCCCGCTTGGCAGAGGCGAGTCTTGCCCAATGGCCGACGAGCATGGGCATCGATCTGTGCTGGATGGCACTGATGTTCGTCGGTCTCTGGAAGCGTGCTTCCGCCCGACAGCAGCGGGCGAAGCTCGGCATGCCGCCGCAGTAGCCAAGACCCAGGTGGCACTGTCCCCACGACAGACACTGGGGCGACAAACGCTTTTCCGTCTGTCGTGACCAGACGGGCAGCCGTACCATGGGCCCGAACAGTCTCACCTTCCGGTGAGACACGCCTGCCCCGGGCTCACTTCTTCTTCGAGGTCGTTGACGTCGACGTGGTGGCTCCGGACTTGGCCAGGGCGTCGGCGGCAGCCTTGGCCGCGCTGGAGGCGGCCTTGGCCGCGTCGTCGGCGGCCTTCTTGACTGCGTCCGCTTCGGCGGTTTTTGCCGCGTCCGCCTTCTTCTCGTCGGACTTGGTGTCGGCCTTCTTGTCGGACTTGGTGTCGGCCTTCTTGTCGGACTTGGTGTCGGCCTTCTTGTCGGACTTGGTGTC
>JAFGIS010000248.1 GCA_016929495.1 Polyangiaceae bacterium | reverse complement strand
GGCGAGCCGGTGGTTCGGCAGATCCCGGTCCGGTCGGCGGATCAAGTGGGGGTGCTCACCAGTGCCTTCAACGAACTCGCGGCGCGTTTCTCCGCCGCCGAGCAAGCCTATCGTCGCGACCTGGCTGGCGCGCTGGCCTATGATCGGGAGCGCAGCGCCTTCCTGGCGGCGCTCAGCCACGAGCTTCGCACGCCGCTCAACGCGATCCTGGGCTTCACCGAGGTGCTTCTCAGCGAGGTGGATGGTCCGCTACGACCGGAGGCCCGAGAGAACCTGGAGATCGTACGAGCCAGCGGCCGGCACCTGGCCGCACTCGTGGACGACATCCTGGAGCTGTCGGCGCTCGAGTCCGGCGAGCTTCGACTATCGCGCGTAGAGGTCGACGTCTACGACATCGCGGAGGAGGTCGTACGCGAGGCGGAAGTAGCCGCACAGGGCAAGCCGCTTGCGGTGAAGCTCGAGGGCGATTCGGCGCCGGCCTGGGTCGATGCCCGCCGCGTCCGGCAGATCCTGGGCAACGTCGTGGGCAACGCGGTCAAGTTCACCTCCGCCGGCACCGTGCTGGTGCGGATCTCGAGCGATCAGGGGTGCGCCTTGGCGGACATCGCGGACACGGGCCCGGGAATAGCCCCCGACGACCAAGCGTCCATCTTCGAGGAGTACCGGCAGTCGGGTGATGCCAACTCGCGCCGAATCGGCACCGGACTCGGTCTGGCGATCACGCGTCGACTGGTCAAGATGCACGGCGGCGCCATCTTGCTGGAAAGCGCGCTCGGACGCGGCTCGCGTTTCCGCATCGTCCTGCCGAGCCGTCCGGATCGCTCGATCGAGCCAGTGCTGCGACGACTGACGCACAAGACCCGCGGCGTCAAACGAATCACGGGGAGGCTCGGATGATTGCGGACGCCTCCAAGCTCTGGCCGAGAGTGGTCGTCGGGCTCGTTCTCGTCTCGGCGGCATCCGCTGCGGTCGACGCGCTCACACCCTGGTTCCTGCTCTTGCGCGGAGACGTCGCGGATGCGACCGTAGGCATGCTCTCTATCGGCATCTTCGTCGGATGTGGGCTGGGCCTCGGCTGGGCCTGGGTGCGTCTGCGTCATCACCGATTCGTCCTGCGCGCGCTCGCACTGGGATCTCGAGCCTCGGAGCCCTATGAGCTCGAGGCGTTGCTCGGGGAAGACTGGCGCATCACGCTCGGCTGGCTGGTTCCGTCGGCCGTCTCGGTGGCGCTGGTCTGCACGGTCTGGCGCCCACAACTCGTGGATCTGCGGACCGGCGTGAGCGCAGCGCTGCTTGGGACCATCGTCGTAGCTGCGGCCGCGCTGCCCTTGCAGGTACACCTGCGCGCCACTCTCATGCGAGCCATAGAGCTGGCCCATCCGGAACTGATGCGCGAGGTGGTGTCGCCTATCGGCGCTGTGGCCACCGCCCGGCGGCGCATACGCGCGCGGCTGCTCGTTGCCATCGTAACGCCGGTCGCGTTCGTCGCCCTCGCTTCGGCTTTGGTCGCCTCCGCGCACCTCCGACGCGCGGACGAACGGCAGCGCGAAGAAACGGCCCGCGTGCTCGCGCGCGCCGCTCTGGAACCGAAGCCGGGCCTGGTGGAAGGAGCGGGGCTCGACCGCACGCTGAGCGAAGCACGAAAGCTGGGATTCACGGCTTGGCTTCAGGGAGTGCCCGGCGGATACCTCATGCACAACGAGCCGGGTGGGATGGTGCAGCTCGACGCGCCTCTGGACGAGGGCAGCGCAGCCGTGATGTTCCGTGGTTCGACGATACCGGTGCTCAGTCTGGGGTCGCTCCTGGTCGGGCTGTTTGCCATCGCCTGGGCCGTACTGCTCGGGCTTCTGATGGCACGCTCGCTGAACCGCGATCTCGCCGGCGCCACCCGAGGAGTGGAGCACCTCGACACACTGTCCATGCTGCGCGGAAGCACGCCATCGCTCCGTCCAGCGCGGTTCAATGCCGTGGCTCGACTGGGGCGCGCGATCGAGCAGCTGGCCGGGCGCTTCCAGGTTTTCGCCCAGGCTCAGGAGCGCGCCATCAACGCGCGCGAGGCTGCGACTCGCATGCGGGGCCTGTTCTTCGCGAGCGTGAGCCACGATCTCAAGAGCCCGCTGAATGCCATTTTGGGCTTCACGGACATCATACGGCAGTCAGAGGTGATCACGCCTGGCCAGTCGGAGAGCCTGGCGCTGATCGAAAGCCGCGGCCGCGAGCTTCTGGCCCTGATCGAGACGATTCTGGATGCCGCACGCGTGGAAGCCGGACAGCTGACCCTGGTCAAGGACTCGGTGGATCCCGCCGACCTGTTCCAGGACGCGATCGGCAAGGGCAAGGACTTGGGCGGAGATCGCAAGTTCGAGGTGAGCTGTGACATCAGCCCGAACGTCCCCGCGCTGCGGGTCGACCGCGTGCGGCTCGGGCGCGCCCTGGCCACGTTCATCGGACACGCAGCGCGAACGGGACGAACCGAAATGGTCCGCATACGCACGCAGCTCGACGTCGGGCCGTCGGTACTCGTCCAAGTCGACACCCCGGGCGGCCCCGAGGAGACCGAGCGACTGGCTGCCTTGCTCTCGCCTCGCCGCAGCCCGGGGACGGCCGAACACCGTGGCCTGGCCCTGGCCCTGAGCCTGGCACGATCCGTAGTCGAGCTGCACGGGGGGGTGCTCGGCGTCGAAAGCCGGGGGGAGCAGGGAGCGTGCTTCGTGGTTCGGCTACCGGCGGAGGTGTTGGCATGAGTTGGCGGGGACTCGAGGCGCCGTCCTCCGACATCGAGCAGAACTGGCGAGCCGCGTGTCTGGCGTGAGGTCACGTCGCCATGGGGGAGCATCATCCGAGCCCCAAGGAGAAGCGCAGCGCCGCATCGAGCGCGGCGAGCTTCTCCGGGAGTAGCTGCGCGATGCGACCCTCGAGCCACGTCTTGGGAATCGTGACCAGGCTATCGGCATTCGCGACGCATTTCTTGGGAAGGCCATCCTTCCTGCCGAGGGGCACTTCGGTGGGGATCCCGCGAACGTTGGTCGATATCTCGACAACGGTGAGGGACGTCCGGACGGCGTAGGCCGAGTCTCGCGACACGAGCGCGACGGGACGCCGCCCCGCTGGCGCTGGCAGCCGCGCCCACCACAGCTCGCCGCGCTTCATTCCCAGGACTCCCAGCGCTCTACCACGGCCCTGGCGACAGAGGAGACTTCGTCGGCCCGCTCCGGATGGCGAAGATACCCTTCGACGTAGCGCTTGTCGCTTTCGCTGAGCTCCTCGTCGGCAAGCCAGCGCTCGATCGCTTCGGTGACGACCGCACTTCGGGTCTTTCGCAGACGAGCACGGGCACGCTCGAGCGATTTCAGCGTGTCCGACGGGATGCTGACGGCCACCTTGGCGACGGATTTCATACCGTGGTCATACCACCGGGCGCTCTGACGTTCAAGGCCCGAAGCCGTCGTGACCCGCACGGAGCCCATCGACCTGTGGTGCGTGATACCCCCCGGAACCTGGCGCGACTTGTCGCGAGCGTACGTGTCCACGAGGGTTACGGCGCACTCTCCGTTCGGCGGGTCCGCCCACGACCAGCCTCTGCTGGAACTGCTAGACGTCGCGTGAGGGTCTGGCTCGCCGACAAATCAGCCAAACCCATCGCCCGTCCGGCTTCGGTGCATCGCACTTTGTGGCGCCGGGCGAGGGCTTGCTGGGCCCTGCGTCGACGACGAGGGGCATCGACCCCCGGCGTCTGTTCCTTTCGCACAGTCCGATCATAGGAGAAGAGGGTTTCTTCTGGTCGGCGTCATGCTTGCGTGAGGACGATCTTGGCCCGCTCTGGGAACATCTCGTGCTCACCGAACTCGTGGCGCTACTGCACGCTTCGTGCGCTCGAACGCGTGCGATGGGGAGTCCGACGGCAGCGCGGTCGAGGCTGGCGTCGTCGTGGCTTCTCGGCTATTGCATACGCCGACAGCCGACGGTCATGCACGATAGTCACCCCGACACCGCAACCCGTGACGCGATCCTCGACGCGTTTCTCGACCGGTTCGACGCGCTGATGGACGGGCAGCCCGAGTCCGCCCTCGAGCTCGCTCTGGATCCGCCCGCGGAGATCGCCAACGAGCCGGACGTGAAGCTCGCCCATGCCACGGCGCTCTGGGAAGTCGAAGGACCCGAGGCCGCTCGCCAGCAGCTGGAGGACGTGGTCGCGGAGGATCCCGATTTCGCGGACGCCCACTACATGCTCTGGAGCCTCGCCGAAGAGGGGGAGGATGTTCCGGAGACGGTGCGCCGCGGCCTGCGCGTGCTCGAGCTGGATCGCGCGGCAGACGAAGAGGCCGGACCGCCTCCCCCCGAGGACGAGGAGTTCTTGATCGGGGCCGCGGAGGCGGTCCTGTCGTCTCTGCCCGAACCGTTCCACGGCAAGCTCGCGCACGTTCCCATCATGCTCGAGCCCCGCCCGGACGAAGACGTGGTTCGCGATGGCCTGGACCCACGGGCCCTGGGGTTGTTCGAGGGTCCGACCTCCGAGGAGATGAGTTCGCCCGACGCGTACCCCGCCCCTACGCGCATCGTGCTCTACTCGCACTGCCTGCTCGAGGCCTTTGGCGACAACGACCAAACCCTCCGCGACGAGGTCGAGATCACCCTCCTGCACGAGATTGGGCACCATTTTCGGCTCGACGAGAAGGCGCTCGAGCGGCTGGGACTGGACTGAGCGACCCTTTCGGCTGGGCCTCCGGCCCGGGCGCAGGCCCGGGGTTTGGGGGCCCGCGGCGCGCGCGTCCCTGCGCGCGCCGCACCGCGCAACGCCGTTCAGTGGGCGGGGCATCACGTAGGCCGCTGTCGAGGCCGATATCAAGACGTGAAGTCTGTCACCCCGGCAGATGCACGGAATCAGCCACGAGGCCGACAGAGTGAACATACTGGACGTCTGTCTAGTATCTGGGTATCGTGCGCACAGCGTCTCGACTGCTGCGTGAGGCGTTTCGGCTCGGATGGCATTCCGGCTACAGCGCATACGCGATCCTCTGCACAACCTCGTCGAGTTCCGGGCGGAGAAGTTCGAGGACATGCTGTGGCGCGTGCTGCAAACGAAACCGCTTCAACGCCTGCGGCGCATCAAGCAGCTTGGCTTTTCGGATCTGGTCTATCCCGGCGCCACGCATTCGCGCTTTGCGCACAGCGTCGGCACGTTCCATACCGCGCGACAACTGATGCGCGTGATCAAGCAGCACCTCGGCAAGGAGTTCCTTCCCCACCAGGCGCAGGTCGCGCTGGCTGCGTCGCTGGTCCACGATGTCGGCCATGGGCCATTCAGCCATGCGTTCGAGGCCGTCGGAAAGAAGCTTGGCCTGGCGCTGGCCGACCACGAACACGTAAGCGACGTTCTCATTCGCGACAGCGAAATCGCCGACGCTTTCAAGACCCTGGGCAGCGGGTTCGCCAATGACGTCGCTGCCGTCATCAAGCGCGGTCGACCCGGAAACATGTACGACGCGGTCGTGTCGAGCCAATTCGATGCCGACCGACTGGACCTACATGCGGCGTGACCACCTGATGACAGGCACGCAGCACGGCGCCATCGATTTCGAGTGGCTCATCCAGAATCTCGAGGTAGGGGCGGTACCCTACGGCGTCGACGAAGACTCGCTTGGCAGCATCGAAACCTTCGTGCTCGGAGCCAAGGCTGTCCACGCCGCCGAGGGCTACGTCTTGAGCCTATTCCAGCTCTATCCGACGGTCTACTTCCACAAGGCGACACGCGGAGCGGAGAAGCTATTCGTCGAGCTTCTCGCTCGCGTGCTGAAACTACTCGAGGACGGATCCATTTCCGAGACGGGGCTCCCATCATCACATCCCATCGCGCGGTTCGCAGCCAAGCCTGACGTTGTGGAGAATCTGCTCGCCTTGGATGATGCGTTGGTGTCCGGAACTCTGCCCTTGCTGAAGAACTCGTCGGACGCACTCGTGTCGGAGTTTGCCGGAAGGCTGTTGGACCGCCGTCTGTACAAGTGCATTGACGTGCGCGTCAGAGTCGCCAGCGCAGCTGGGCTCGCCGACGTCGAAGTCGACAGGGTATGCGAGGCCATTCGAACGCGGGTCGACGAACGAATGGCCGAAGGTGCGGGGCGCTCCCCGACGATTCTGCTCGATCAAGCAAGTCGAGCACCATACAAGACGTTCCAGGATTCCAAGGGCCCATTGAACCAAATCCGTGTCCGTACGGACGACGGGAGTCTGGTGGACCTCGAACAGCGTTCGGCAGTCGTGCGGGCCATCCAGCCATTCACGCTCTTTCGCTTGTTCTACGCGGATGACGATGCCAAGCGCTTCATCGAGCAGACCATCCAGCAGGAGATAGACCATGGCCGAGCTTCGTAGACCGAAACCGGGCAATGAACGAGTCGCCGAGATTGTCCGCGACGCGGGCGGCAAGATCGTCGGACGGACGCGCCTTCAGAAGATCACCTATCTGCTGCAGCTTGCAGGCCTGGAGCAGGACTTCGGTTTCGAATATCGCCACTACGGACCCTACAGCGACGGCCTGGCGTTGGCCGTCCAGGACGCTCAGCTGCTCGGTCTGCTGACCGAGGATGAACACGAAGCCGCTTGGGGGGGCGTGTACTCGATCTACAGGACCAAGGACCCATCCACCTCGAAGCCTTCGTCCGCGCGAGCTCGACTGCTGAGGGAGGTCGTGGACGCTAGTTCTATCGAGCTGGAGCTCGCCGCCACGGCAGCCTACTTCGCTGAGCATGGGTTCGCCGATCCCTGGGCCGAAACTGCCGTGAGGAAGCCAGACAAGGCCCAGGAAGGACGCCTGGAACGGGCGCGGGAACTCCTAGGACGGCTGTCACGGATCGAGACGCCCAGGCCGCTCCCCAGCATCACTTGAGCCGAACGGAGGCGCTGCATGCCCTTGCCTTGCGGTGCCGCGAGCGCCCACTTTGACGCCGCCCAGGCTCTGGTAGACTACCGCCTCGGGAAAGAGCCCATGAAACGTCTCGGATACGCGGGCAGCCGCCGAGCGGCCTGGTGCGTGGCCTTGATAGCTGGCTGCCTGGGCGCCTGTCATCGCTCGGAGCCCGAGCAGGGACCGGTAGTCGAAATGCAAGCCTCCAAGACTCAGCAGCCTGTACAGAAGCAGGCAGACAAACCGCAAGTGCCCAGAGAGCGAATTCGCGAGCCCGCCGTGGCCGGCTCGTTCTATCCGCGCGACCCGGCGGAGCTCACCTCGCAGGTCGACGGGTTCTTGGCACAAGTCAAACCACTCGGTATCAAGGGGCTGCGCGCCCTGGTCTCGCCTCACGCCGGGTACGTCTACTCGGGACCCATCGCCGCCACCGGGTACCGACAGGTCGTGGGTCTCGATGTCGACCGCGTCGTCGTCATGGCCCCCAGCCATCACGTGGCCTTCCGTGGCGTGGCCGTACCCGATGCGGATGCGTTCAAGACCCCTCTGGGCATCATCCCGATCTCGGCCGCAGCGCACCAGCTCGCGGCGTCCTCCCCCTTCGTCGTCGACTCCGAGCCGCACCGAGAGGAACACTCGCTCGAGGTGCAGCTGCCGTTCCTGCAGCGCACCCTCAAGCAGTTCGAGCTCGTGCCGCTCGTTTTTGGCAGGGTGGACGAAGAGCAGGTCGCCGAGCGCCTCAAGGGGCTCGTCTCGCCCAACACGGTGTTCATCGCGAGCTCCGATCTGAGTCACTACCGCCCGTATGACGAGGCAAAGCAGCTCGACCAGTTCACGGTCGATGCCATCGTGCGCATGGATGTGCAGGCGCTTTCCCCCAACCAGGCCTGCGGACACTCGCCTATTGTGGCCCTGGTGCACCTGGCGCAGGCCCTTGGGTGGAAGGCACAGTTGCTCGACTACCGCAACAGCGGCGACACGGCCGGCGACCGCTCGCGGGTCGTGGGCTACGCTTCGATCGCGTTCACGGACGGCAAGTAGAGGCAGGCCCATGGCAGACGAAGGACGGTCTTCTCTGGGCGCACCCGGCCCGGGTCGCGTCCGTCGAGTCTGGCTCGGCATCTCGGCCGCGGCCATGGTTGGCGCGGTCGCACTCTGGCTCGGGTGCGGCACCTGTGGTGTTCATGCTGGCCCCGAACCCACGGCCAAACCCGGCGTCGCCGAACCGTCAGGCTCAGAGCCGAAGAGCACGCCTGCGCCGAATGGGCCCCAGCAGAGCTCGGCCGAGCCGAAGAGCGCGGATCCGCAGCGGCGTGGCGGGGAGTACTCACCGGAGGAACGCCGCGCGCTGCTGGTACTCGCGCGCCGCTCTGTCGCCCAAGCCGCGCAGCGCGCCGACGCTCCCGAGGTCCCGGACGGCATCTCGGCGCACCTCCGTCAAGAGAAGGGCGCGTTCGTAACGCTCACCAAAGGCGGACAGCTCAGGGGCTGCATCGGTCACATCTTCCCCGAACAGCCGCTGGTCGAAGCCGTCATCGACAACGCACGCAACGCGACGCTGCGCGATCCACGCTTCTCGCCGGTGACACCGGACGAGCTCGGCGATATCGCGATCGAGGTGAGCGTGCTCAGCGTTCCGAAGCCCTTGCCCTTTTCGTCGCCCGAGGACCTGCTGGGCAAACTGCGCCCGAACGTCCACGGGGTCGTGCTGAACGTGGGCGGCTCGCGAGCCACGTTCTTGCCGCAAGTCTGGGAGCAGCTTCCAGACAAGGTGGAGTTCCTCAGTCACCTGTCGGCCAAGGCAGGCCGCGAGCCCACGGCCTGGCGCGGCTCGGGAACCGAGGTACAGACGTATACCGCGGAGGCGTTCGAGGAGTCCGACTTTGGACTTCCTGGGCACAGGTGATCGAGCCCAACGCGTAGCGCGTTTCTGCCTCGTGGCGCTCGCCACGCAGGGTGTCTCGCACGTAACGACCCAGCTCGTGCTCATCCGCGAAATGCTGGCGGTCTACAGCGGCAACGAGCTGGTCATGGGGGTTCTGCTCGGATGCTGGCTCGGGCTCACCGGCGCGGGGGTCGCTCTGGGCCGCTTCGCCTCCGCGGCAAGAAGGCCAGAGCAGCTCGTCGCTGTGGCGGGGCTCGCGGTCGCGGTGCTCCCGATTGCCACGGTGAGCGCGCTTCGCGTGTTTCGCAACCAGGCCTTCCTTCACGGCGCGGAAATCGGTTTCGGGGCCACCCTGCTGAGCTCTCTGGTGCTGCTTTCGCCCTATTGCCTCGTGACCGGCTTCGCCATCACGGCCGCGTCATCGGTCGTCGCACGTT
>JAFGIS010000247.1 GCA_016929495.1 Polyangiaceae bacterium | reverse complement strand
GGCCGACGAACGCGTTGCGTCCAGTTGCGCCTGCGGCACGTCTGCCGTCCGCCACTCCGGCCACTGTCGCTCTCTCTCGCGTGATTGGAGCAGCTGCTCGAGCTCCGACACCGATGCATAGGCCATGCTCGCTCGTACGAATCACGCAGCAACAGCAGCCGCGGCTCATCGTGATCGACCCTGAGCTCGGCTTCGGGCGTCCTGTCCTCACCGGAACGGGGATCCCTGTATCCATCATCCATGAGCGGTTCAAGGCCGGAGACTCGGCGTCGAACTTGGCCGACGATTCTGGCGTGGGGGTAGATGCCATTGAAGAGGCACTCCGCGCGGCTTGAGGAGCCATTCCTCTTCTTCGTCGATCGATGTTTGGGGAAGCGCGTCGTTCCTGAGGCGCTTCGTCACGCGCTACTCCCCGGCGAGCGCGCAGAAGCCCGCCAAGTCGTCTCGCTGGCCGGCGTCCGGCTGTACGAGAGCGGTGTGCCCAAAGAAGCACGCCGGCCGCCACGACCGCGCGAAGCTGCCCGGTCAACCCGGTCGCGTGCACCTCGACTCTGGACGGCCGCGCGCATTGCTGGTCTTCTGGAGCGATCGACCCACCGCAGCCAAGGAGTACGCGATGTTCGAGACGGCAGAGTTGGGGCGCGAGCTCGACAAGCAGGCCTACGAGTCACAGGTTGCTGCGCTGCGCACGGAGCTGTTGCGTCTGCAGCGCGCCGTGGCTACCGCGGCACGTCCGGTGTATCTGCTCATCCACGGCGTGGACGGGTCCGGGCGTGGCGATGTGCTCAACCTGCTCCACGAATGGCTGGACGCCCGCTACCTCGATACCTTCGCGCTGAGCGACCCGACGGAGGAGGAACGCCAGCGTCCCCCCTACTGGCGCTACTGGATGCACTGCCCCGCCCGCGGGAGGATCGGCGTCTTCTTCGGGTCCTGGCACAGCCAGCCCATCGTGCGCCGTGTCTACGGCGAGATCAACGACGCAGAGCTCGAGATGGCCCTCGCGCGTGCGACGGCCTTCGAGCGGGCGCTGGTCGAAGACGGCGCCGTCGTGATCAAGCTGTGGCTGCACATCTCCCGCGCGCAGCAGAAGAAGCGCTACAAGCGCATCGAGGCGGACCGCAAGGCGCCGTGGCCGGTGACCAAACAGGACTGGAAGAACCACGCCCTGTACTCCGAGTTTCGCCGGGTGGCGACCCGAACGTTGAGGTTGACCAGCTTGCCGCAGGCGCCATGGACCGTGATCGAGGCCGGTGACGCTCGCTATCGCGATATCGAAGTCGCTCGGCAGCTCGTCGAACAGCTGGGCCGCGGCCTTGCCGAGCCCACCGCGGCAGGTAGTCCGCCGCTGGCGATGCCCCCGTCCGCTCCGGACCCTGCCGGCCCCGCCGCGCAGAGCCCCGAACAGCGGCCGCCCGAAAGCCCTGACCCACCCACGGCACACAACGCCGCCTCCTCGAACGCGCAGGGGCCTGCGACGATCCTCGATACGCTGGACCTGACGCAGTCCCTCTCGAGAAACGAGTACGACGAGCGGCTGGTCAGGGCGCAGGCGCGGCTCAATCGCCTGGCACGCAAGATGGGCAAGAAGCAGACGGCCGCTGTGATCGTGCTGCAGGGATGGGACGCCGCGGGCAAGGGGGGTGCGATCCGCCGAGTCGCTCATGCGCTCGATGCCCGCAACTACCGCGTCGTGCCCATTGCGGCCCCGAGCGACGAGGAGCGAGCCCACCACTACCTGTGGCGCTTCTGGCGGCACCTCCCGCGCCTGGGTCGCACCACCATCTTCGACCGCAGCTGGTACGAACGGGTTCTCGTCGAACGGGTCGAAGGCTTCGCCACGGAGCCCGAATGGCGCCGCGCCTACGGCGAGATCAACGACTTCGAGGAGCAGCTCGTCGAGTTCGGAATCGTCCTGGTCAAGTACTGGCTGCACATCTCCCCGGACGAGCAGCTGCGCCGTTTCAAAGAGCGGGAGGGAGTACCCTGGAAGCGGCACAAGATCACCGCCGAAGACTACCGAAACCGCGAGAAGTGGCCCGCCTACGAGCGCGCGGTCGCCGACATGATCGAACGCACCAGCACCGAGTACGCGCCGTGGACGCTCGTCGAGGGCAACGACAAGCACTTCGCACGCGTCAAGGTCGTCGAGACCTTCCTCGACAGGCTCGAGCACGCGCTCTGAGCCAGCGGCTTCTATGGCCTCGGGCGTTCAGCGGCGCAGCGCTCGTTTGAGCATCCTCAAGGTCTTCGGCAGGCGCCGCCAGGTCCGAACCAGCTTGGAGCGCGCCCGCCGTACGCTCCGGCGTTCGTCTTGCCTGAGCCGTACGAGCATCGACTCGAGTCCGCTCTCGCCGTCCTGTCCCTCGGCCGCGCGCCGGGCCAGCAGATCCAGCAGTCGCTCGGCAACGATGGCGTCCTGAGCCGCCCCGAGCGCGTCCTGGGCCGCCGCAAGCCGCGTCGCGACATCGGCGAAGGAGGTCCCCCCGAGGTCCGCGAAGAACTCCACCAGGTAGCGCAATCGGCGGACCCGGCTCCGGACGTCATGAAGCCGTTTCGTACCGAGTGCTTGGATGTCCTCGCGAAGGCGCGATCGCACCCGCTTGTATGCACGTCCCATGCGTCTCGCCGCAAAGTCGCCCAGCGGCCCGCCGCCCGCGTCGTCGCTGGCCGTCTGTTCGAGGTCCCGCACGGTATCGGCCAGGGATTGAACGAGCTGGGCGTACCGTTCGGAAGCTAGCCCGTCCACCAAGCGCGCGTGCGCGTCGGCTCGCGCCTGGGCCAACGCGCCGAGCGCCGTCCGCAACGTGGCGTCGTCGGGGGCGAGCCGCGCCGCGGCGTCGTCGCTGCGTTTCTTGACTCGTCCGAGGACGATGTCCCAGTCGCGCGTTTCGGCAAGCAAGCCCGCGATCCAGCGTAGCTCTTCCGTCAACGCGGCTGCCCGGTCCCGACCCACCAGACGTGTGAAGGTCCGCAGCGCAAGACGACTGCGTCTGGCCGCCACCCGCATGTCGTGGACCGTTCGAGAGTCGATCGGCAGCAGCAGTAGGTGCGAGCCGAGTCGCAGCCAGTCGATCTGTCGGTTCAGCGCCCGGGCGGCCACCCGCGCTATCGGCTGTCGGGCAGCAGCCATCCGGGGGTCGACCTGATCGGAGTCGGAGGGCTCTGCCATCACGCCGGCTCGGTCAAGGCCAGTAGTTCGTCGACGGCACGTTCGATGCGCGCAAGATCCTTGAGCCGCCCCTTCTTCGGCTTCAGTCTCAGTTTGCGCAGGACGGCCAGCATCGTCCGGCTGGTCTTCAACGACACGGGACGCGGCGGCGCGTCCAAGCCTCCATTGAGCGTCAGCCTCCGCGACGCCTCGGTGAGCTGCGCGGTCAGACGCAGGCTCACTTGCTCGACCACCTCCTGCGTGGCGGTCTTCAGAGCCTCGAACTGGTCCAGCAGCTGGGCTCGGGCCTCTTCAGCGCTGAGTTTCTTGGCGCGGCCCTTGGCGGGCGCCTTTGTGACGGGCTTGGCCGGCTGCTCCACGGGACTCGACTCGGGCGACCGCGGTTTGAGCTGCTTTGGCTTTCGTCTTCTGGGCATGCTGAGATCCTGGATGCGAGCGGGAAGGCCGGGAGTGAACCTGGACGGTATCGAGAATACGGACGACTCGGCCGCGCAGCTCGCGTTGCACGGTCGGTATGGATCGGTTCGCATTGACCGAGATGAAGCCGTATTGCTGCTCCATCATCCGGAACTGAGTCCGAATGCGGCGCTGGTAGACAATGAAGCTCTCCATCCAGTCGCGGCTCAGGCCGAGGTCCATTCCCGACTCCCAATAGTCGAGCGAACCGTGCGCCTGCAGCCGACGCTCCACCAGGACGGACGACGAGACGGCCAGGTAGAACACCGCGTCCGGTACCAAGGCTCGCGAGTAGAGCGATTGGACCCAGTCGACGTCCGCACCGCGAACTCGGTCGCGCGCCATGAGGGTGAACACGTAGCGGTCCGCCAGCACCACGTAGCCTGCCCGCAACGCGGGCACGATTCGGTTCTCGAGCTGGTCGTAGAAGTCCGTTGCGTAGAACAGCGACATCGTGCGAGGGCTGAGCACGTTGCCGTGCTGCGCCCGTTCGAGCGCAGACGCCACGAGCGGAGAACGCTTGAGCCCCACGTCGGCCACGCCGTACCCTCGCTGTTCGAGCCACTCGCGCAGCAGGCCGACCTGGGTGGACCGGCCTGAGGAATCCGGCCCTTCGACCACTATCAGCAGGCCGGTCAGCCTCGCCGGCTCGAGACCGGGAGGCGGTGTCGAATAGCAGGATCGCGATGTCATGACGCCACCCGCCTGCGAAACGCCGCCAGATCGATGGTCTCGGAGATCGCGCGTCGCACGAGGTCCTGCTGCTGGTGGATGGGCTGTGTCGCGTCGATGCACGTGAACTGGCATTCGTCGATCATGGCTTCGTACTGCTCGTGCACGCGGCCCTGGAACAGGCGGAAACCTTCGACGATGTCCGGCGACAGCCCGAGATCCATCCCGGCCTCGAAGTACTTGAGCCTCGGCCGGCCTGCCATGATGCGGGTGAGCGCGGTCTCCAACGGAAGGCGGAAGTACAGGGTGATGTCCGGACGGCGTGCGAATCCGTAAAGCATTCTCAACCAGGCCGGGTCACAACCCCGCACGGCATCCCTGGCAAACGAGGTGAAGATGTAGCGGTCGCACGCCACGACGTACCGGCCCTTCAACATCGGCAGGATCTGGCGCTCGTACCGATCGGCGAAGTCGGTGGCGTGGATCAGACTGAACGTCGTCGGTGTCAAGAGCTGCCGCTTCTTGCCGCGACGCGTGGCTTGCTTCACGAGCTCCGAGGAATTCCATTCCGAGAAGAAGACGCGACAGCCGAGCCCCTGGAGCCACTGGTGCACCAAGTGGATCTGCGTGGACTTGCCCGAACCGTCCAATCCTTCGACGGCTATGAGGCGGCCTTCCACTGGGAAGTCGCGATTCATGAAGGTTCGCCTCCCGTGACGGCACGAACCGTGCGGCCGTAAACACGAGCGAAGAACTCGGACTTGCGCTGCAACGCCCAGCGCTCGAGCAACAGATCGCCCGAACCCACCAATTCGAGAACGAGCTCCGCGCCCCGGACAACGGCACGCACGCGCTTGACCCTCTGCATGTGGTCTCGGTCCAGCGCATCCGCCACGCGGAGGATCGCCGCCAAGAGCCGCACCCTGCGGCGGTCATCGTCCGGGAGCGCCGCGTACGCCTCGTGGTGCGTGGCCGGCTCGCCTTTGCGATGGTAGCGCGCAACGTTGGCGACGACGAGCATGTCGCGAGGGAGCAACCCCGGCAGCTCCGAGTTGGCGATGAGATACAACGAGTGTTTGTGGTGTCCCTTGTAGCTGACGTACTGCCCGATATCGTGCAGAAGCGCCGCCGCGAGGAGCAACCGACGATCGTTCTCCTCCAAACGGTGCAGCTCGCGCAAATCGCTGAACAGCGTCGAGGCGAATTCCGCGACTTGGGCCGCGTGCGCCTCGTCGAACATGTAGCGCCGTCCGAGATGGTTGGCTGCGTCTTGTAGTTCTCGGGTCTTGCGATCCTCGTGATCCCGTTGGGTCACGAGCTCGTCGGCCAGGTCGAGCACGATCCCTTCTCTCACGCCCACCCCAGGGACGAGCACCTGGTGCGCACCGGCCACGGTGGCGATGCGTTCGTAGACCATGGCAGCGGGCAAGATGACGTCGGCCCGGTCGTCCCTCAGGTCGAGCTCCCGGCAGCGCTGCTGGTAGCTCATCGTGGAAAGGCGCTCGATCAGCGAGCCGAGCTCCGCCACGGACACCAGGATCGGACCGCCACGGCCGTTGCCCTCGCCGACGAGCTTCGCGATGGCCTCGATGTTCCCACCGGTCGCGATCATGGTCCGTCCCGCGCGGTAGCGCGCCGCCGACGGTACGCGAAGCGTCGATACGTACTGCTCGAGCAGCTTGCGAAACCGTCCCGGTTCCTCGGAGGTGTCAGCCAGCTCCTCGAGCAATCGGACCGAGCCCATACCGTGCGACTCGGTCCACAGGATCCCGTGGTCGTCGATCAGAGAGACCTCGACGCTTCCTCCTCCCAAGTCCACCAGAAGCCACTGGGTGCGTCCGAGCGAGACGCGCTGCCGAACGGCCACATGTACCAGGCGCGCCTCCTCTGAGCCCGCGATGACGCGGATATCGAGCCCCGCCTCCTGGTCGGCCCTGCGCACGAACAGATCGCCGTTGCGGCTTTCGCGCACCGCGCTGGTAGCGACAGCCCGCATCGCGTACAGGCCCAGACCGTCCGCCTGGGCCTTGAACCCGGACAGCGCGGCCATCGCAGCGTCCACGGCGTCTGCCGCAAGTTGCCCGGAGAGGAACGCCCCGTGTCCCAGTCGCACCGACGCCCGGTCGGCGCGGAGCGTGCTGAACGTGCCAGGGTCCGCAAACTCTACCGCCAGAAACCGAATCGCGTTGGAGCCTACGTCGATGGCGCCGACGCGCAGCGGAAACGTCACGTTCTGTGCCGCAGTGGCCATGCCCAGTCCGTAGGCGTGCGCCAGCACGCTCCGGTCGTCAAGCGGCTGCCAGAAAACATGAGTGATTTCGGTGCATTCTGAGCCCTGGAACAGATTGTCGGCAGCTGCCCGCGCCGGAAGGGCCCGAGGACGTTGCCGGCGGCACGTGCCGCACGGTGGGCATCCCTTTCTTCCAGAACCGCGCAGCGCGAGGCCAGGTCAGCAATGCACCGCATACAGCGGCACCCGCACCTCTCGCTCGGACATACCCCCGTGATTGCCGACGTGAAATCCGCTCGAGGAGCCGGCCACGGCCGCATTGAACGCGTGTGCCCCTCTGGCGAGCAGCACGTAGTCGCCGAGCCGGTTGCCGAGCGCGGGATGCTCTGCGCCGTCTCCGAAGGCTCCCAGGCGTATCAGGTCTTCTCCGGGAATGCAGACGCACGTTGCCCCCAGCCGCTTCTTCACGATGGACAGGAAGGCTTCGACCTTGGCCGGCCGCACGAAGCAGGAAACCTCGCGAGTATCCCCTGACGGCAGGGTGGCCAGGCAGTCGTACAGACCCTCCACCGCGCTGAGCTCCACGCGCTGGTCCCGACGCGTGTCCACCAAGCCGTGGTCGGCCAAGACCAACAGCATCGTGTCAGTGCCTGCGAGCCGCTGCACCAGGCGGCCCAGGGCATCGTCAATCTCGACGAGGTGCTGCCGCGCGACGCGGTGGGTGCATCCGAACTCGTGGCAGTAGCCATCGTAGTTGGGCCAGTACGCGTACGCGAGGCCGCGGCCGCGACGCCTGGCGAAGGCGACGATTTGCCGCTCCAGGCCCGCGAGCTTCTTGTAGGACCTCCCGCGGTGCCACAGCGTTCCCGCCGTCGAATAGCGACTGCGCAGGATTTCGGTCGGCGTCAGCAGCTCTCGACGCCCCTGGGCCGTATCGAGGTGTGACGGCAGGGCAAGGTAGGCGTCCAGATCGAAATCTGGTCCGACCATGGGCTGCCCGGTGCGCGTCGTTCCTTTCAGGATCGTGCTGTCTAGGCCCAGGTCGTGCAGGTGCAGATGCCACCCAATAATCGCGTGCTCGCGAGGCGTGGCTCCGGTGGCTAGCGTCGTCACCGCCGATGCCGTCGTGGCGGGGAAGACCGTCGAGATGACCTGCCGCTCGTGCTCGGCGAAAAAGGCCCGACCTTCGCCCGCGTCGAGGAGCGCCTCGAGCTGCGCCTCTCCCATGCCGTCGACCAACACGTAGACGACGTTCTTCGCATGCGCGAGCCGGTTCGCAGGCAGTCCCGAGAGCTCGCGATGCGGAGACCAACCACCGCGCGACCGAATGATCGACGCGAGCAGGTTCACGATGCTCCCGCCGTCGTAGTCCGGCAGGTAGAAGCCCTTGAGGAGACCGTCTCGAATCAGCGGCACTGCACGAGAATACAGCGGTGATGGGCCGCTGGCGAGAGCCGGCTGGGACGGGCAACGGCTAGCCCCCCAAGAGCCGTCGCCACCAGGGCCTCGCCTCGAGCCTGGCCTGGATCTGCAGACGCTCCTGGTCCGAGCGCGCCAGCGGGAGCAGCTTCTCCCAGTCTCTGCGCTTCTCGTAGAACTCGCGAAGTCGCGCTTCGAGCTCCGCCTGACCGGGACGCGCCCGGAGGGAGGCCTCGAAACAGGATACGGCCTCTGCGTGGTTGGCGAAATACTCGAGCGCGGTCATCCCCGCCTCTGCCCACAGCCTGGCCTGGAGCTCAGGGTCCGGGGTCCGCGCCGCCCACTCGCGCAGGTACCTCAGCGCGTCCAGCCATCGCTTCGAAGCGCGTAGCGCCTCCAGTTGTCGAGCGGCGTCTGCGTCCGTGGTCATGGGTGGGGATCCTACTGCCTCTGTTTGCTGACACGTCGCCACCCAGCACGTGTCGCCAGCAGTAGAACACCGAAGAACAGACCCAGCCCCAGGCTCGACTCGATGCTCGGCGACGAGCGGCACGCGCAGCTCCGTGAGGCGCCACCCACAGCCCGCGACGCGGATGGCGCCTCGGCTCCAGGATGCGCTGCAGGCGGCGGTAGGGCCGGGCTCGGAGCGCTCGCTGCACTCGTCGGCGGGCTGCTCGCCGAGGCTTGCGGCCTGGGCGACGCATCAGGGCGCTCTTCTGGCGCGCAGCGCCTTGCTCGCTCGCAGCGGCCGCGCACGCAAGCGTCGCCTGCGCCGCACTCCGAGACGACCTCGGCCCCCGCCATGCAGAGCGCCGTCGGCGCGCACGTGTTGCCGAAACAGTCGCCATCGTCGTCGCACGGACGGGCAACGCACGGACCGTTTCCGTGCGGAAACCCGCCCCACGAGCCAGGCGGACAGGTACGTGGCCGAAACCCGGGCTCGACCACGTCCGCCCGGACCGAGACGCTGGAGGCCATGGCCGCCACGATGATCAAGGCTGCACTGCGTCGCCACATGCGCGTCATCCTACACGCCCAAACCGGCCCCCGCGCAAGGGGGAGCGGCCGGCGGCGCTCTCCACCGCGTATTCGTGCCAGAAGTTGCGCCCGTCTTCGTCCCCATAGCGCATCGGCCAAACGTGCTCGTATGCGCCGCGGGCCACCTCGACGTAGTGCTGCTCGTCGATCTCGTAGACCGTCCGACTGACGCCGCCCTCGTAGAACCTGAGCATGTCGCATGCGCACGGTGCCTGAATGAGCTGCGGGCTGAGCAGGTGCAGGGTACTCCCGCGGAGCATCCTGCTCGGGACGTTCTTGTGTCCGGCCGAGAAGACGCGGACGTTGGGGTAGCGGGCGATGAGCGCGAGCAGAGCGCGGTGGTTCGAGAGTAGTTGGTAGCCGTCGTTTCGAGGGCCTGCGACACACGGGTGGAGCAGTAGGGAGAAGTGCGAGAACAGGACGATATCGAGCGGTGCCGGTGCGGCTCGAAGCTCTGACTCGAGCCAGCGGATCTGGGCCGAATCCGGGCCGAGCGCATCGGGTTCGGGGGTCGAGAGCAGGAGCAGACGAACGCCACGATGGGTCACGGCGTAGTAGCCCGAGTCCGGAAGGCCCAGGCCGCGCTGGAAGGTCGCGATCCCTCCCGGCGACCAGGGCTCGTGGTTGCCGATGATCGGGTAGCACGGGATCTTCACCGTGCCGAGGATTTCGCGCAGGGCTGCCACGGAGCGTTCGGTGCACGGGTCGACGAGATCGCCCGGCAGGACGATGACGTCGGCCCCGAGCGCCTCGAGCCTCTGGAGGTATCGTTCGGCAAGCTCGAGCCCGAGGCCGTACAAGCGTTTTTCTCCCCGGCGATAGCGGTCGATGCTGGAGCGTTCGAGCGACAGGTGCAGGTCCGCGAGCAGGCCCACGCTGAGCTTGTGCTGCCCAACGGGCGCCGGCAGCGTCGCTGCGCCCAAGGCGGTCTCGGCCCCGGTGGCCAAGTCCAGCGCTCGCAGGCCCAGTGCGGCTCTTGACGGCAGATCCTCGAACGTGTGCCGAAAGAAGTGCCGACCGCGGTGCGAAACTCGGGGCTCGGTGAGCGTGGCCTCGCGCTCCCCGAGCTCGAGGACCACGGGGCCTGTGCTCCCCGAACGTACGCGCACCTCGAGCGCGCTATGGGTGCGGGTCGGAACGTATGCGTCGAAAAGCATCGGGGTCAGAACGTTGCCAGCTCGAGACCCTACCCGCTCGCAAGATGGAAACCCACCCCGAAGACCGGGGGTGCTACGCTGCTCGGCACCATGCGAGCCCGTCCGGTGCACCCTCCCCTGCCCTCGTCCACAAACGCGGTCGTACTGCTCGGCCTGCTCGTCGGGCTGGCTGCGCCGCTCGTGACCGCCTCGGCGTCTGCAGCTCCCGAAGCCCACATTCTTCGCATAGATCCTCGGGCTCGTGAGGCCTCGGGCGAGCCGCTGCTGACCACCGTGGTGGAGATCGTACAGGCGAAGCGCATGGCCGAGGTGCTCGAGCCGTGCGCTCAGGTCCGCGGGGAAGATGCCCGAATGGACTGCTACGGTCGCGAGCTCGAAAGACCGCACGCCCTGTACACCCCCTTTCTCTTCCCGGAATCCAACGCGATCTTCACCGTGGCCGTGGATGGGATGGACCAGCCGGCTCGCTTCGTCAGCAAGGGGATCTGGGGCGAGAGCCAAGGCATGGCAGGCGTAGGCACCGCGTGGCTCATTGTGCTCGATGCCGACGAGCGGATGGGACCCGCGTTGAAGGACGCTCAGCAGGTGGCTCGCGCGTTCGTATCGAGCCTCGGACCGTACGATCTGGTCGACGTGATGGTCTTCAATGATCGTCAGGTGCTGATCGACTCGAAGTGGTTGTCGACGGCGCAGAGCGCCCAGGCCGAGAGCCTCATCACCAGCGTGCGTCCTCAGCGTGCCCAGGGGCGCAGCCGGAGTCTGTTCAGCATCCTCAAGACCGCTGCCAGCGACGCGTTCCGCGCCCTCGCCGGTCAGAGCCAGCTCACGCTGCCGCTGCATCAGGCCATGGTGGTCCTGTCCTCAGGTTACGGCGGCAACGACCCTACGACCACCGGCCCGGGCGCTCTCCAGCTCAGCCGGTACCTGACCGACGGACGCTTCGGTGATGACGCCGCAACGCTTCCCAAGCTCCCGGTGCCCGTCACCAGTATCTACTTTCCCCACAAGGAGATCCCTGTTCGGCAGAACTCGCTCGACTTCATGCAGAACCTGGCCAATCCCGAGATCGGCGGCTTCTTCACGGTCATGCGCGCCGGCGCGGGCGGGCGCGCGAGCGCAGTGGTCAGCGCCGTGCGCACTCGTTTCTCCAAGATGCACATCGTCAAATGGCGCGTGCCCTGCCTGGAGCCGAGCGTCACCCAGACGTTCCGGTTGGTCTTCAACGGGGTCACCCCTCCCGTCCTCGGGGACGCCTCGTTCAAGGACGCGGTGATCGGGACCGATCCCACGGCCTGGCCCATCGATGTCCATGTGAAATACACGAAAGACGCAGCGGCGCCGACGCCGGTGCGGCCAGGTCGTCCTTTCCGAGTCTACGGCAGCTTCTGCTGGGGCAGCGACAAGGGACGAGCCGAGGCCTACTTCCTCCCCTTCGGTTACGAGCTGCCCGCCGCATTGTCGAGCACGGATCCCGAACAGGCGAGGCTCGCCGAACAGAGGGTGCTGCGCGCCGCCATCCCGGCGACGACGCTCGAAACCACCGATGTCCACGCGCTCTTCCGCGCCCCCTGGACGCGCAGGATCCTGCACGGGTCGGGCCGCCAGGCCTTCGTGCGTATCTGGGTGTTCGACAACAAGACACGGCGGACCAGTGGCCTCAGGCCGAACCGGATCATCCAGCTTCGGGCTGCTGGGAGATTCTGGCCGAGGGCGGACCGAGCTCCTCGCACGAAGTAGGCAGTCGCCTCGTGCAGCTGGAGGCGCAGGGTTGAGCGCCCTCGACACGCATCCGGGCGCGAGCGCTCGGACGCGTCCCCAGGCAATCCCGAAAACCCGGCCGGTATCGCCGAGCCCCAGGCTGGGGTGGTGCACATCACGGAGTGGGGCTACTTGACCGACGACCCCACGGACACGATCGGGTATGCAGACCCCTCCTGGGGTACGCAGCTCCAGTCGTCCATGGACAGCAACGCCGTGAGCTGGACGGCGTGGTTGGCCGATGATTCCTGGTCCCCGCCAGTGTTCGAGTCGACCGCCAGCGGCAAGCTGACGAGCTTCGGCGCACTGGTCCAGAGTTGGCTCGACACCAAGGTGGCGAGCGACTGGATGCTGTGGCGCGGAGACCCACCGGCCAGCGACGCCCGCTGCGGCCGCTCAGGGCGTGTACTTGATCGTCGCCCAGCCGTTGGGCATGGCGAACTGCAGGTTCTTGCCGCCGATCGAGACCACGTAGTTGTTGTTGGCCGAAGTGCTGTGCACCACGGCGACGAGGCTGCCGTCGGGGTTCTTGAAGGCCACGGCATCGCCGCCGCTGGTCGAAACCACCTTGGCACCGGGATCGACGAACTGGGAGAAGTGGCGGTAGACGTAGTACGCCGGGGTCAGGGTGAGCTTGCCCGAATCAGCCACAATCAAGGTATTCTGTGCCCATTTGCGCGTGTCGTCGATGCCCAGACCGTTCTTGTCCAGCACCATGTTCCACGCGTTGTAGGAGGTCAGTCCGTTCTGGATCGCACCTTTGATGTAGCCCCAGGTGCTGTTGGCGTAGTTGAAGTCGTTGGGCGCGGGCCCGGAGGAGTTCATGTTCCCGTCGCACTTGGTCTCGGAGATCCAGATCGGGATGCCGCCTGCCAGGTTCTTCAGCGCGTTCACCTGGCTCGCGTCTGACATGCCCCATTGGACGCCGATGGACCCGATGTATGGCTTCGCGCTCGCATCTCTCAAAGTCGACTGCCCGATGTCGGCGTCGCCGCTGGGATTGGACAGCGTCCCATCCATGATCTTGATATCGAGACCCGCGGCGGTGATGGCCGGCCCGAAGTACTTTCCGACGAAGGTCACGAACGTGGACGTCTCCCAGTGGCACGTGGGGTAGTTCTGCTGGTAGTTGGGCTCGTTCTGCGGAGAGACGATCTCGACGTTGATTCCCTCGCCCTGGAAGGCCTGGACCCACTTGATGAGGTACTGGGCGAACGCCTTCAGCGTGGCATCGTCACTCTTCATGACTCCGCCATCGAAGTTGGAGTGCGATGGGCCGGTGTTGGGGTTGTACGGTCCCGTCTTCATCCAGGTGGGCGGCGTCCACGGGCTGGCCCAGAATCGGAGATCGGGTTTGACCGCCTGGGCCGCCTTGACATACGGGATGAGCTTCTCCCGGTCGCGGTCGATCGAGAAGCTCTCCATGTTGAGGTCGGTGCTGCCGCTCGGCACCTCGTCGTCCGTGTAGCGATCCATGGCGTAGTCGCTGGCGCCGATCGGGATCCGTCCCCACGCGAAGTTGCAGCCGTCTCTGCCGAATAGCGCCTGGATCGCCTCGTCCTGCAACGCCTTCGTACTGAGGTAGTTCCACCCCATTTCGTTGAAGGCCGCGCCAAACCCTTCCCAGGTCTGCGCCGCCGAGCTGTCGTTGACCGTGACGGTGGCGTTGCTGGTCACTTCCGTCCACGTCGCGGTCTTCCAGAAAGCCCCTGATGCGGACGTGACCAACGTGTTGGCCGTCTGCCCCCCACCGGTGCCGGTGGACCCGCCCGTGTCGCCGCTGTTGCCGCCCGTGGGAGCGCCGCCGCCCGTAGCTCCGCCCGCACCGCCGGTTGGCGCCCCACCACCCGTGGCCCCCCCCGCAGCCGTAGTGCCACCCCTGCCGGTTCGGCCGCCCGTGGGCCCGGTGCTACCGCCGGCTCCGCCCACGCCACCGGTGGTCGGTCCCACCCCTCCGGTCGTCGGTCCAGTACCGCCAGTCATCGGGCCCACCCCGCCGGTCGTTGGGCCCACGCCGCCAGTTGTCCCTGTCGCGCCACCGGTGGCCGTCGTGCCGCCAGCGCCGCCGGTGGCCGTGCCGCCCGTGCACACGCCCGCGGTGCACGTCTGACCGGCCTGACACTGCGTGAAGCAGTTGCCGCAGTAGAGCGTGCTCTTGTTGGTGTCGACGCAGCTCGCACCGCACTGGGTCAGACCGTCGGTGCACCCAGTCGAAGAGCACGTGCCCTGCGAGCAGACCTGGCCGCCCGCGCACGCCATGTCGCACGTGCCGCAGTTCGAGGAGTCGGACATCGTATCGACGCATCCGGCCGGGCACGGCGTGAAACCGGCGGCGCATGCGCACACACCCGCCTGGCAGCTCTGCCCAACCGAGCACGCCTGACCGCAGATACCGCAGTTCTGGGAATCGGTCTGCAGGTTCACGCAGCCCGCGCCGCAAGAAGAAAGCCCGCCGCCGCAACCCTCTTGCTTCGTGCTGGAGGAATCACCGCACGCTGCGCAGACGACCGCCAAAAGGACGCCGGGGACCGATACGAGTAGTCGATGCATTGCTGTACCTCTGTGCGAAGGCCAAGAGCGAGCAGGAACAACCGCGGGTGGCCCTGGCAAGACGCTAGACCCCACGAGTCTATCACGCGGGCCGGGGGCCGGTAGGGATGGCGTGTTCAACACCGTTCACCGCCCGAGCAGGGCCTCGAAGGCCCGAGGTCGATCACCCTTCCGAGCCCCGCGCGGACCGAATCGCGCCATAGACCTACGTCGCGACGTCGCCACCAAGATCGTTTCGGCAGCATCGCCCTGCGCGCGACCGACGGAGCTCGGACCCGCATCGCCGCGGTCTCGAGTGAGCCCCCAGCCGAGCCGGGGCAGGCACTGATGTGCTGGGGTCGACGAAGGCTCTGCGCCCCCCACGCCGCGCGTCCAGCGCAGCGTCAGGCCAGCCTCGGCGTCTACCCTTCAGGCCGGCCGTCGACCGCTCGGCGCCACCCCACGCGAGGGGCATCACCCGCCCTGGTAGTTGAGCGTGACCCAGCCGTTGGCAGGAGCCTGGAACGAGAGAGTCGTGGAGCCAATCCCGACCGTCGTCTGCCCACCACCCCCGGTCTTCATGACCAGCACGATATGACCATCCGGGTTCTTGAATGCAAAGCCATCGTTCGTGCTCGTCTGGACGCGCACTGCTCCCGGGTCCACGAACTGCGAGGCATGCCGGAACACGTAGTAGGTGGGGGTCTGGATCAGCTTGCTCGCACCCGTGTCCACGGCCAGCGGCGCGTTCTGGTTCCAGGGGCGCACGTTGTCGAGGCTCCTGCCGATCGTATCGAGCACCATGTTCCAGGCGCTGTACGAGTTCCCACTCTGTTTGGTGATCCAGTCCCGGATGTAGCCCCAGCTCTCGTTGCCGTAGGCCAGGTCGTTCGGCGCCTTGTCCGACCTGTAACCGCCCTCCCAGGGGTAGTTGCCGCACTTGTGCTCGGTCTGAATGATGGGCAGGGGGCTATACGTGCGGGCATAGTTCGCCCCTTGGTCCATCATGCCCCACTGCAGGCCGATGGCCTTGATGTAGCCCTTTGCCTTCGAGTCGCCCATCACCGCCGAGACAATGCTCGTGGAGCTGGGATTGGACATGGTCGCAAGCCAGATCTCCGTGGACGGGCTATCCGCTTCGAACTTGGGCCCCATGTAGTTGGCGACGAAGTCTTTGTACGTGCCCGAGCTCCAGGCGCAGGACGGATAGTCCTGCTCATAACCCGGCTCGTTCTGCGGGCCTACCGCGGCGATCTTGATACCTTCCCCGGCGTAGGCCTGGACGAACTTGGAGAGATAGAGCGCGTACGCGGTGAGCGTCGTGGCGTCGCCCTTCATGCTCCCCCTGTCATATGCGTTGTTGCTCTTCATCCAGGGCGGAGGTGTCCAGACCGTTGCCCAGAGGATGATATCCGGATTGACCGCCAACGCCGCCTTGATGAAGGGGATCAGTCTCTGCTTGTCCCGCTCGATGGAGAACTTGCTCATCGAGGTGTCACCCGCGTTGTCGTTGAGCGTGTAACGATCCGTGCCGTAGTCGCTGGCGCCGATGGGAACCCTCCCGTACACGAAGCCTGCTCCCTCGGTCTTGCTGAACAGAAGCTTGATCGCGAGTTCCCTGTCCGCAGCGCTCAGCTTGGACAGAGCGTCCCACCCCTTCTCGTTGAAGCTGCCGCCAAAACCGAGCCACTTCTGGTAGGTGGTGCTCGCGTTCACGGTGATCGTCGCATTGCCGGATCCGGTGGTCACGGTGCCCTCTTTCCACCAGTTGCCGTCCGAAGAGGTGATGAGCACCGGTTCGGCCGCCACAGGGCCGCCGCCCGTGCCGGTGGACCCGCCCGTGGCCGCGCCGCCGTCTCCGCCTGTGGGCGCACTGCCGCCGGTGGCTCCGCCATCACCACCCGTCGGCGCCCCGCCGCCCGTGGCTCCGCCCGCAGCCGTGGTACCCCCCCGACCGGTTCGGCCGCCGGTGGGCCCGGTGCTGCCGCCGGCTCCGCCTACCCCGCCCGTGGTTCCCGTCGACCCGCCGATCGGTCCACTGCCACCCGTCATGCCCGTGGTGCCACCGGTCATGCCCGTGGTGCCACCCGTCATGCCCGTGGTGCCGCCCGTCATGCCCGTGGTGCCGCCCGTCATGCCCGTGGTGCCGCCCGTCATATCCGTGGTGCCGCCCGTCGTGCCCATGGTGCCGCCCGTCATGCCTGTCGTGCCGGCGCCCGAGTTGCCGCCCATGCTCGTGCCCCCGCCCGATGTTCCCATGCCGCCGGTGCCGCCTCCCGCAGCGGTGCCACTGTCATCACTGCACGCCACGCAGATGATCGCAAGAAGGACGCTGGGGACCGATGCGAGTACTCGATTCATTGCTGTACCTCTGTGCGAGCGTTCTCGACGCTCAACATTGTCGTTCAGGGTCGCGTGATCCGGCGATGTGATCACTACGGGCCAAGCGTGAGCAACCGCTGGCCCTACCAATGCGCTGGACACAAGGAGTCTATCACGCAGGCCCGGGTCCGGTAGGGCTGCTGAGGCCCGGCGGCTCCGTCAGGGGAGGATCCTTTGTGTCCGCCCGGCGGATCTCTCGAGTGGCGGCAGAGTAGCCAAAGCATGCCGGGCGAAAGAAACGACGAGCGATGCCGGATAGAACGATGCTCGCCTCGTCACGCACGACTCGGGGACGTCAACCATAGCGGCCGCACGATGCGGCTTGGGCGCACCGGTTCTGGATACAACCACGGAAATCGAACGATTCGTTGCGTGGGACGTCCCCTTCGCGAGATTGCGGAAGCGTTACCAGTTTCGGAGGTGCGCTACAATTTTGAAGGCAAATCGGAGAACCCAGACCTTGGTGTGAGGGCTGCGCGATCGCGTTTGCCAGCGCGCGCAACCGCTACCTCGAGCACCGACCACCCGCGTTGCCTGCCTTCCGTCGGCCGCGGGCACTGCGCCGAGTCTATTGGGGTGAGAAGGCAGGGCACGCCGCTCCAGAAGCCTGGCCGCAGACGCCGACTCGCGGGTGACAGGTGCGACGCCCAAGGCCAGCCGAGCGCCGCAGGTCGCTCGTCCGGCCCATGGACCAGCACGGCTCAAGGGGTCGCACATCATAGCTGTGAGGCCTGAACCGTGGGGCGCCTCGAACCGTGCTGGACTCGCTGCGGGCACGTTCACGCGTTCACGCTCTACTACTGCTCGCGCACACGAGGGCGCAGAATCCTCTCGGCGGCCCTGGCCGTCCGCAGCTGGCGCTACTCCCCAGAAGCGAACCGCCCAGCCGATGCGGACTGGGCGGTCTTGTCGAGTTGCAGTCTCGGGCAGGTGCTACGGCCCGGACACGACCGTCGCCCACCCAGCGGCAGGCATGCTGAACTCCAACTTCTGGCCGCCGATCGAGACGACGTAGGCGCTGTTGGCCGCACCACTGTTGTACATCACGGCCACGAGACTCCCGTCCGGGTTCTTGAAGGCCATCGCGTCGCCACCGCTCGTTCCGACCCGCTTGGCGCCCACTGCGACGAACTGTGAGATATGGCGGAAGACGCAGTAGGCGGACGTCACTTTCAGCGTGCTCCCTGCCGCCACCAAGAGCGCATTCTGCTTCCAGTCGCGGTGATCATCAATGCCAAGGCCTGCGCTGTCCAGCACCATGTTCCAGGCATTGTAGGCCGTTATCCCGCCCTTGGTGATCGCGTTTCGAAGCTGGTACCAGCTCTCCACGCCATACGCCTGATCGTTGGGGGCTTGCGCGCTGTTGTAGGCGGGGCACGAGGTACTTGCGCCGTCACCGCAGCCGGTAGCGCCGCTCCACGGATAGTTGCCGCACTTGTGCTCGGAGGCCCAGATGGGCAGGCTCCCGAACTTCGTGCCGCCATTCACCTTGTCGAGCACGTTCCACTGCACGCCGACGGCCGTGAAGAAGGGCTTGGCGGCGGCGTCGTTCAGTGCTGCATTCGCGAGGTCCACGTCCTTGCCGCTGTCGGCGTTCGACAGCGTGCCGAGCATGACACTGACGCCGGTGCCGGCTAGCGCCGGCCCCAGGAACTGGCCGACGAACTTGGTGTAATCCGCTGAGGCCCAGATGCAGGTCGGGTAGTGGAGAGCGTAGTTCGGCTCGTTCTGGGGAGCGACCATGGTGACATTGATGCCCTGAGCCTTGTACGCGGCGATCCACTTGACGAAGTACTGGGCTAAGGCGCCCAGGTTCGCGTCGCTGCCGTCCATGTGCCCGCTGTCGAACTTCGACGAGGTAGTGCCGCCGCCGTCCGTGTCCGCGGTGAACGGCTCTTTCTTCATCCAGGTCGGAGGCGTCCAGGGGCTGGCCCAGAACCTGATGTCCGGCTTCACCGCCATCGCCGCCTTGATGTAGGGAATGAGGTTTTTCTCGTCCTGGGTCGTGTTGAAGTTGGCCATCGCGGTGTCCACGCCACCCTCGTCGTCCGTGTAGCGGGCGATCGCGTAGTCGCTGGCCCCGATCGGGATGCGCCCGATAACGAATCGGGCGCCCTCCGGCCCGAAGAGAAGCTGTATGGCCCTGTCCCGGTCGGCCTGGCTGAGCGCCTGGAGAGCCTTCCAGCCAAGCTCGTTGAAGCTTCCGCCGATCCCCTCCCACGTCTGCGACTGGGAGGTGTCGTTCACGGTCACGGTTGCGTTCCCGGTCGAGGTGCTGATCGTCCCCGGTGTCCAGGTCGTACCGGTGCCCGAGACGCAGCTACCGTTCGTCGAGGTGTACACGGAAGGCCCGGTGGGCTGGCCGCCTCCGGTGCCGCTATCCCCACCCGTGGCGCCGGACGTGCCGCCGCCGGACGTGCCGCCGCCGGACGTGCCGCCGCCGGACGCGCCCCCGCCACCGCCCGTGGGGCCGCCGCCGGCTCCGCCAGCGCCACCCGTGGCTGTGGTGCCACCCCGACCCGTTCGGCCGCCGGTCGTGCCACTTGCGCCGCCGGTGACTCCACTCGACCCGCCGGTGACTCCACTCGACCCGCCGGTGACTCCACTCGACCCGCCGGTCGTGCCCGTGGCGCCACCCACCGTGCCCGTGGTGCCGCCGGTCGTGCCCGTGCTGCCGCCCATCGTGCCCGTGGTTCCACCGGTCGTGCCGGTCGTGCCGCCCGCCGAAGTCGTGCCGCCGCCCGCTGAGGTGGCGCCGCCCGTAACGCCCGTGCCGCCACCGGCGCCCGACGTGCCGCCGCCGCCCGACATGCCCACGCCGCCGGTGCCTCCGGTCGTCGTACTGTCATCGCCGCACGCTGCGCAGACGATCGCCAAAAGAACGCTGGGGACCGATATGAGTACACGATTCATAACTCTTACCTCTGTGCGAGCGTTGACGACGCTCAACGGTTTCGATCGGAGCCGCGCGATCCGGCAAAGGATCGCGGTTGGCCAAGAATGAGCACGAACCATCCCGGGTGGCCCTGCATACGCACGCATCGAGTCTATCACGCACACACTGACTCGGTAGGCCCTATGCCAGGGAGGATCCTTTCAGTCCGCCCGGCAGATCTGTTGAGCACCAAAGATTTCACGGGTGACTGCCGCACGATGGACCTCAGTCGGTTCCCGCCGGCAATGACGTGCGGAAACGTTACCAGGTCTCTCGGCAGGCGCCAACGCAATCGAGCTCCGGCACGAGCGAGAACGCTCACACGGACCACCTAGCCCCGTGTGCCCGGCGAAGATTCCCCTCCTGGCGCGGCACGCGCATTGCAGACGCATTGCCCCAACTGGTACTCAGCGCTCCGTCGCGTGCTCGAGGCCGGTCGGGGCATCGGGCCAGAGAGTCGGCCTGCTGGCCCGACACCACAGCCTGACCATCGGACCGAGCCTCAGGCTCCGCGGGCCCTGAGTCTAGTGCTCCGAGACAGGGCACATGATCAGTAGCGAAGCGTTTCCTGGCTCAGACGGGGGGCACTCGCCGCAGAATCCGACGGCTTCGCCCAGTTCGAGGCCGTCGAATTCTGTGGCGAATCACGGAGACAGGACGCTAGCTCGCGAAGACGTGATGGTGCGCCGCATGCGAAATGGCGAGCACGGCGGGGTTCTTCAGACGACGCTCTGCCGAAATCGCGTAGAAACGCTCGACGACCCCATCCGCCCTGCCGAGACACACGACCCCGTACCGAGTCTCGACCTCCTTCTCGACTGCCGTCGGCGCAGGGAACACGCCGACGCCTTCGGCCCCGAAGACTTCGAGCAGTGCGCTGTCCTCGAACTCCGCCACGACGCGTTGCCGGATGCCGTGCTTGTCGAACCACTGGTTGAGCGAACGCCGCAGGTTGAGGCTCTCGGTGGGCAGAAGCAGCGGGGCAGCGCTGAGCGAGCCGGGAAACCCGCGCCGATGCGCGCTAGCCAACGACGGCGTCGCGAAGAAGCTCACGCCACACTCACCGAGCAGATGATGGTGAGCCTTGACCGCTGCGCCCGAGGGTACCGGCGAATCGGCCACGACGAGGTCGAGCGCGTGCTCGGCCAGAGCCGCGAGCAGCCGCTCGAATCCGCCCTCGTGGCACACCAGCCGCACCGGCTCCGCGAGCTTCAACGCCGGCTCGAGCAGCCGGCGAACGGCGAGCTTCGGCAGCACGTCGAGTACCCCCACGTCGAGTCTCACGGGCGTCCCGCTGCTCCTGCCTTGGACCACCTCGACGAGCTCGCGACCGAGGCCGAATATCTCCTCGGCGTAGCGGAGGGTGACTCTGCCAACGTCGGTGAGCACCAGCCTGCGGCCCACTCTGGTGAACAGCTTTTCACCGAGCCGGTCTTCGAGCGCGTGGATCTGGGCGCTCAGCGTCGGATGAGACAGCCGGAGCACCCTGCCGGCGGGCACCAGCCCGCCCTCCCGGGCAACCACCCAGAAATACAGGAGATGATGGTAGTTGAGCGATTCGGCTGAAAGCGTCATATGTCATCGCAGACTACACGTTTGTGTTGTATTTCGTAAACTTCGACACATTTCCGTACCCATTTCGCGTGTCTATGCTCTTGCCATCCCCGCGACCGGAGCGGGAAGCACCATGCACTTCGAAACCATAGGCTCCCCGCTGCTCTGGACCGGCTTCATCGCCTTCGTCCTCGCGATGCTCGCGATCGACCTGGGCGTCTTCCACAGGAAGTCTCACGAGGTCAGCCTGAAGGAGGCGCTAGCCTGGAGCGCGGTGTGGGTCGCTTTGGCGGCGGTGTTCGGCATCGGCATCTTCGTGTGGTTCGGCGCGGACCGGTCTCTGGAGTTCACGACCGGTTACCTCATCGAGAAGGCCTTGGCCGTCGACAACATCTTCGTGTTCGTCGTCATCTTCTCCACCTTCGCGGTGCCGGCACGCTGTCAACACCGCGTGCTCTTCTGGGGGGTTCTGGGCGCCCTCGTGATGCGCGCAGGCTTCATCGTCGCGGGCGGCGCTTTCCTGCAGCGCTTCCACTGGGCCATCTACGTCTTCGGCGCGATCCTGGTCGTCACGGGCGTCAAGCTGCTGCTGCAGCGTCAACAGGAGTACCACCCGGAGCGCAACCCCGCAGTGAAGGCGTTCCAACGGGTCTTCCCTGTGACCCACGAGTTCACGGGAGACGGGTTCACGCTGCTCCGCGATGGCCGTCGCTATGCGACGCCCTTGCTGTTGGCGCTCGTGGCCATCGAGGTTTCGGACGTGATCTTCGCCGTCGATTCCATCCCCGCGATCTTCGCGATCACGTCCGACCCCTTCGTCGTGTTCACCTCCAATATCTTTGCGATCCTGGGGCTCCGATCGATGTACTTCCTGCTGGCCGGAGCCATCACGAAGTTCACACATCTCAAGCTGGGCCTGGCGTTCGTTCTGGTATTCGTGGGCGCCAAAATGCTGTTGATGGACGTCTACAAGCTGCCTATCCTGGCCTCGCTCGCTGTCATCGTCGGCATCCTTGGCCTATCGGTCCTACTATCCGTCTTGAAGCCGTCACGCACCGATCCGTCTCGAGCCCAGCAGGGCGCTTGACCGCCCAGAGCTCGAGCCCTCGAGCAGGGCTCGGCGCAGCATCCAGGAGCGATACCGATGCAGAAAACGACCCGGTTCAGCGTTGTCTACGCACTCGTGGCGATCATGGGCGTCTTCGTCCTGCAGGATCTCTGGGTGGGCTACCACTCCGTGAGCACACTCCCGTACAGCGAGTTCCTGAGGCTCGTGCAGGAGGGCAAGGTCAAGGAGGCGGTCATCACGGACGGCGAAATCCGGGGTGAGCTCAAGCAGCCGGGGCCCACGAAGAGGAAGTACTTCCAGACGACCCGGGTCGACTCCAACCTCGCGGAGCAACTGCAGAAGCACGACGTCGTGTACTCGGGCCGGGTCGAGAGCCATCTGTTATCCACGCTGTTGTCCTGGATCCTCCCGGTGCTCTTGTTCTTTGGCATATGGCTGTTAGTGATGCGTCGGATCTCGGGCCAGATTGGAGCCGGAGGTGGACTCATGGCGATTGGCAAGAGCAAGGCCAAGGTCTACGTGGAAGCCGACACGAAGACGACCTTTGCGGACGTTGCGGGCGTGGAGGAGGCCAAAGGCGAGCTCCGGGAGACCGTCGAGTTCCTGAAGGACCCTGGCCAGTATGGGCGGCTCGGAGCGCGGATGCCCAAGGGCGTTCTGCTCGTCGGACCGCCTGGTACGGGCAAGACGCTACTGGCACGCGCCGTCGCGGGCGAGGCGGGGGTTCCGTTCTTCTCGATCTCCGGCTCCGACTTCGTCGAGATGTTCGTCGGGGTGGGAGCGGCCCGAGTGCGCGACCTGTTCGAACAGGCGCGCCAGAAGGCTCCGGCCATCGTCTTCATCGACGAGCTCGACGCGATGGGGCGGGCCCGCGGCGCTTCGCCCCTGGCCGGCGGACACGACGAAAAGGAGCAAACGCTCAACCAGCTGTTGGTCGAGATGGACGGCTTCGACCCGACCAGCGGCATCGTGCTGCTCGCAGCCACCAATCGCCCGGAAGTCCTGGATCCAGCGCTCCTGCGGGCAGGACGGTTCGATCGTCAGGTCCTCGTGGACCGACCCGACAAGCGTGGCCGGCTCGAGGTTCTCAGGGTGCATGTCCAGAAGGTGAAGCTCGATGCCGATGCCGATCTCGAGCAGGTCGCCGCTCTGACGCCTGGATTCACGGGTGCCGACCTGGCCAATCTCGTCAACGAAGCGGCGCTGGCCGCGACGCGCCGGGGAGCGGACAACATCTCCATCGGCGACTTCAACGCCGGCATCGAGCGCATCGTTGCCGGGCTGGAACGTAGGAATCGCCTGCTCAATCCCAAGGAGCGCGAGATCGTCGCGTTTCACGAGATGGGACACGCGATCGTGGCCGCGGCCATCGAGGGCTCCGACCCCGTGCACAAGGTGTCAATCATTCCGCGGGGCATCGGCGCTCTGGGCTACACGATCCAGCGGCCCACCGAGGACCGCTACCTGATGACACGAGGCGAGCTCGAGAACAGGATGGCCGTGCTCATGGGCGGCCGTGCCGCCGAGCATGTGGTCTTCTCCCACTTCTCGACGGGCGCCGCGGACGATCTGGCGAAGATCGCGGATATCGCACGCGGCATCGTGACGCGCTACGCCATGGTTCCCGAACTGGGACACGTCGCCTTCGAGACCGAGCAACGGTCGCACCTCGGCCCGATGGGCGAGCCGCTGCGACAGCGGCTCTACGGTGACGATACCGCTCGGGAGATCGACTGCGCGGTGCGCAAGACGGTGCTCACGGCGTTCGATCGAGCCAGCACGATCCTGCGCGACAACCGCGAGGTGCTCGAACGGAGCGCGCGACGGCTTCTCGAGAAGGAAACGCTCGATACGCCGGACCTGCAGCGTCTGTTCGCATCGGTGAAACCCGCGGCGTTGACGTACCCCGCAGCGGATGTCCCGTGCACGGGGCACGCCACACAAGCCACCCACCAGGGCCATCCATCATGAAAGCCGTCATCGCTATCCCCGCGACACTGACCGCGCTCGCGTTGCCCGGAGTCTCCTGGGCCGCGGCTGACACGGACATCGAGGTCGGAGCCGTGTTGGCCAGCCGAAACGACGTCCGCATCCCCGGCAAGGGCGGAACCAAGTTCTCGTTCGTCGAGGATCTGTCCACGCGGGCTGCGCCCGTGTTCCGTGTGCGGGTCGGCTATCGATTCGCGGAGCGCCATGTCGTGACGGCCCTGTACGCGCCGCTCCGGGTCAACGCCACGGGTCGGATCGACCGGGACATCGTCTTCGCCGGAGGCGCCTTTCCGGCCGATACTCCAGTGCTGGCTGTCTACCGCTTCGACTCCTACCGCCTTACCTACCGCTACAGCTTCGTTGCTACACCCGATTTGGAGCTTGCCGCAGGGCTGACCGCCAAGCTCCGTGACGCGGAGGTGAGCCTGTACGGCGCAGACGTCAGACGCAAAACGAACACCGGTTTCGTGCCCCTGGTCAACCTGCACGTGGCCTGGCGACCCAACCATGGAGCCTTCGGAATGGTGCTCGACGCAGATGCGTTGGCGGCGCCGCAAGGACGCGCCGAGGATGTGCTGCTCGCCGCCACCTGGAGAGCGCGCGACAACGTCGAGCTGCGAGCCGGCTACCGCATGCTCGAGGGGGGCAGCGACATCGACGAAGTCTACAGCTTCGCGTGGTTTCACTACGCCGTCGCTGGCGTCCAGGTGGGTTTCTGAGCCGAGGCAACCCTATCCGGCCCGGTGACCTGGCGTTCCAAGCGGGGCTGCTTCTCGGTTGGGGACCCCAATTGTCGGCCTGCCAGTGCCATCGTGCCCTCTCAGCGGGCGCCGGCATTGCGGCGGGGTCGCACAACGCGGTAGAGCCCGGCTCGAGAATCACCCCTATGAACCACAACCGATCCGTCCGAATCCTCCGTGCCGTTGGCCTCATGGCTCTGCTGCTCGCTGCCGGCTGCAACAAGAAACCTGCCGGCGCCAGCGGCTCCGGCGTCTCCGCTGACCTCGGCGCAACCGCCAATGCTTGCTCCAAGCTCGCGGACAAGCTCTGCACAGAAGTCGGCAAGGAGACCCCCGGCTGCCAGGCGGCCAAGACGAGCCTCGAGTTGCTCTCGGACAAAGCCTGCAGCGTCGGGCTCTCCGACTTCTCGGCAACCCAAGCCAAGCTCAAGAAGCAGGGCAAGAAGTGCGACGAGCTGGTGGACAAACTCTGCGCAGCGATCGGTCCGGACACCGACACCTGCAAGATGGTCAAAGAGAAGACGAAGAGCTTCCCGCCTGCCCAGTGCTCGATGATGCTGGGTCAGATCGACGAGATCGTCAGAGAGCTGAAGCAGCAGGAACTGGCCCGCAAGCCTCTGGACGCCGCGGCCCAGGCCAAGATTGCGGCCGGCGACGCGCCCTCGTTCGGGCCCGCGGACGCCAGGGTCACGCTGGTGGAGTTCTCGGATTTCCAGTGCCCGTACTGTTCGCGAGCAGCGGCCGTCACGGCTCAGCTCAAGGAGAAGTACGGGACGAAGGTACGTTTCATCTTCCGCCAGTTCCCCCTCTCCTTCCACCAGAACGCCGAGGCCGCTGCCGAGGCTTCGCTCGCTGCCGATGCCCAGGGCAAGTTCTGGGAGATGCACGACAAGATGTTCGCGAACCAGGGCAGTCTCGATCGCGGCTCTCTCGAAGGCTACGCCAAGGACATCGGCCTCAATCTCGCGAAGTTCAAGAAGGCGCTCGACAGCAAGGAAACCGAGGCTCGCGTCAAAGCCGACCAGGAGCTCGGCACCCAGGTGGCCGTCCAGGGTACCCCGTCCCTGTTCGTCAACGGCAAGCGCGTGGAGAACCCCGCCGACTTCGGCGCAGTGTCCGCGGCCATCGATACCGCGCTCGGCAGCTGAATTCACCCGCGCTGGGCCGCTTCTCGCGTCTCTCCAGGTACCAGCGCTGGAAGGCACTACTTCGGCTCGGCGCGTTCACGACCCGGGGTGCGCGGTACTACGGAGTTGGGGGCTCCGCCCGGCGGCCCGCCGCATGCCAATTGCAGGCGAGTGCGAGATCTGCTCAACTCCTGCTCCCTCAGTCAGCGCACAGGCATGCAGCCTAGCGAGGAGTCAGCCGTGCCCAGTACACTCGAAGACCTGAAGACAGCCTTCGCCGGAGAAAGCCAGGCCAACCGCAAGTACCTTGCCTTTGCCAAGAAGGCGGAGACGGAAGGGTTCCCTCAGATCGCCAAGCTGTTCCGCGCAGCGGCCGAAGCGGAGACCATCCATGCGCTCGGCCATTTCCAGAACATGGGTGGCGTAGGCTCGACCGCGGAGAACCTGCAGGCCGCCGCAGCGGGTGAGACCTACGAGTACACCGAGATGTACCCGTCCATGGTGGAACAGGCGGAGAAGGAAGGGCACAAGGGCAAGGTCATGCTGCGCCATGCTCGGGACGTGGAGAAGATCCACGCCGGTCTGTTCCAGAAAGCCCTCGAGACGCTCCGAGCGGGGTCGGACCTGCAGAGCCTCGATATCTACATCTGCCCGGTCTGCGGAGACATCGAGTGGGGAACGCCTCCCGACAAGTGCCCGGTGTGCGGGGCGCCGGCCTCGAAGTTCCAGAAGCTGTAAAACGCAATCTCACGTCGGACTACACCGCCTACCTGGCGTGATTCTTCGGGATCGGCAGCGTGGCATTGCGCAACGTTGGGGCAAATGGCTCCGGGTGTGCGCCCGACAGTCTCCGCGCCATGGGTCGGCGAACGCGATGTTGGCGCGGCCTGGGCCCTGTGCATCGCCGGACTCCGACGAGTCGACGCGGACGCCAATGGGTCGGTCGCCGTGTAGATACGTCCCAGCAGTGCACGGCAGAACGCAGCTGCTAGCTCAGTTCACGTCCACGAAGAAGTCCACGGTCTCGAGGTTGGTGACCGGTTGCCACATCTCGAATCCAATCGCGACGCTCAGAATGTGAGTCCCCGGCACCTCCAGGTTGCGGCTCTGTGCATCACGAATGAAGTCCATGACGTCGAACTCCATCTCGAGCGTGTCGTTTTTCTCCGGACGGACCCAGTTGATGATAGGGAACTGGTCCCAGGCGATGCCCTGCCATATGTCCCAGACTCCGGGCACGTTCTCCACGGTCACGTGGCGCTCGATGGGGCTGCCGGTAGGCTGCTCCCCCAGCGGATCCCGAAACCACACCATCAGATAGCCGCTGAACGAGCCACGGTCGGGCCCGTTGGCGAGCCAGATGTCGTACGCTGCGTTGTAGTCGCCGGTGTTGCCATTGGGCTGCCAGCTCCATCCGGTCAAGAGCGTGTTGATGGAGCTGATCGCGGCGGGCAGACCGCATTCGCCCGACTGGGTATTCGAGTACGCGCCGCAGAAGACCGTCGGGTAGGAAGCGGGCTCCCAATTGTCGCCCGGTTTCCCCTGCATGCTCTGCACCGTGAAGGAGGTGCCGTTCCAGGAGACGGTCTGGGATTCGAAATTCGGACCCCAGCCGTTGGCCATGAAGTGGTAGTTGACGCCGTCGCGGGTCACGTCGTCTTGGGCCCATCGGTCGCTCGAGGTCCCCGAACCTGTCATGGTGCCGTTGTGGAGCTCCGTCACGGGCCAGTTCTGTGGCAATCCCCCGGTGCCGGGGAGCGAAGAAGAGCCCCCTGACCCCTCATCGGACTCGGCGGGCCGTCCCTCGTCACACCCGAACGAGCCGGCGGCCAGAACCACGGCGGCGAAGCAGACGAACGAAGCACGAAGCGGCAGCGCAAACACTATGGAGCAAAGCTACCGGGCGATCAGGTCATTGTCCAGCCGGGCAGGCCAGCCCTCCGTTCGCCCATGGCCGAGAAGCGCACGGCTTGGGGAGGGCCCCGAGTCGAGTAGACTGTCGCTTGCATGCACTGCAGCTACTGGTCGTGGCTCTTGGGGGGGCTGGTCGCCGCCTCTGCGACTGCGTGCGCCAGCACCCAGGTCGTGCGCGTCTTCGACGGCCAGGCCACCGCGGGGCCGTACGTCAGCGACGAAACCTATGCCGCTTACGTACGCGGCGCGCTGCTCGAGGCGTCAGGAGAGTACCAGAGCGCTGCCGCCGCGTACGAGCGAGCGCTGGTTGACAGTCCGGAGAGTGCGGCTATTTGGGTGCGGCTTGCAGCCGTGCGGTGTCGACTCGGAGCGACGGCGCAGGCGGAGCTCTCCCAGGCATACCAGCTCGATCCCGAGTATGCCCCGCTGTGGCGAGAGTGGGCCCAATGCAGCCTCGGGCGCGGCCAGGCGGCACGGGCGCGGACGCTCGCCGAGCGCGGCCTCGCGCTTGACCCGGACGACGACCAGACGACGCTCCTCATGGCTCGCATCGAGGAGCAACTGGGCCACACCGAACGCTCGGGAGAGCTTCTGGTCGCACAAGGCATGCGCAGCTCGGGTTCCGGGGCGGTCTGGCGGGCAGCGCTCAAGCTGGCACAACGCGGGAAGGACGCCACGCTCGCTCGGATAGCTCGGGCCGGCCTCCGCCATGCGGGCCTGCCCGATCCGACCCGCGCGACCCAGGGCGCGCGCCGCCTTGCGCTTCTGGCCGTGATCGACCGTGCGTTGCTGGCTGACGATCTCGATCTGGCGCGACAACTGGCACCGCGTGCACGTTTGTCTGCCGGCGCACTCGCTGTCAGGGCTGCCGTGGTGGGCGCTGCGCGCGCTGCGCACAACCAGGCGGGCTTCGTGCTCGACGCGGATCCAATCAATGCCGACGCGTGGATAGCCGGTCTGGTCGCCGCGGATCTGCTCGACGACGAGGCGCGTTTCGAGAGCAGCCTCGCGCGTTGGTCGCCGGCCATGGGTACGCCAAGCCCAGAGGCGGCACGTCTCTACCACGATCTGCTCGGGCGCCGAGTTGGCTCCGCAGCGGCGCACGCGTGGTCGGCGGCTCTGCCGAGCCATGCGACACCAGCACCCGAATGAGCCAGCCCGATTGCTCTACTCGGGAACGAGCTCGGCGGCTTTCGCCGCTTCGGCTGTGCCCGCGTCGCTGGGCTCGGCAGCTTTGAGCGCTGAAGCATCGAACTTCAGCGTCAAATCCACGCGTCGCGACGCATTCGGCAAGAGCTTGACCTTGGTGCTGGCCTGGGCGCCGATCGCAGGCAAGAAGGCCGTCACGGTCACTTCTCCCGGCGGCACTCCACCGATGGAGTAGTGTCCGCCGAGATCGGTCACATCATGGGTCGAGTATTTGACGACGAAGACGTCTGCTTGCATGAAAGGAAAACCCGCGTCGGCCAGCACGTACCGCCCCGGATGCAGCGGGTAGACAGCCACGGGATCGCCGTGCGGAACGGAGACCAACATGGCTTGTTGTGGACTGCCCAGGAGCTTCGGAACGTACGTCCGCGTGCTCTCGTTGATGATTTCGATGCGCTGACCGAAGCTGAGCGCTACGGTTCTCGATTCCCACGCGCAGTGATCCACCTTCACCCGGTGGGATGGCTCACGCGCCGGCACGTAGCCCTTGTATCCGGTCACGGCCACCATCGCGTCGGCGACCGCACGGCCCTTGCCTTCCCGAAACAGGCTGCCGTAGACGGAGGCCGCACCTTCGCATTGCGTCGGGATCTTCGCGAGCACGCGATCGAGCCGCGGCGGCGGGTCGCCTTTCATGGTCACGGTTCCGAACACCATGGCCACGGGTCCGGCGTAGGGAGCCACACCTGCCGGGTTCACCGCATCGATCACGACCCCAGCATCAACAGGCACTCCCACGGGCGTGGCACGCACAATCGCTTTGCGCGTCTGTACCGGGTCCTGTTTCCTGCAACCACAGCCGAACCCACACGCCAGCAGCAACAAGGGCACGGTTCGACTCGCAAAACGAATGGACCTGAACATGAAACCTCCGCACGAGGACGCGGACAGAAGCCCACGCCCGCCGGCGGAGCTTATCCCGCAGAGGCGCCGGTTGCCCGTGTCCCGGCCGCCCTCGCCCGGTGCATCCCACGTGATTCGAACCCGGCCAATTGGCCGTCCCGCGCGCAGCCCACAGCGGTGGCTTGCAGCGCGGCGCCGGGCGTGGCCCGATCGGCGCGATGGCCCAGCCGCAGCTTCGCTGGCCGATCCCGGGCACGCTGTGCGGCGCCGCGCTGAGCTTCGTGTCCGCCGGGACGGTTCTGGTTGCGTGCCGTTCGACCGGGCCACCGACAACGGACGTGACCGACGCCGCTGCTCCGGCACAGCGAGACGCGACGGCTCTGGAGCAAGACGCGGCTCTTACAGAGCAGCGCCCGGCACCGACGCAAGACGACCAGGCTCCGAAGGTGCCAGCGCCACCGACCAAGCTCCACAGAATCGGCGAAACCGCGAGCACCGATGACTACCGCTTCCGAGTCGAGCACATCAAACACTGCGAAACGGAACCGTACTTCCGACCACGCCCGGGCAACGTGAAGCTCGGCGTCGAAGTCAAGGTCGACAGTACCGCCGCTACTGCGGTGATGATCAATCCGTTCTACGCGTGGGTCCGCGACTCACACGGTAGGAGCTACTACTTCACGCTCGCCGGCTGCGAGCCGACGCTCCGGGCCACGCGCCTGGAGCCGGAAGAGACAGCCGCGGGCTGGCTCACCTTCGAGGTCCCCGAGAGCGCCAATGACTTGGAGCTGAGCTACGGACCGCCGACCGCGAAGGGAGCGCCGCCCCAGGTGCGGTTCAGTCTGCGGCGGGACTGACCATATTGCTGCATATGGCCCACCCATACTACCTCGCGGCCGGCTACCCGTGTGGGGCGACACTCTGGCCGCCCGCCCAGCGAACGGCCCGAAATCGCACGGCTAGGCCATCCCAACCGCGGGAGTTGGGCTGACCGGGCTATCCTGTCATTGAAGATTGACAGGCGTCGAGCCGCGGGCCAAAGCGTGGTCACCCGAGCGGAGCGGATCCTCTTCAGCCGCAAACAACCCACCTCGGCGGTGCCCATGAAACGCGTCATCGTAACCGGTCACCTTGGATTCATCGCCTCCGCGTTCTGTGAGAGGTTCGGTCAGACCTACGAGATCTCAGGCATCGACTTCGCCGGTTGGGGTTCCATGCTGGAGAACCTGATGCCTGGCGTGCGCGACTTCCGCGCCGATATCGCGGACCGCGATGCCGTCGATCGGATCGTCGAGCAAACGCGGCCCGATGCCATCGTCAATTTCGCGGCCGAGAGCCACGTGGACCGCTCCAACGAAGACGACAGCTGTTTCTGGCGCTCGAACGTGCTGGGAGCTCGCAACCTGGCTCTTGCGGCCAGCAAGCGGGGGATCCGAATGGTTCACGTGTCGACCGATGAGGTCTATGGCGATGCGACCTCGGCCAGCGAGCCCTGGATCGAATCGATGGCCTTCCGACCCAAGAACCCGTACGCGGTGACCAAGGCGGCAGCCGAGATGCTGCTCGCTGTCTACGCGAAGGGCAGAACCGAGCTCGATCTTGTGCTCACGCGGGGCGCCAACACGGTCGGCCCGCGTCAGTTCCCGGAGAAAGCCATCCCCAAGGCGGTCTGGTGTTTCACGCACGGAGTCCCATTCCCGCTCTTCAGAACGCCGGCTCGCCGAATGTGGCTACACGTGGCCGACCACGTCGCCGGGATCGAAGCTGCGTTGAGGAAAGGTCAGCGCGGTGAGGCGTACAACATCGCGCCGATGGCAGACTGCGAGGCCGTGACCGAAACCGTCATCGAACGCGTGAGAGACCTGGTCGGCCGCGGAGATATCCAGAAGGTCGAGGACCGCGACCACTACGACCTGCGCTACTGGATGGACGCGTCCAAGGCGAAGCTCGCACTCGGCTGGCAGGCGGTGCACGGTCTCGAGGACACGCTGAGCTCCACCGTACGGTGGTATCTCGACCATCCGGCTTGGCTCGAAGCAGCGCACGCCAAGGTATCTCCGGCGGGGCCCGGCGGATAGGCCACGGCCCGGCCCGCCTCAGCCCCTCACCGCACCTTCGCGAGCGCCGCCATCTCGAGCCAGCTACCCGGGAAGATGCCGATGAGCAGCACGAGCGCCGCGGCGACGAGCAAGGCCGCAACGACCATGCCCGAGCGCATGGGCTCGGCGGTCGCCGCACCGGGCGCGGGCTCGCGCATGTACATCGCCACCAGCACCTTCACGTAGTAGTAGGCCGCGACCACGCTGTTGACGAGACCCACGACGGCCAGCACGTACATCTCTGCTTCGATGGCGGCCCGGAAGACGTAGAGCTTGGCGAAGAAACCGGCCGTCGGTGGAATGCCCGCGAGCGAAAGCAGAAAGAGCGAGAACACCAGAGCCGCTGCCGGGTGCCGCCGTCCGAACCCGTCGAAATCGTCGTAGCTCGTCGTCTCGGCGCCACCGCGGCCGCACAGGATGAGCGCGCCGAACGCGCCGGCCGTCGAGACGGCGTACCCGAGCAAGTAGAAGAGCACGCTCGCGGTTCCCGAGGGGGTCGCTGGGATGGCCACGACGCCGATGAGAACGTAGCCGGCATGAGCGATCGAGGAATACGCCAGCATGCGCTTGACCGACTCCTGACGCCCGGCCACCAGGTTGCCGACGGTCATCGTCAGCACCGCGAGCGTGGCCACGATCATGGGCCACCCTGTGCCGCCCCAGCTCGACAGGCGCTCGTCGGCGAAGACCACGGCCAGCACGCGCACGAGAACGGCGACCGCCGCGGCTTTGACGACCACGGCCATGTAGCTCGTGGTCGGCGTCGGCGCGCCTTCGTACGCGTCGGGGGTCCACATGTGGAAGGGCACGGCGCTCACCTTGAACGCGAGACCGGCCAGCGTGAGCAGCAGCCCGAGGCTCAGAGGAACGATGCCGACCTCCGAACCCTTGGTGCCCACGTTCGCAATGGCCGTGCCGATCCCGGTGAAGTCCGTGTGTCCGGTCACGCCGTACAGCAACGCGGAGCCGAACAGGAGTAGCGCTGCCGCAAAGCTGCCGAGCAGGAAGTACTTGAGAGCAGCCTCCAGAGCACGCGGCGTTCTTCGGAGCCCGACCATGCAGTAGACGCCCAGGGACATGGTCTCGAGCGCAATGAACAGGGTGATCAGGTCCCCTGCCGCCGCCAGGGCCATCGCTCCCAGGGTCGACCACAAAAGCAGCGGAAAGAACTCGCCCCGATCCATGCGGTGCTCGGGCAAGTAGCCGGCGCCGAAAAGGGCTGCGAGGCCTGCGCCGAGCGACAGCACGAAACACACGAAAATGCTGAATCGATCGATCACCAGGTGCGGCGCGAGCGCCTTCGTCGCCTCGATGTGCTCCGGCCCCACCAGCCAGACGGCGATGCAGGCGACGGCCGACGCGATGAAGATCACCGCGCTCAAGAGGCCGAGCTCCCCGGCCTTGCCCTCCCCGACCACGGGCTTGCCGAACGCGTCCGCCAACATCAGAAGCACCGCACCCAGGGCGACGGCAACGAGCGGCGACAGCGCGAACAGAACGCTCATTGGGCGGCTCCTTTCGCGCTGGGTGTCGGGTCGGCTTGGGCAGCAGCAGCGACCCCTTCAGACTGCCCCGGAGACTCGGGATAGCCGCGTTCGAGCTCGTCGCCGCGCCGCGGCATGAGCACCGCCTCGGCCGCCTCGGGGCCCAGCGCCAGGAAGGCGCTCCGCTGCTCGCGGAAGTGCTCGAGCACGGCTCCGACGGCCGGCTCCATCTTCTGTGTGAAGAGCCGAGGCGCCAGGCCTATGACGAACACGAGCACCACCAACGGCCCGAGCGCGAGCGTTTCGCGCACATTGAGGTCGGAGAGGCTCCGGTTCTTCTCGTGGCGCAGCGGGCCGAAGAACACCTTCTGCACCACGCTCAGCATGTACACGGCCGCCAGGATGACGCCGCCTGCCGCGGCGATCGCCTGGATCGGCGCCATGGATCCAAGCGCCATCGAGACATACGTCCCGGTGATGATCATGAACTCCCCGATGAACCCGTTGGTCCCAGGAACGCCGATGCTGCTGAGCGTGATGACCACGAACACGGCGGCATAGACGGGCATCACGTGAGCCAACCCCCCGAACGCACTGACCTCGCGCGTGTGGCGCCGGTCGTAGATGACGCCCACGAGCAAGAACAGGGCGCCGGTAGAGATGCCGTGGTTGACCATCTGCAAGATCGCGCCCTCGACCGAAGCCTGCGTGGCTGCACACAGGCCGAGCATGACGAATCCCATGTGCGCTACCGACGAGTAGGCCACGAGTCGCTTGATGTCGTCCTGCTTGTAGGCGACCAAGGCCCCGTAGAAGATCCCGCCGAGGACGGCCACGCCCGCAAGGTTGGCTCCGAACTGCCAGGCGGGGCCCCCGAACATACCCATGATGAAGCGCACGTAGCCGTAGGCCCCGAGCTTGAGCAGCACCGAAGCCAGGATGATCGAGCCACCGGTCGGGGCTTGCACGTGGGCGTCGGGCAGCCAGGTGTGCAGCGGCCACATGGGGACTTTGATCACGAACGCGAGCAAGAAGGCCGCAAAGCAGAACCACGCAGCCGTGTGCGGCAGCACCAGTCGACTGAGCGCGAGGTAGTCGAAGCTCATGTATCCGGCGAGCTTGGAGTGCTGCCAGACGAGGTACAGGATGGCGGCCAACATCAGGACGCTGCCGCTCATCGTGTACAGGAGGAACTTGTACGCGGCCTTGATCTTCTCGACTCCGCCCCACACGCCGATGAAGATGACCATCGGCACGAGCATCAATTCCCAGAAGACGTAGAAAAGAAACAGGTCCAGCGCCACGAACGCGCCCAACATCGCGCCGTGCAGCAGGAGAATGGAGAAAGCCAGGTCCTTGATTCTCGTTTGGATGGATCCGAATGAAACGTAGGCGGCGATCGGCGTGGTGAGCGTGGTGAGCAGAACGAGCCACAGGCTCACGCCGTCCACGGCGACGTGGTAACGGATGCCGAAGCTGGGCAACCAGGTCGTGATGTACTGCAGGTGCCAGCCGCGCTCCAGGGGCAGCTTGAGCAGCCACAACGAAGCGAGCAGGTCGAGCCCGAGCACGATCATCGTGAAGCGCTGCAGGAATCGGGGAGCTTGCCGCGGCAGGAACAGCACTGCGACGGCCCCGAAAAGGGGCAGAAACACGATGAGATTCAGCAGGTGGGGCCAGGGCTCAGCCGCCCGGCTCGCAGCCGAGCTCGGGGTCGACAAGCCACGCAGGAAGGCCACGGTGAGCAGACCTACCAGCCCGAGTCCGATTCGTTCGAGCCAACTCGAGCGCCGCGGCAGTGCGAGGCCCACCACGAGGCTGAGCACGTAGGGCCAGAGTTCAATCAGCACCTTGCCGAGCGGGGTCATGGCGCACCTCCTGGCGCGGCGCGCCCGGAGGGGGCGATTGGAAGAACGTCGAACATCCGGCCGAGCGCCGACGAATCAGCCCCGAGGACCCGCTGCCCAGGCGGGGCACTCGGGTCGATGGTCACGGTGGAGACAGCGCCGGACAGGTCTTCGGGGGGTCTAGCGAGCTCATGGTGCTCGGTGGTCACGGCGCCGATCACGTTCTTCACCTGAAGCCCGACGTGTCGCGTTTCATTGCGCTTCAGATCGAGCTTGAGCGTGTTCGTGTCCCCGAACTGTTCGGTGTCGAAGCGACCGTCGCCGTCCTCGTCCCAGCGATAGGAGTAGCCCAAGCCAGGGGAAGCTGTGAGCGTGTACGTGCCCGTGGCCATGTTCGCGTCGATCCGCGTCGCCGGCCGCGGGACGATGAAGAACCAACCGAGCCCCGCGACTCCGACTACCATGAAACCGGCGTACACGTGGACTCGACCCGTCTGCAGCATGCGCAGTATCGCCCCGGACATCGCCACGAGCGCGGAAGTCAGCCGGGCGATGATGCCGTCGACGACCCATTTGTCCATCCAGGCGCAGAGATCCGCCACGGCATCGAGGACACCCACCACGGTCACCTGGTAGAGCTCGTCGACTCGCCACTTGTCGCACGCCCAGCGATAGAGCCTCGGGAACCGGCCACTGAGCGCAGCAGCGGGTGCCCCCCGCCGCATCATGTACATCCAATAGGCGAACCCGACACCGAGCGCGAGTGCCAGGAATCCAGGCACCATGAGCTTGTGCTCCAGGGCCTCGGCATCCGGCGAAGTCTGTACGTGGGCGCTGGCCCCGGCGAACACGGGTTCGAGCCACTGTTCGAGCGGGCGGACGCCGCCGAAGTGCACCCACACCAGTCCGCCGCCGAGGCTGAGTGCGCCAAGGACGACGAGCGGCAGAGTCATCTGCCAGGGGGACTCTTTGGGTCGGGGTCCCTCGAGCGCCGGCCCAGGCGCCTCGTGCGCAGCGCCGTCGGCTTCGCCGTGCTCGGCCTCGTTGGACTTGTAGCGGTGGACGATGGTCCAGCCGCGGAACTCGCCTTCGAAGATTCCGAACACGAGCCGGGTCATGTAGAACGCCGTCAGGACGGCACCGGCCACCCCGAGCCCGAACAGGAGCCGGGAAGCAAAGGCGGGCCAGGTGAACAGCTCGAATGAGCCGTGATCCATCCTGAGCAGGCCGCCCTCGGGGGCCACGACCGAGCTGGTGAACGCCTTGACCAGGATCTCGTCCTTGGAGAAGAACCCGGACGTCAGGGGCACCGCGACGATCGCCGCCCACGCAGCAAGGAACGTAGCGTAGGTCACGGGCAAGAACGCCCTGAGCCCACCCATGTTGCGCATATCCTGACTCGCGTCGCTGTCGTGGATGCGCACGTGTATGGCGTGGATGACCGAGCCCGCGCCCAAGAACAGGCAGGCCTTGAAAAACGCGTGCGTGACGACGTGGAAGAACCCGGCCGCAAACGCGCCCACGCCGACGCCGAGGAACATGTACCCGAGCTGGCTGATCGTGGAGTAGGCGAGCACCTTCTTGATGTCGTTCTGCACGAGCGCGATGGTCGCTGCAAAAATGGCGGTCAGGGCGCCCACCGAGGCGACCACCAGCATCGCGAAAGGGCTCAGGACGAAGATGTTGGCGGTCCGGCAGACCAAATAGACGCCGGCTGTCACCATCGTCGCGGCGTGGATCAGGGCGCTCACGGGCGTCGGGCCCGCCATGGCATCTGGCAGCCAGACGTACAGGGGTATCTGTGCGCTCTTGCCGACACAGCCGAGGAAAAGCAACAGGGCCACCGCTGTCGCGCCGCACACGTAGCGAGGCTCGGTCACCGCGTGACGCCAGCTTTCGGGCAGCAAGGCCGCGGCGGGAACGTCGGCGCCCCACGGCCAGACCTGCACTGGCCGAAGCAGCCGCTGGGCGCCGGCCTCGAGCCCCGACCAATCGAGCGCGCCGACGTAGTAGACGAGCATGGCCATCGCAACGAGCAGCCCGAAGTCGCCGATGCGATTGACGATGAAAGCCTTGGTCCCAGCGCGGGCGTTCTTCTCCTCTTTGAACCAGAAGCCGATGAGCAGATAGCTGCAGAGGCCGACACCTTCCCATCCGATGAACAAGACCGGCAGATTGTCGGCGAGGACCAGAACCAGCATCGCGAAGATGAACAGGTTCATGTAAGCGAAGAAGCGATGGTAGCTCGGGTCCTTCGCCATGTACTTCGTCGAGTACAAGTGGATCAGAAACCCGACGCCCGTCACGACGAGCGCCATGGTGCCGCTCAGTGCATCGAGCGAGAAGGCGATATCGACGGAGAGCGCGCCGCCGTCGCGGGGCCGCGACAGCTCGAGCCACTCCCAGCCACGCCACGAGAAACGCGCGATCTCGTCCGCCTGGGCCTGATGGAGCATCAGGAAGGCCACCACGCTCAAGGCGAACGAGCCGCCCACCGCCGCCAGGGCCATGAGCGACACCGCTTCGGGGCCAAGCCGTTTTCCGAAGACTCCGTTGACGACCGCGCCGAGCAGCGGCAAGGCCGCGATCACCAGAAGCAGCGTGTAGTCCGTGGGCGGGAAGATGTCTGCTAGCGCCTGCATGCTGAGCTCAATGCCGTAGTGCGTTGGCCTCGTCGCTGTTGACGCTCGACCTGAGCCGGTAGAGCGCGACGACGATGGCGAGACCGACCGCCGCTTCCGCCGCTGCCACCGCGATCACGAAAAACGCAAACGTCTGCCCCTGCGCGCCGCCGTAGTAGACGCGGTTGTAGGCCACGAGCGCGAGGTTGACCGCGTTGAGCATCAACTCGACGCTCATGAGCTGGACCAGAACGTTGCGACGTACCAGGAAACCGACCGCTCCCAGCGCGAAGATGGCGCCGGAAAGCAGGATGTACTGCTCGAGCACGGTTCCGAGCGGGCTCATCGTGACTCCTCCTCGGGCGGCGCGGCCGGCTCCGGTGGCTCCACCGGCCCACCGAACATGCGGCGGGTCTCGCCCTGCGCCGTGGGAACGCTCGCGGCAGGCGGACGTCGGCCTCGGGCAACAGCCACGGCGCCCACGACGGCCACAATCAAGAGCGCAGTCGTCAGCTCGAAGGGCACGAGGGCGCCGCTGTAGAGCCAGCCTCCAACTACGGCGACGCTGCCGTGGGAGCGCTCGACCGGCCCAAGCGCCGTCGGCTGGGTTGCGGCGACTGCCGAGAGTCCCACGGCCACGAGTGCGACCGCCGCGGCCAGGCCCCCCGCGAACGCACGCGACCAAGTCGAGGTGGACACCGAAGCGGGACGGCCGCGCGCATCCGGGCCGAGCAGCATGATGACGAACACGAACAGGACCACGACCGCACCGGCGTACACGATGAGCTGAATGGCCGCGAGCAGCTGGGCTCTGAGCTGCAGATACAGCCCCGCGATGCCCAGAATCGTCGCGAGTAGGCCCACGGCGCTGCGGATGGGGTTCTTCGCGGCGACCGTGCTCACGGCGCCGACCAGACAGGTCAGCGTGCAGAACACGAAAAACACAGCTCCGGGCGTCATGCGTGGAGCCCTCGCGGGTGGGGGGCCGTACGGCCGAGCACGTAGTCTTCGAAGTACTCGCGGTACTTGCTCACGAAGGAGAGCGCTGGCATCGCTGCACCATCCCCGAATGCGCAGATGGTGTTGCCGGTGATGTTCGACGCTATCTCGTGGATGAGGTTGAGCTCCGCCATGCTGCCCTTGCCGCCGACGATCTTGTCCAGGATCCGGGCGATCCAGGCGCAGCCTTCCCGGCAGGGGGTGCACTGTCCGCACGACTCGTGGGCGTAGAAGCGCATCAGGTTGTGCAGGGCCAGCACGGGATCGGCTGCGTCGCTCAGGACCATGGCGCAGCCGGTGCCGAACATGCCCCCGACCGCGCGAATCGTGTCCACGCCGAGCGGTAGATCGAGGATGCTCTGACCGTTGTACGGTGCGAATCGGTCATCGCCAACGACGTTGACGATCTCGTCCGGCCGATGCACGGGGCAGGAAGAACCGCCGGGGATCACACCGAGCAAGGGCCGATCGCCGAGCGTGCCACCGCCGAGATCGTAGATGAGCTCTCGCAGCGTCAGACCCACTGCGCACTCGAAGATACCGGGGTTCTTGACGTGGCCGCTCACCCCGAAGAGGCGCATGCCGCCGTCGTTGAAGTGATGCAAAGCGCTCAATTGGCTGAACGCGTCGCCTCCCATGCCGAGCGCGATGCCCACCGCCGTGATCGTCTCGACGTTGTTCACCGTCGTCGGACAGCCGAAGGCGCCGACCTGGGCAGGGAAAGGCGGCTTGATACGCGGCTGGCCGCGGCGGCCTTCGAGTGAGTTGAGGAGCGCCGTTTCTTCCCCGCAGATGTACGCGCCCGCTCCGCTGTGAACGAACACTTCCACGCGCCACGGCCTCCCGTACGGACGCGTGCCCAGGTAGCCCGCCGCCGTGGCTTCCTCGATGGCTTGCGAGAGCCTGGCCTTGGCCAGATGCAGCTCGTCGCGCACGTAGATGTAGACGCAGTGAGCGCGTATCGCGTACGCCGCGACGAGGCAGCCTTCGAGCAGACCGTGCGGGTTCTGCTCCATGAGGGTTCGATCCTTGAAGGTGCCAGGCTCTCCCTCGTCGGCGTTGACGACCAGGTAGTGTGGCTTGTCGGAGACCTTCGGCATGAAGCTCATCTTCACGCCGCAGTCGAAGCCCGCGCCGCCGCGGCCCCGGATGTGCGCTTTCTTGATCTCCTCGACCACCGCCTCGGGCTGCATGTCGAGCGCCTTGCGCGCCGCGAGATAGCCCCCTATCCGCTCGTAGGCGGTCAGGCGCCAGCCGTCGGGCTTGCCGTAGTTCTTGGTCAGGTAGTCGGTTCGCTTGAGCATCGCGGGATACGCCCCATCGGGCACGCTTGCTGGATCAGCCCTCGAAGAGCAATCGATCCAGGATTCGGTCGACTTCATCGGTGGTCAGGTGCTCGTAGTACTGCTCGTCCACCTGAATCACCGGACCCGACCCACACGAGGCGAGACACTCGGCCGTGCGCAGCGTCACACGCCCATCAGGCGTGGTCTGTCCGGCACGAATGCCCAGCCGCTTCTCACAGTGTGCGAGCAGGTTCTCGCCGCCGCGGAGGCAACACGACAGCGTGCGGCACACCCAGACCTGATGCCGGCCGGGAGGGCGGGTATTGAGCAGGGAGTAGAAGGTGACGACTCCCTTGACGTGGGCGGGGCCGAGTTCCAGGCGTTCTGCCACGAAGGCGATCACTTCGTCGGAGACATAGCCGCCGTTGGCCCTTTGGCACATGTGCAGTGCCGGAAGGCAGGCAGCCGCCTTGTTCGGGTAGCGGACGATGATCTGCTCGAGTTGTCTCTCGAGCTCAGCGCTCAGGGCGAAGGCCATGGGTGCGTACGTGATGCCAATGGGAGAGCGGAGCCGCGCCAGCTGCCCTGGGCACCGCTCGCCCAGCAATGAGCTCGGGGTGTCGCCAGTGGGGCTCGCCCGGGCGCCCGGGCGAGGGAACCCTAGTGAGACAAAAACCGGGGTGTCAAGGGCTGTGGCGGCTGGCGCCGCCGGCGGGATACTACCGGTCCCAATCCCGAGCGCAAAGGGCATTGGAGGGTCGGGACGTCGACGCAGCCAGCGGCCACCTGGCTGACGCGCGCCGAACACCCCAGAAACGCACGGGGATCGCTGTCGTGCCGGGCCAGTACCGCTCGGCCGAAGTCTGCCCAGAGGTTGCGCTCCGCCCTGCCTGTGGGTCACCTGGAGACGGGCGAAATAGGAAACGGACTTGAGCCCGGTGGAGCCGGCCGTGTACGCTGCACGGGCCGGTCGCTGTTCCGACAGTTGCCGGAGCCGGAGGTTAGGTAAGAGTGTTTTGCCCGAACTGTGGGACGGAAAACGACGCCCAAGCCGTGAGCTGCAAGAAGTGCGGGTTCAATCTCAAGGGGGCGGCCGCGCCGAAGTTCAAGGGCACCATGCTCATGGTGAACGCGCCGCCCAACGTGCCGCGCGTGGCTCCGACGCCAGGACCTGGTGCTGTTGCTCCGGTCGGCGGCGCGGTCTCGCCGGCGCCCCGACCACGACTCAAGGGCACGATGCTCGGCGTGGCGCCGCCTCCTGCTGGTGGAGTTGCTCCGCCGCCGCCGCCTCTGGAGCCGCCGCCGGCGCCCGCACAGCCACCCGGCGGACAGAACCCAAACGCTCAGCAGGCAGCTTTGGAAGCACGGAGCCCGTCGGTCAATCCGCTCGGTGGCACGATGCTCGCGGGCGACGTCGCGCCCCAGGGATTCCAGCCCATGGCCGCGATGCCTGCGGCCCAAGCCCCCTTCGCTCCCATGCCGGGTGCTGCTGGTGCGCCACCTGCTGGCACGGCGCCGGAGTTCGCACCTCAAGCACCGCCTGCTGGCGCGTTTCCTGGCGCGGGCGGCTTTCCCGACGCTGGACTGCCCGCCGCACCCCCAGCCTACGGTGCGCCCCCCGGTGCACCTCCACAGGACCAGCCGCTTCAGCCGTACCAGGGCTATCCCGGGCAGGGTGCGCCCTACGCGCCTCCTGGCCAGGAACCTGCGCCGCAAGGCTACGGCGCTCCGCAGGGCTATGGCGCTCCGCCGCAACAAGGGGCTCCGCCCGGCTATGGGGCTCCGCCCGGCTATGGCGCTCCGCCGCAACAGGGGGCTCCGCCCGGCTATGGCGCTCCGCCGCAACAGGGGGCTCCGCCCGGCTATGGCGCTCCGCAGCAACAGGGGGCTCTGCCCGGCTACGGCGCACCACCGGGTGCTCCAGGGGCAGGCTATGCGCAGCCCGCAATGCAGGGCAGCTATGACGGCCCAGGCTATGGTGCGCCTGGTCAAGAGGCTCAGCCGGGTGCCTTCGGCCAGTGGGGCCAGCAGATGCCACAGGGAGCAGGGATGATGCCCTTCCAGGGCGGACCCGCGGCCGCGCCAGGAATGCACGGCCCGGTGGGAACGATCCGAAATCCGATCGTTGTGCTCGTGCTCTGCTGCGTCACCTGCGGGATCTACCCGCTGTTCTGGGTCTGGACCAGCATCAGCGAACTCAAGGCCTTCCGACAGAAGGACGACCTGAATCCGATCATGTTCTTCATTCCGATCCTGAGCATCCTCGAGATCTGGAAGCTCCCGCCCAAGGTGCTCGAAGCCAAGCAGCTCGCCGGCGTACCGAACGCCCAGGTGGCCCACCCGGTGTTCTACTTGTTCCTCTCGCCCTATTTCCTCACCGTGGACCTGAATGAAGCGTACGCCGCTGCGCGAGCACGCCAGCAGCGCGGAGGCTGACGCGCTCGCCCGCTCGCGACCAAAGCTCGGGACGCAGCCACCGGCGCGTTTCTTCGTGACGCGCCCGTTTTGGTGGTTCGTCCCTGCTGTCGCGATACTGCTGCTCGATGTACCGCTCTGCCCCTTGGCGGGCCTCCTCGGTTGGCCCTGTCCCGGATGCGGTCTGACGCGCGCGGCGCTGGCGCTCCTGGGCGGCCACTTCGCCGCCGCGTGGAAGTTTCACCCGCTCGTCTTTGTCGTGCTGCCCTGCGCGGCCGTGTGCGGAGCAAGAGCGATCGTCGAGTTGGCAGCGCGACGGCGTAGCGGGAACACGAGGCGGACACGCTGCGCAGATGGCCGGCGCCGCGACAGGCTTCTCTCCATGATCGCTGGGCTCGGGCTCGCCTTGCTGCTCGGAGTATGGATCGCTCGAGCCTTCGGCGCGTTCGGGGGACCGGTGGCGGTGGAAACGTACGACCAGTGGGCGAAGCGAGTCGTTGGGCAGCGCTGAGGACGCGCCACATCGAACCTCGTCCACCTGAGAGGCCACGCCGCCAGCGTGGAAGGGCCGCACTCGCCCGGCGCGATATGCCAGCCGTTCAGTCGGCCAGCCTCCCGCGAAGGGCAGCGAGCCTGTACGTTCGGCGAGCCTGTCCGCGGCGCTCGTGACACCACATTGTAACTCGTTCGTCACTCTGCCGCGAATCGGCATCGGCGACGCCGGAGCTTCTGCGGCGGCTTCGCACGTGGCTGACTCGACGCCGCTCGAAAGGGCGGTGCCGCCGCAGAGTTCAGTCCAGACAGAGCCCTCCACACAACAGAACGAAGAACAACAAGGAGTCCAGCGTGAAACGCAACGGGTGGTTGGCGCGTGCTTATTTTTGCCTCGTCGGCGTTGTTGCCATGGCCGTCAGCGGGTGTTCCGGGACTGACACCGAGTCAGAGGGCTCAGGACCGGACGACGCTGCGTCGGATGCAGCCGGTAGTCCGAACACCCCGACTGCCGGCGACGATGCAACCGGCGGCGCAGCCACGCCAGGCGGTGGCTCAGAAAACACCGGCGGCGATCCGCAGGACCCTGCTGCGTCAGGCGGCAGCGCCTCGACGGGAGGCACGTCCGCAAGCGATGGTGTCGCGGGGAGCACCAATCCCCCAACGACGGGCGGCACCGGTGGGTCGGGCGGCCGCGAGGCAACCGGCGGCCGCTCCTCATCGGGTGGCCGCGCCTCGATAGGAGGCCGCTCCTCATCCGGCGGAGCCTCTGCGACCGGTGGCGCCTCTGCGACCGGTGGCACGGCGACGGGCGGGGACACCTCTGCGACCGGTGGCGCCTCTGCAACCGGTGGCACGGCGGCAGGCGGGGACACCGCGTGCACCGAGGAGGAACTGAGCTTCAGTTTCTTCGCCACGAGCCTGGAAGGACTGCGCCGAGAGTCAGGCAGTGACGACGGATTCGGCGGCGACTTGGGTGGGCTCGCTGGCGCCGACGCCATCTGCCAGAAGCTGGCCGAGTTCTCGACGCCGTGCGCCAGCAAGCGCCAGTGGCGCGCCTTCCTCAGTACCGTGGCTGGACCCGTTCACGCCAAGGATCGGATCGGGATGGGGCCCTGGTACGACCGGGTCGGCAGGATCGTGGCACTCACGTTGACGGACCTGATCAATACGAGGCCCGTGGGCGCTGATCCGGAGATCGCCAATGACCTTCCGAACGAGTTCGGCATACCCAACCACGACCCGGACGGCACCGGCGCGGTCGACAACCACGATTTCCTCACCGGAACCGCCGAGGACGGGACGCTGTACAGCACCGATGCCGGGTTCACCTGCGAAGACTGGACGAGCGCGGCCGAGGCCGGCTCTCCCCACTGCGGCCATACTTGGCCGACCGGCGGCGGCGGCGGCGGTCGCGCCGGCGGCGGCGGCCCAGGCGGCGGGGGCGGCATGGACAGCTGGATCTCGGCCCTGACCGAGGCGGGCTGTGCACCAGCGGACACGGCCACGAGCTTGATCGAATCGGGCGGTCCCAAGCCCAACATCAAGACGGTCGGGTCCGGCGGCGGCTACGGCGGGTTCTATTGCTTCGCGCTGGCGCCGTAGCGCCGAGAGAACACCAGGCGAGCTTCGCCGATGGTTGAGCTTGACCCCTCCGAGCGAAGCTCGGCATCCTGGCGCTGATGCGTGTCCGCCGCAGGGTCGCGCACCCACGTCTATCGACCGCCGAGTGGTTCAGGGAGCGCGCATGCTCCCAGCCGACGCTTGACTGAACGACATTGCCGCGGTCGGCAGGAATGACGAGTCGACCTCGCTCATCCCGGCCACTCGAGGCGCAACGGCTACGCGGCGTCCTCGGAGCGTGTCTCTGCGCAGAGCCGGTCGACTCGGTGACCTGTCTGGCAAGTGAGGCGCGATTCGGCTACACGGAGGGCCATCGCGATGCACGTCTTCATGCCGCTGTACTTCAGGGCGCCGCTCGGCGGTCTGCAGGCGCACGTCCGAGCTCAGGCACTGGCCCTGTGTCGTGCCGGTCACCGTTGCACCGTCATGTGCAAGCCGGGGCCGTTCGCAGAAGACCTGCTCAAGCTCGACGTCCCGGTGCTGACCACTACCTTCGAGGATGTCGGCGCGTCGGTGTCGGCGGCGGAGCAAGCTGGTCCGTACGATCTCGTCCATGCACACCCGTTCGTCAGCCGTCAGGTGGGGCACGAGATCGCACGCCGCCAGGCCATCCCGTTCGTGTTGACCGTTCACGGCATGTACACGGACAACCTGGAGCGCTATGCCGACGACGTCGACGCGGTGATAGCCGTGAGCCCCGCCATCCGGGACTTCCTCGTCGCGAAGGCTGCATGTCCGGCCGCGCGCTTCGTCATCTTGCCGAACGGCGTGGACATGCAGACGTTTCGTCCGGACGGATCCGACCACACCGCCCCGCCACTGCCCGCCGGCTGGCAGGGTAGGCTCGACGATCGTCGCATTCTCCTCGTCACCCGTCTCGATCGTGACAAGCAGTTCATCCTCGACGTCGTCCAGGAGACGTGGCGACACCAACGGGAATCGCGGGCGTCCGACCTTGTCTGGCTGGTCGCCGGCGATGGCAGCGAACGCGACATGATGGAGGCTGCGGCACGGCAACTGGACGCCGCGGCTGGCAGGAAAGTCGTCGGTTTCCTCGGATGGCAGGACGCGCCCTCGCTGGCCGCACTGTACAACTGGGCCCACCTCGCCATCGCGCCCGGCCGCAGCGCGCTCGAGGCGATGGCCTGCGCCCGCGCGGTCATCGCTGTCGGGAGCAAGGCATACGTCGGCTTGATTGACGGCAGCACGGCCTTGTCCGGCGCCTACCAGAACTTCGGAGGAGTTGGCAGCAGGCACGACGACTATCCTTCCAGGGCGATGTATCGTGACCTCGACCGTGTCGTCTACGATGACCATGCGCTCGCCGAGCTCGGCGACCTGGGGCGAAGTCTCTGCGCGGCCCTCTTCGATCAACACGAACTCGACGCACATCTCCTCCGACTGTACGACGTTGTCGTGCGCGCGAAGCCACGGACGGCCACACGCGGGGCGTGGTGGCGACCGCTTGCCACGGGGTGTGCTGGGTTCTCGCAACCGGACCGGCCCGGCATGCTGTCCGCCGCGTGGCACAGCGGCGTCGGGCAGGACCGAGCAATCTCGGTCTCCAGCCACGGGCGCTTGCTGGTGCGCTGCGCTCTCGACGAGGGCGGGAAGTTCTACGTCCGCAGCGGCGCCGTCGGCTTGGATCATCCGCCGTCAGATCCCCAGGCATGGGCGATGCAGGCGGAGGGCAGGTACCGCTTCGAGCTTTGTGCCGCGCTCGACGGCGATGTCAACGTCCAGGCCTGGGTGATTCAGTACGACGCCGCCCGGCGTCTCGAGCGCTCCGTGCTACGTTTGCGTTCCGGAGAGAACCGCATGGAGGTCAGGGCGTCGCCCGCGACCACGGCGTTCCGTCTGGCGTTCCGCTTCGCCGGCACGGGTACGGTGGAGCTCGGCCCACTGCTCGTCTTCCATTGGACCGGAGAGCCGCAGGCCGCCGGCTCGCCGGAGTCCCCGCGCCGGAATACCCAAGCCAGGCCGTTTCACGAATACGATGGCGAGAACCTGGTATTCATCGTGGGGCCGCCCCGCAGTGGGACCACGTGGTTGCTGCAACTGCTGGCGTGCCACCCGGACGTCGTGGCGGCGGACGTCGACAACTTGGACGCTCGCATCAATGATCGGCGCACTCTCGAGACCAATATCTTCAACGATACGAGACCCTTCACGGACAACCAGATCCGCAGCAAGTTCCACAGGTTGTCCTGTCGGCACTCCGGCACGGTGGTCGTGGAGAAGACGCCCATCCACCTGCTATACATGGACCGCATCCGTCGTGTATTCCCCAAGGCTGCGTTCGTACTCGCCTTGCGTGATGGACGCGATGCGGTAACGAGCTTGGTTCACGTGGGCACGTCGCAAGACTCGTGGTGGAGCGGAGCCCCAGCGACCGTGAAGGCGGCCACGAAGCTGTGGACGCGCTACGCTGACGCGGCGGTATCGTGCCTGCGAGGCACCACCCCGCCGGTTGTCCGCTACGAAGCGCTGCTTCGCAACACACACGCAGAGCTCCAGCGGCTGCTCGAGATCGTCGGGCTGTCGACCTCCCACATCGGAGCACAGGTCGAGGCCTGCCGCGGCGGGCGTAACATCCCAATACCCGGTGTGTTCCGCCGTGGCGAAGCGGGTGAGTGGAGGGCGTTCTTTCGTGAATGCGATCTGCAAACGTTCGCCGAGATTGCAGGGGCGGCACAGGTGGCGCTCGGATATGAAGTCGGATGGACGCTGCCCAGCCGAGGAGGCCAGGACGAGTAGCAGCGGCCGGTTTCGGACGAGTCATGCGCGTGGCCTGTTCGGCAGGGCGCGCGGCCATGACTGATCGACGGCCATGACGCGAGGGGGGATCCAGCAAAAGCTTGCACTCGTTCGTGGCGCGTGCGACAAACTCGACCCACCTACCAGGCCCAATCATGTTGTCGTCGACTCAGCGTCCATGCCTTTTCTGGATTGCGACGATCGTGACCTTGGCGTGCGCGCCCCCTGAATACGAGCTTGGCAGTCCAAGCGGCAGAAACGACTCCTCGACACGTGGCGCCTCTGGTCCAGCGGGTGACCTGGGCGGTAGCGGCGGCCGCATCACACCAGAGCCCGAAGCTGGTACGACCGGTCGGGACGGTATCGGCGTCGGATCCAACCAGGCCTCGGCTGGCGCTACCAGTGTGTCGAACGGCGGCACTTCCGGCGCTGGTGGAGAAGTCGCGCTCGCCGGAGGGCCCGCTTCGGGCGGGACGATCGCGGCGGGCGGTGCAACTGCCTCGGGTGGGCAACTCGCCTCAGGCGGTACGGGGGCAGAAGCTGGCGCGAAAGCAGAAGCCGGCGAGGGACCTGAGGGCGGCGAGGGGGCAAAGGCTGGCGCCGGACCGAAAGGTGGCGCGGGAACAGAAGGCGGCACGGGGCCGGAAGATGGCGCGGAGGCGAAAGGTGGTACGGGGCCGGAGGGTGGCGAGGGGGCAGCGGCCGG
>JAFGIS010000246.1 GCA_016929495.1 Polyangiaceae bacterium | reverse complement strand
GCTTTACGCTCAGCGGCGCACACGTCCGGACTGCACTCCACAACACCAACGCTCGGGCCTGACCCCCACCGATTCCTCCGCGAGGATGACGGTTTTCGGAACGTAGGGACCCCTCGAGCCTGAGTTTTGCAGAACCTTTCCCCCCCTCGGGGGCGGGATTTTCAGAAGGATTCCCCCCTCCACCCGGAGCGTGACTTGATCGGCTATGACCCTTCCCGGTGTTCAGCTGGGAGGTGGCATGGCGTTCCGGGAGGTCGGGGTGCTGGAAGTGAAGGAGGTCCTGCGGCTGTCGCGCGACGGTGTCGCGAAGAAGCGGGTCGCGCGGCAGCTGGGGCTGGACGTCAAGACGGTCAGGCGCTACCTGGAGCTGGCCGGGGCGGTGGAGGCCGAGGCGGCCGGTGACCTCGATGCGGCGGTGGCGGCGGTGGTCGGTCGGCTTGGCGTCAACCATGGTCGGCCGCGAAGCGAGCACTGGGAGGCGTGCCGAGCGCAGCGCGGCTTCATCGAGTCGCACCTCAGCCACGGCGTACGGCTGACGAAGATCCGCCGGCTGCTCAAGCGCCGCGGAATGCACGTCAGCTACGCAACGCTGAACCGCTTTGCGATCGAGGAACTCGGCTTCGGCCGTCGCGCGCCGACGATCCCCGTGGCCGACTGCGGCCCTGGGGAGGAGGTGCAGCTCGATACCGGGCGGGTCGGCTGGCTACGGCGAGACGACGCCGGCCATCGCCGGTACTTCAAGGCCTGGATCTTCACGGCGGTGCGCTCCCGCCATCGCTTCGTCTACCCGGTGCCCGAGGAGACGACGGCGACGGCGATCGAGGCTTGCGAAGCGGCGTGGGGTTTCTTCGGTGGCGTCTTCAAGGTGGTGATTCCCGACAACACCAAGACGATCGTGAACGAAGCGGACCCGCTCGAGCCCAAGCTGAACCAGGACTTCCTGGAGTACGCGCAGAGCCGCGGCTTTCACATCGATCCGACCCGGGTGCGCTCGCCCAAGGACAAGGCGCGGGTGGAGCGCGCCGTCCAGCCTGTGCGGGAGGACTGCTACGGAGGCGAGGATCTCTCTTCGATCGAGGAGGCCCTCGCCCACGGGATCCGCTGGTGTCTCGAGGAATACGGGATGCGGCGCCACAGCACGACTCAGCGACGCCCGCGTGAGCAATTCGAGGCGGAAGAGCGCCCGGCGCTGCTTCCTGCTCCCGCCGAGCCGTACGACATCCCGGCCTGGAGCAAGCCCAAGGTGGGCCCCGATCAGCACGCGCAGGTCGAGAAGGCCCTCTACTCGCTGCCCCGCAGGTACCGCGGTCGCAAGCTCGACGCGCGAGCGGACCGACACACCGTCCGCTTCTACGAGAGGAAGGTGCTGGTCAAGACGCACCCGAGGGTCGGACCCGGCCAGCGGCAGACCGATGCCGCGGACTTCCCGCCGGAGCAGGCCGCCTGCGCGCTGCGTGATCGAGGCTTCTTCGAGCGGCGGGCGGCCGAGCACGGAGAACACGTCGGCCTTTTCGCCAAGCGGCTGCTCGACGGGCCGCTGCCGTGGACGCGGATGCGGCAGGTCTTCGCGCTGCTTTCGCTGGTGCGGCGCTACGGTGCGCCGCGTGTCGATCAGGCCTGCGCGCTCGCCCTCAACGCCGAGATGCTCAGCGTGCACCGCTTGCGCCGTCTGCTCGAGATCGCTCCCGTCTCGACGCCGACCTCGCCGGCCCGTGTCATCCCGATCGCTCGTTACTTGCGCCCGCCCGAGCAGTACCGCCTATCGCTCGTCCTGCGCGAGCGGCCCACGAAAGGAGACCCCGTATGACTGCCGACTCGATCTCGAACGACCTACGCGCCGTCTTGCGCCGCCTGAAACTCTCACGCCTGCTCGACACGCTCGCCGAAAGGCTGACCCTCGCCCGCCAGCAGAAGATGCCGCACCAGGATTTCTTGCTCCTGGTGCTGCACGACGAGGCACAGCGTCGGGACGGCCAGGCCGCCACCCTGCGCGCCCAGAAGGCCGCGCTCGACCCCAAGGCCGAACTCGAGGCCTGGGATGCGACCGCCAAGGTCACCTTCGATCACGCCTTGCTCAATGAGCTCGCCTCGCTTCGCTTCCTCGATACTCACCACAACGTGCTGATCGTCGGCCCCGTCGGCGTCGGCAAGACCTTCCTCGCGCACGCGCTCGGCCACGTCGCCTGCAGACGAGGCCACTCCGTCCTCGCCATGCCCATGGACAAGGTCCTCAGGGCGATGCGCCACGCGCGGCTCACGAACTCCCACGAGCAGGAGCTGCGCCGCTTCCTGGCCGTCGATCTGCTGATCCTCGACGACTTCTGTCTCGACTCGATGGATGCCCAGGAGAGCCGCGATGCCTACGACGTCCTCACCGAGCGCCACCGCTCCGGATCGGTGATCGTCACTTCGAACCGTGGCCCCGATGAGTGGCTCGCCACCTTCGCAGACCCGGTGCGCGCCCAGAGCGCCATCGACCGCTTCGCCAACAACGCCTTCGACCTCGTCATCGAAGGCGAGTCCTACCGCAGCCGTCTCAAGCCGACGCTGGCCCGCACCGCATGAGGGGTCTGTGGAATCTGCCGGACCTGTGGACGCGCCAACGGACGCGCGCCCACGAGGTCCTTGGACGCCGGCCAACGGACGCCGGCGCCCACAGCTCCCACAGGCCGCGCCTCCAGCGTCTCTTCCGATGAGGAGCTTGCATTGAACGGACGAACGGCTTAGAAACAACCCGTCACGCGACGGACCCGGGGGGGAATGCTTCTGCAAAGGCCGGGTCCCTACCTACTGAAAATCGGCAGCGAGGATCGGTGCTCGACGACAAGGGCTCTCGTGGAGTACTACTATTCGCCCGTTGCAGCAGCTCGCGCGGGCGACTGGGTGTACT
>JAFGIS010000245.1 GCA_016929495.1 Polyangiaceae bacterium | reverse complement strand
TTGCTGAGAGAGGTGCGAGAGGCAGGCGAGCTCCTGCAACGAGAGCTGACGATGTTCCGGCGCACCCTGATGAGCGTGACAGGCCGAAGCGACAAGGACTACCAGAAGCTCCGGGCCACCAAGGCGCAGCTGCCCGACGAAGACGACGATCCCAATGCCCCGCCTGCGCCCCGGCTGGTCCAGCCGGCGGCACTGGATGCGACCGGGCCCGTGACGACGCCAGCGTAAGGCTCCGCCCAGCCCGACCGGCCCTCTCGCGCGTAGAAATGGGCGCACAAGCGGGGTCGAGCGGCCAGTGCGCGGGTCGGCGCGGCCAGTGCGCATGGGTGGCGTGGCCGACACGCTGGTCACGTGCGGCCATGCCCGAGGGTGGGCGGCCTCGAAATCGAAGTCGCCGTGGCCACAGGCGACGGGTCGCGGCTCCGAATTCGAGGTCGGTGCGGCCGAGACGCCAGGGCGGCGGCACCGGATTTGGCCGGTGAGCGGCCAATCGAACCGGGTGGTGGCCTCGAACCGGCCGGCGGTGGACACCGGAACGCGGGTGCGTGCGTCCGGATCGGATGGGTGCCGGGGCCAAGGCAGCGGTCGGCGGCTTCGAAACGTTGGGCGGCGCGGTGATGTGCGGCGTCGGCGCGTCAAGGGGCGTCCGGGCTCCTGAGAGCGGGGCCCGGCGACCGGGTCAGGTCGGCGCTCGAGGCGATGGCCCGGTACGAAGCCGATCATGGGATTGTACTGTGACGACCTCAGCCTCCGGGCGGCCTCTTCTCGGCGGCGTCTCGTGGCTTGTTTCGGATAATCCAGCGCACGAGAAGGCACGCGGCGGCGATCACCACGGCCACATTTCCGATGGCTCCCCATACCGCATACTCGATGCGACCTTTTTCGCAAAGACAGTGGGCTATCTTCCACGGAAACGGAAAGCCGTAGGCCTTGGTGGTGCACGGGAAAACGGCAAACGGATTGGGAAGCAGAGAACCCATCGCGCTCAGTACGGCGACGGCTGCCATCACGAGTAGTATCCGCTGTCTCGTCCTTGTCTGCATCCGTCAGCGCCAGTCCACGGGACGGCGGAGTTGCTCTGCGACCGACGGGGGAAGACCTTGCATGTACGGTTTTCCGTCGACGACGAAGACCGGTGTTCCGTGCAGATCCAGCTCGATTCCCGCCGCGATGTCGCGGTCGAGCGCCTGGTCCTCGCGTTTCAGACAGGCGCGCAGTGCCCTGGCGTTCAGTTTCAGCGCGGCAGCGAAGGTCGTCGATTCCACGGGCTCACTGCAATGATCGAAGAGGTATTCGTGAGCATCCCAGAAGCGCTGCTGCTCTCTCGCGCAGTTCGCGAGCTTCGCGCACAGGCAGGAGTGGTCGTAGACTTGCCTTCTGATGGAACGGTTGCAGGACTTCCTCTACGCGGCTTTCTCGATGTTGGGCGAGCGTCCGGAACAGGTCGCCCAGGTGCGTGCGCAAACCGTACACGGTCTTTCGGCGTCGTTTCGGGATGAAGACAACGTGATACTGGCACTCCCATTTGGTGTGGTTCAGCGTTTCGTACTCGTTCTCCATGCGGTTCTTCCTTTCGTGACGCTTGGTCGGCTCACGGAAGGGAGTTCCGCCTGGAGACTCCCGGAATTGTCAAACTTTGGCGGCCTCCCCGGCAAAGCCGGGGGGACTCCCGCTATACGCTAGCGACAGCCCTCCGGCAGCTCGGCGTCGCCGGCCTCGACCTGGATCGCGGCCAGGGCCGCGTCGCGAGGCGTGGCCTCGGACGCGAGGAGTTCACAGCGAGCTGCGGCCCGGAGCAGCTGCCGGTTCTGCGGGGAGGGGGCGCGCACGGCCGCCTCTTGTAGCGAGCTACAGCACCGAAGGTAGTCGACCCGGATGCCGCTGGTCGGCGATGGATCTGGGGCGCCCGGGGCCGACGTCGAACGCCAGCCGAGCGAGACCTCCCCGAGGTCGCCGCGGTTGTGGGGGGTTGCGCCGCGGAAGCGGGCCACCGCGGGCACGGTCCGGGACCCGGTTTCGTAGCAGGTGAGCATGCCGTCATTGGACGCGACTAGGAGCTCGTAGCTCCCGTTCCCGTCAATGTCCGCCAGCAAGCACGAGGCCTCGATGCCGCCTCGACGCGCAGCGAGTTTCGCCATGCCGCCGTCCGCGCGCAAGGCAAAGAGGTTGCCCCGTTCGCTGCCCACGATCGCCTCGAGCGCTCCGTCGCCATCCAGGTCCGTGACGACCGCGCTGGCCGTCACGCGCCCGTCGTAGAGCCGCCACTCCCGCTGACGCGCGCCGACGCCGATGATGCCGTCCCCTTCTCTGCCCCACCACGCGGTCGGAGCCACCAGGACACCCGGTGTGCCGGACAGCGGAACCGGTGTTCCGAAGAGCCCTTCGATCCCGGCGCCGTCCTGTTCCAGCACCGTGCTCCAGCGCACACGCCCGGTCCGTGTGTCGTACACGCCCACGTTGCCGTAGGACCATGCGGCGAGCACCTCGGGCCGGCCATCGTGGTCGAAGTCGGCGATCTGCGGGGAAGCGTGCATCGCGGAAGCCTGCGGCACCTGCCAGAGCACCGAGCCGTCTCTGCCGCGGTAGGCCGTCAGGATCCCGTCGCGCGCGCCGGCTACCACGTCGTCATGACCGTCGGTGTCGAGATCGGCGATCGCGGCCGCAGCGATGAAACCAAGCTGCACATCTCGATCAATTGATGCCAGTCTCGGCTGTTGCGTGCGAAACGTGAGACTTCTCCGGCGGCGACGGCTCCGACTTGACCCAGACAAACCTCGGCCACCATACGGTCAAAACCGGTGCGTTCGACGGTGCCGTTGGCGGTTCTGCCAAGGTCCTCGTCGATGACCTCGATCTGCCTCCATCCCAGTTCGCTAATCCGTGCCCGCATGGCGTACTGAAGGCGCTTACTTTCGAGATTGTGCGTCACCTGCTGAGGAGATGACTGGCGGACGTAGATGAGCGCCTTGCGTTCGAGGTGTCGCGGCGTGATCTTCTCGCTCATCGACGCCGTTGGGTCATCGACCGGAGTGCACGAGGTCACGCTGGTACGGAGTCCCTCCGTTTTGCGAGAACACCTGAGCCGTCTACCGTGGCAGGCGGCCGTCCACGCGATCGATTCGTCACGGTCGTCGACATCGTAGACCTGAATGTCCTGCTCCTTGCAGTGGGAGAGCTCGATGCTCGCCCTGCGCAGCTCACTGTCCCGCAGGCAGGCGCACGAGAGGGTCACGTGTGCTGCCACGCACCCCACGAGGACCTTGGTCACGTTCGGCATAGAGGAGACTCTAGCCGGGCACCCCGCGCGGTCAACGCCGATGGCTCGCCGTGGGCCTGCCGCCGAGTCGCGGGGCTTTGCCGTGCTTGCTTTGGCAGAGCGTACACGCTTGCTCGAGCGCGCGCGTGCCGTTCGGTCGCGACAGCCCGAGCAGCGCGACTTGCTCGCCTTCGAGGAACGTCGCGTTCTCCTTGCCCGCTGTCAGCTTCACCAGTCGACCGCGTCCTGTTCCAGAATACGATCGCCCACGAATCACGGCCCCAAGTTGGGTTGGGTCGCGACATCTGGCGAGTCAAATCGCGGATGTTGTCGCTGGTTGTTCCTGTCCGAGCCATTTTAAGCTTGGTGCAAATCGGGGAGACCTGGTGGTTGACGGAAGCCCCTGACTCGACCCGACGCCGCGCGAAGCTCGGGTGAGCCGGTTTCCGTGTGCCATGTGCCACGTGCCCCGAGCCCACAATCCCGCGACTTGTCGGGATCTACGCCTGGCACGGTCGTTGCTTTTACTCCTGCATCCCCACGGTGTGCCAACTTCGGGCTAGCGTAGGGAGGCAGGAGACGGCTGTGAACACGACAAGAGCGGTGGCCCTGCTGCTGTCACTGGCCGGCACGGGCAGCTGTCAACACGACATCATGAGTCCTGGCGCGGCTGAGACCGGTGGTGCAGCTGTCGGGCAGGCAGGAGGCCCGTCTGCGCTTGGCGGCTCGAAGCCGACTGGGGGCAGCTCCGACGGCATTGAACACGACTCCACCGGGGCTGGCGGCGCTGGCGACCCAGCGGGTGCTCCGGCGGCACTCGGCGGCTCGACGCCGACTGGGGGCAGCTCCGACGGCCTCGAACACGACTCCGCCGGGGTTGGCGGCGCTGGCGATCAAGCGGGTGCTCCGGCGGCACTCGGCGGCTCGACGCCGACCGGGGGCAGCTCCGACGGCATCGAATACGAGTCCGCTGGCTCCGGCGGCGTGGACGGGCAGGCGGGCAGCTCCGACGGCGGTTCGGTTACGTATGGCACCGACGACTGCGGCACCCACGCGCCGTTGGAGCAGCTCCTGTGGCCTCTTTCCCCGCTCGTGTCGTCTGGGGCAGACGACGCTTGCGAATCCGATTGCCCTGCAGTCGTCGAACGAAGCGCGGACGCCCAGCTCGTCCTGGCCATCGGTGGTGGCGTTGCCGGAGCCGGGGGCGCGGACTCCTCTGCCTCGCTCCCCACGCACTTCTCGATGGACTGGTCGGGGGTAGAGTTCCCGGCGGGCGCGCAACTCTCCGTCTCCCGCTATTGGAACAGTCCTCTGGGACGCTGGGGATCACCGGCCTGGGCTTTGTCCGTGCGAGACCCGGACGGGGTTCTGCTGTTCGGCGCGTTCTCGAACGCTGCCACCCAGCCTGCCGCACCCGTTTCGATCGGAGCCGTCACCCCCGGATGCACCGCCCTATATGCGAGCAATTGCTACCCTGACGCGACCGTCACGTACAACCAGGTAGAAGTCAATGGCGACGCGACAGTCGTGCTCGGCGACGGTGAGCGCGCCACGCTCGCGCTCAATGGCATCCCGTACGATGTAGATGTTACCAGCAGGGACTACGGGGGGAACCTAGACAGCACCGTGTGTTATGACCGCCCCCTGCAGCCGGTCATCGCGCTGAACGTCTGCGCGCAGGACTTGGCGAGCCGCGTCTCGGCGCTTCCGGTCGGCACGCTCCCCGCCTGCGCCGTCGGCAACGATCCGGACCCGGCGGTGATCTTCCATTTCGACTTCGACGACCCCTTCTATCTCGACGAGGGGTTTGACCTGACAGTCTCGTACGTCGGACGCGACGCGAGGCCTGACAGTCTGGATTTCGAAATCCCGAATATGCCGGGGGCCAAGCTTTCCATCGAGCGTGCCGGCCGGCTCCTGCCCGAGCCTCCGGTGGGGCAGCAACTGTGGCTGTCGCACACGGCCGAGGGGAATAATGCCCTGCTCGAGGCAGAAGGCGGGGCTTTGCTGCTCGCCGCAGTCGGCGGGGACCTGCAACCAGCAGTGCCCAGCGCTGCGCTCCAGAGCGTGCTCGGGGTGAAGGCGAGCACGGAGCAATCGTGCCTGTATGCGGCCGAGAATGGGGACGAAACCTGGCTCTGGGACTTCGTGTTCGGGACGACTCCGCCCGCTCGGGTGAGCACGGGCTCCGCTGCCACGCTCGACCTCGATGGTCAACCGTACGTGGCGTGGTTCTGGGGTCAGCGCTATTCCTATTGGCTCGTGCTGTATCGCGGGCCATGAGCGGGCCGTTCCGCGCCCGTAGTGTCGTCGATCACCATCTGACTGGCCGCTACCATCAAGGACTCGGCGGTCAGCTCATCAGGCCGCCGACACGGGCGAGCAACGACAATGCGATGCTCGGGGCGATCCAATGCCGCCTTGGCCGTGGCCGGCGCCACCGTTTCCATAAGCCACTTCTGCTTCGGGTCGTGGCTGTATCACGTCCTGTGGAGACGGGGAAGCCGAGACGGACCAGGGGACATGGGTTACCCGGGTGACCAGGTGAGCCCGACGGCGCGGGTTCAGCCGGGTTGTCCGCGATTCTTAGTGGGTCAGCGCAATCGAGAGCCGGGCGCCTGACGCTGCGACCCGCGGAAAGAAGGGACTGAGCACGAGAAATCAACCAACTGAGCCAGGTGGCTCGTACTGCATCGTAGAGGCTCAGTTCCCGACAGACCATCATAACCCTCCACAAGAAGGTGACCGCGCGGCTGTATCAGCTATCTAGTTCGTCCCGCTCACTTCCGAGCTCCTACGCCGGGCCGTGGTCGGAGTCCCTCGTCCGGAGCAGCTGCATCGTCGAGTACCCCAGCCCCTGAACCGAGAGACACAGTACCACCGGTCACACGGCAATCCGCGGGAAAAGGGGTGTGTCGTTGCAAGCAGACCAACGTGTCCGGACGGGAAGGGACGCGCTCGTGTCGGACCCATGCTCATCCAGCGGCGTCAGCTGCCCAACGACCTTCCCCGCGTAATGGGTCGAGAAGAGATCCATCCACCAAGCGCAGGCGCTCCCGACCTCGGCCGAGCGCTACGAGCGCCGCTCGCTGCGCATCACCAGCAACCTCGTTTTCAGCGAGTGGGACCGCATCTTCAAGAACCCGATGACGACGCTCGCCGCCATCGACCGCCTGGTGCACCACTCCAGCATCTTGGAGTTCGGTGGCCGCAGCAAGCGAGAGGAGGACGCCGAGGAGAGGAACCAGTAGACCAGCTCCTTGCACGGGCCCAACGAACCGCACGAACGACCACGAGAGGAGCCAGCTAGCTGTTTTGGCTCCCAACGTTCTGCCCGGAACTGGCCCGGAGAATCGACAAGGGACAGCGTAGGCTGAGGAGCCGGCGGACGCCCCCCAACAGTCGGCAGCGACCGACTGGGAGGCGTCGATGGCAAAAACAAGAAAGACAACACGCAAGGATCCACGGAGCCGAAGGTTCACAGACGAGCAGCGACGTCACGCTCTGACGTTGGTGGCCTCCGGGATGACGCAGGAGCAAGCCGCCAAGGCGATCGGTACGACGGCGAATTCGATCTGGTTGTGGCGCAAGGCAACGGCGGCCAACGGCACGTTGCCGGAGGTGCGCAAAGACAACAGGAAGTCCGCCGTCGTCATCGCGCAAGACAACGGCGGAGCCGGAGTCGAGCGGGTGGTCAACAGCAGCAAGGCGTTGGCCAAGTCACCGTACGCTCCAGCTGACCCCGCCCATGGGCTGAGCGATCAGGAAGTCGCCGCGATCCTCGAGTGCAAGACCAAGCACTTGTCGATGGGGCC
>JAFGIS010000244.1 GCA_016929495.1 Polyangiaceae bacterium | reverse complement strand
GTCCGGATCGACCCCTCATCGAGGCCTCGCGCCGCAGTTAGCCCACACTCAACGTTGCTGTTGATGCGACAGTCAACGGGCTCAACACTGCCCAGTGTTTCGAGTGGTCGCGTCAGGAGCCAGCAGAGCGACAATGATCCAGGCAACGAGCATCGAAGCAGTGATGGCAACTGCGCGCCACGTCTTGTCGCCCCGCCAGACCGCCCCGAGGCTGACACCACTCGACCCGAGCGACGCAAGCGACAGCAAGACGATGGTCACCGCCCACACTGTATGTCCGCCGGTGCATTGGTCAGCTTCTTCTCGAGTAGGGCCACCTGCCAACAGACCGGCCGCGTACCATGCAATGAGGACGGAGCAGATCGCGGCGAGAAGAAGGAAAAGCGCAAGCAACAAGGCCCCTACGTTCACCCTCCTTGAGGGCTTGGCCTGAGCGCTCATCGCTGCAGCCTTCGACACGTGCTCGTAGACGAGGCACCCGTACGCGACAAGGCTCGCACTCGAAGAATGTCACCTCGCCGATGTCGTCGGATCCGCACGGTCCGCACATGGCGTGTACCGACGGTGACTGGTCGCCTCGTAAGCGCCTTCCCGTTACAGCGGTTGGCCTGCTCGAGCACGACGAAGCGCGACCGCGACCGTATGCGCACCTGGAGCGTTCTTTGTGTAGCGGATACGAGCCTCATTCGCGGCTTTCGCAGTTGAGAGCCGTGGCCGACGGATACTGGCCGTACGTGCCGGCCGTCCGGCAGCTTCAGGACAGTATCGGCGGGCGTATGCCCGACCTTGATTGTTCCCGTGCGTCCCAGCGGGACACGAACCCCGGAGAAGGTCGACACAACGCTCTGCCCTCGATCGGCGAGTCGAATGCGTAGCTGTGCGTCTGGAGCAACATTGGAGACGGCAACCTGCTCTCCCGGTCGCAGGGATGGCCCCATCAGCTGTGCCACGCCCTGCGTCCTCGCCGCCACCCGATTCCCTGCGCGGACAACCGGTCCACGTCTTGGTGCTAGCAGCTCGGATGCAGGGGCCGTCGAGAGTTGCCGCGGATCGCAAACCGAAGCCGCGATGCCGGGGCCGTTCCAACTGCCGCACGCCGTGGTCGAGCTGATGTCCCGGTCTTCCACGAGCGAGCTTGCCCTGGCACGCGCCCCAAAGCCATTGGTTTCCGTTGGCACGCAGCCGCCCGGGCCACACCACACGACATCGCCGCCCTCCTCGCCGGTCCGCTCCGTATGTGTCACCTCCGCCCAAGGCATGCTGTATCGGCGGTAGTTGTCCTTTTCGCGCGGGGCCGCCGGACTGTATACGCCTGCGCCGTGGTTCTCGTTCCAGTTCCCCATGAAGTCCACCCAGGCTGACTGGCTCGGCGAAGGTAGCCGGCGTAGCGCAGAGTCCCGCCAATCCAGCTCCCATTCGGTCGCCCCGTCGTGACCAGCCTCGGGTCGTGACCAGACCCCATCTAGCGAGGTATCGGTCTGGTTGCACGTGGCGGCGGTCACCCCGGAACATGTAAACGGATAGTTGGCATGGGTACCAGAGGCGACGTAGCTGTTTACGCGCGTGTCGCTGGAGCCACAATCCGTCTGCGCGGATCCGCAGCGAAGGATGTTACGTAGGTAGCGGTACGTGTGACCGTGTGCGCTGAACGCGGCATAGAGGAACCGACGTGGGTGACTCGGCGCCACAGCAACAGTCACTGACTCCCAATCTCCCTCATGGCGCAGGTTCGGCCCGCCAAACACTCTCGCGAGGAGTCCACCAGGGACGTTATTGAACCGATAGAACATCCAATAGTTGATGTACTGCAGGTCCCCGGGTCCACCCTGACTAGTTACTTGGTAGTACATGGCACCATCCTGTGTTGGGCACTCGTACAAGTCCGAGTATGTGTAGACCCCACAGTCTTGGCGGGGTGTGCGATGTACCTCGGGGTGCGACCGGCTTCCGCGAGGATCGTTCATCACGGTCTCTTCGATATTCCACTCAGGAAGGGCGAGTTCGCTTTCTGCTAATGACGTGCAACCGTTTGAGTTGCATAGATCGAGCGGGGTCGTCAAGAAGAAGCGCGAGACGTCGAGCGGCCGCCAGTGCTCTCCGGTGTCAAAGCGGAGGAGAGGGCGGAACCTGTGTGCCAAGCGTCGCTCCGCACGCCGCTGAGCTCGACATGCCACATCCGGGTCGACTCCCGACGGGCCCGGCTTGGGATCGGCCCCGTCGGACCGCATGGTCCATATGGTCGGTGGACCGTAGTCGATGGTTACTCCGAAGCCGTGGTTCGTGATCGTGGCGCTTCGCCGGCTACTAGTGAGGTCGTCGCAGCTGGACGCTCGGCCATACGTCTCGCGATCATTGGGGTCTCGGCGAGTAATCGGGTGGAGGTTCTCGCCGTTGACAGCCATCTCCCATAGACCGAAGAGTGACTCGATAAGAAATCCGATATCGAAGCCGCCGGACGAAGACGCGGTGGCCGATCGTCGCGCTTGTAGGGCTTGCGCGGTGTCATCGGTTCCAGTGTTAGCGGTGAAGAGAACCGTTGAGCCGCTTGAAGAGAATTGCGGGCTTAGAGCATCGTTGATCTCGGTGCCGGTGTCTAGGTGTGTAGCGTTTGCGCCGTCTGCATCGGCGATGTACAGACCCGAGCGGCTGGCGCCTGGAGCCTTACCCACGTATGTAAGCGACTCGCCGTCCGGCGAGAGGTCGGGCTCTTGCCAGCTTCCCGGAGCCGTTGTCAGACGTACCGGATTCGGTGTGGCAGATCCGTCGGCACGTACGAGGCCGATGTCTGTGCCGGGAAGCCCGTCGAGACTCGGAGACGTGTACGCGACCTGGGCGCTGTCGCTCGACCAAGTTGGGTCACTTCCCGTGACGAGCTGGCGACTACCAGTGCCATCGTATTGCGTCAGGTATATGTTGCCCTGAGCTCGAGCTACGGTGGGGGCGCGTGCTTCGACGGCCACCATCTTAAGGTTGGGCGAGAGCACTGGTGCGCGGAGGGTGCAGCCGTTAGCGCCGGTAAGTGACTGGCAAGAAGCAATCTCGGTCTGATCGCTGCCGTCCCGGGCTGCGAGGTACATCCGATTCCGCTCCGCATTGAGGTAGACCATTTTGCCGTCCGCCGATCCAGTCGATGGACCAACCACGGGTCCGAGCTCTGAGGTCGCAGTCGTCTCGCCGGCACTGTTGCTGGCCGTGACCTCGACTTGGAGGCGTGACCCAATGTCCCCGTCGGTCAGGTCATAGCTGGACTCCGCGCCTTCGTCGATGTCGCTGCAGCTTGTTCCAAGGGGGGCGCACCTCTGCCACTGGTAGACGAGTTCCGCCGCCCGCGCATGCGTCCAGCTGCCGCCATCGCTTGTGACTGTCGATCCTGACTCCGCGGGGCCGATTAGGGACAGGCTTGGCATCTCGAGAAGGTCGGGCGCGGGGGCTGGTGCGACGATATCGGTGCGTGCAGAGGTGGCCTGGGCGTCGCCGCCGTCGTTTGTGGCGGTAACTACGACCCGGACCGACTCGCCGACGCCCGTCGGTCCAAGCGACAGGGTCGATTCGGTCGCACCCGGGATATCGACGCAGTCGCTCCCGGGAACCTGCGTGCAACGCTGCCACTGATATCCGTACTCGAAGGGTTCGCTGCCATCCCATGACCCCGGTGCGGCTCTCAGCGTGCCGAACTCCTGGGCCTCGCCCGAGATCGTCGGCGGTTCGGAATTGGCCGGAGTGGTGGCGCCAGTAATCGGCGACGACGGCTCGGACTCGGCGGCGGTCTCTGCGCTCCCGCGTGCAGCTGTGACTTGGACGCGTACCGTGGAGCCCACGTCCCCGCTGACGAGCCGGTAGTCCGACTGCGTCGCGGCGTCGATGTCGGCGCAGGCGCCGCCAGTCGCGTTGCAGCGCTGCCACTGATAACTGTAGCTCAGGGGGCCGCCGCCACCGTGCCAGGTGCCGGGCGATGCATGCACCGTCGCACCCGCCCAGAGATCGCCCGTGAAGCTCGGAACCTCGTCATTGATAGGTGGTGTGTCGATAACCGGCGTCGTGACCGTCCCTTGGAGAGTGGCGACGACCATTGCAAGGTCGGAGCGCTCCACAGTGATGGTCATTTGCACCCTCAGCGCGTGCCCGAGGTCGGGGCCTGCGATCGTGTAGTTAGGACTGCCGCTCTGCTGCAGCTCGGTCTCGGATTCGTCGTCCTCCACGCGTAGGAAGGTGTATTCGACGACAGTCGGGAGTCCGGCGCGCGACGTAACGCCGCTGTTGGCGGTGATGGTCTCACCGACGACCGCCTGGCCCGTGAATGAGGGGCCATCTGATCGCAGGCTGTCTTGCACCCATGCTGCGCTGGGACTCGAGACCGCGGTCTGAGTGTCCTCCGGGGTTGTGGCGGTCTCCTTGACTCGGAGCTTGAAGCCAACGTCGTCGGCCTGCGGCCTGTACGTGCGTTGGTTGGCGCCGAGTATGTCGGCACACTCCAGCTCCCCATTTTCAGGGTCAGCCGTCAGCGGGTCGCAGCGCTCCCACTGGGTCGAGACCTCAGGGAAGCCGGCCCAGGTGCCGGCCGTAGGTTGAATGGTGGCGCCAAAGGCGAGGGTGGTCCACCATGGGATTGCCGGGGGCGTAACGGATGCGAGCGGCGCGGCCGGCGGGATGACGTCCGTGGGCGCGCTGCGAACCGTGACAGATCCCCAATCGTTCGTGGCAGTGAGCAGAAAGCGAATGGTGGAGCCAATGTCCGCTCGAGAGAGTCGGAGGGATCCGGACGCTTCACTTATCGGAGCGCACTCGTGTCCGAAGCTGTCACACCGCTCCCATTCGCGGTCAAAGGACGAGACACCGGTCCAGTCCCCATCATTGACGTGAAGCAACGAACCTACCTGGGCGCTCCCGGTGAGCGTTGGTGGGACGCTGTTGAGGGGCCTGGAGTCCTCTTCGGCCAGTGCGGAGCGCGGGGCTGTTGCCGCGGCCTCCCGGCGCTCGGTCCTGGCGGGACCGGCTGCAGACGCGGCTAGGGACTCGTCTTGTTCAGTGACTGCCGTGGCCGCCGATGTCATCACTCGGCGGGCGCCAAGCGTTGACGCGGTGACTAGCACTCGGACAGTACCACCGGCGTCCTGAAGCTCGTGGGTCGCCTCGGTGGCGCCGCCGATGCTTGTGCAGTTCCGACCGACCGCGTCGCACTCGCGCCATTGGTAGGCGTAGGAGATTGGACTACTCGCCTCCCACGAACCGGGATCCGCGAAGACCGTTTGCCCTTGGCGTAGCTCGCCAGAAATCGTCGGCGGAGCCAGATTGTGGAGATCGCCCCCGTTGGGATCGGGCGTCAGACGTGGGTCGATTAGGGCGGTCGCTTGAGCCAGCGCGACTGCGTCGCCGCCTGCGCCATCCGCGGTGACGGCCGCCCGGAGGCGGTGGCCAGCGTCACTGTCGGTGGCAGTGTATGTGCTGTCAGTGGTACCTGCGATGTTGGTGCACTCGGTGAGCTGTCGGCCACAGCGCTGCCACTGATACTCGAAACCGGTCGGTGCCGGGGTCTCCCACTCACCGTCGCTCAACTCGAGCGATTCGCCGGCTCGAGGTAGCCCGGTGATCTCCGGGACGCTAGTTGGCTCAGGGCCGTCCGCTTCAGAGATTGGGACGGTCGCCTGCGAGGCAACCGTGAGCGCGCCGTCGCTGCTACTCGTTGTGACAGCAGTTCTGAGGGTGTGCATGGCGTCGTCGCTGACGAGTTCGTAGGTCGTGCTCGTCGCCCCTGCGATGTCAGCGCAGTTTGCACCCGCCAGATCACAGCGTCTCCACTGGTAGCTGTGGGCGAGGGGGGCGGTGCCGTCCCAGCTCCCCGGGGCGATGGACAGTACGTCGCCTACGCGGTCGCCACCGGAAGCAACGGGCAGCTGCAGGTTCACCGGCGTGGTGGCGGCGACAACCGCCGAAGCCTCTGACACGGCCGTCGTTTGGCCGCCAGAGTCAGAGGCAGTGACGGCCGCTCGGATCGATAGCTGAACGTCATCCTCCGTCAGTGTGTACGTGGGGTCTGTGGCACCCTCGATATCGACGCAGCCGTCGATGGCCTCAGTGCATGCCTGCCACTGGTAGGTGTAGGACACGGGTGAAGAGGTGGTCCATGAGCCGTTGCTTGCCGACAGCGTCTGTCCGCGTCTGGCCAGCCCGGTGAGGGACGGGAGCGTGTCGCTGCCGGGGCCGCCCGCGGAGCGGATGGTCCGCGGTGTAACGGTTGACGCCGAAGCGATTCCTGTCTCGTCACGTGCGACGACGATTAGGCCGACCGTACGACCGACGTCCGCCTCGGAAGTTGTGTACGTCTGCGACGTGGCGCCGGCGACAGGCGAGCACTGCTGACCGGTGGCGTCGCACGCTTCCCACTGATAAGACAGCGCAACGCTGCCACTGCCGCTCCAAATCCCACCGGTGGCTGTGAGTTCCTCCCCAACCTGAGTATCTCCGGTAACCGTTGGATCGGATACCAGCTCGGGGCCATCTCCCGTCATCTGTTCAACGGGAGCTGTGACTTCAGACGTGGCCGGTGCGCTGCCGCTGGCATTGCTCGCGGTAACACGGACCCGAACGGTGCTCCCGATATCGTTCGCAGACAGGGCGAACTCGAGTTCCGTGGCGCCAGCAATGCTCACGCACTCAGCGCCGACAGAGTTGCAGCGTTCCCACTGAACGGCAAGGTCCAGTGGACCCACTCCTGACCAGGTGCCGGTCTCCGCCGTCAGCAGGTTGCCCAGAAGATCTGACCCGACGATCGACGGGGGCGTTTCGCTTGTGGGTGACCCTGCTTCGATCGTTTGGCTTGGTGTGGAAACGGCCGTGCTCATGGCTGAGTCATCGCGCGCGGTGACCAAGACCCGGAGTCGCGTGGAGATGTCGCCCTTATGCAGTTCGTACCGCTTCCCTGTCGCGCCGATCACGTTCCGGCAGTCAGTGCCGGCATCTGTGCAGCCTTGCCACTGGAATGCATAAGAGATCGAGCCTTCCCCGGTCCAAACGCCCGGATCAGCCGTGAGTACGCTGCCTCCATCTCCGCTGGAGAGGCTGACCGTTGGAGCCTCGTTGTTGAGCAGGGTTGGCGCCGTGACCACGCGGGTGGGGCTAGAGATCTCCGTGGTCGAGCCTCCGGAAGTTGTTGCCGATGCGGCAACGCGCAGCGTGCCCCCGACGTCGTCGGCCGTTACAAGGTAGTTGCGCTGGGTTGATCCGCTGATGACGGTGCAGTCCGCACCTGAGTCATCGCAGCGCCGCCACTCGATCGCGACTGCGATTTCCTCCGGGAACCAATCGCCCAGTTCCGCTGATAGCTGGTGGCCTTGCACCGGTTGGCCGTGGACTACCGGCGGGTTGCCTGTCGGCGCCCGCTCCGTGATGACGGCGCTCAGAGCGGAGGTCGTCTCGATTGACGATCCGCTGACCTCCGCAGTAGCCAGGACCCGCAACCTCATTCCGAGATCAGCGTTTGAGACCGCACGCCAGCGCCCGTGCCCATCAGCAACGTCTTCACATGCCGCACCGCCCTGTTCGCAGCGCTGCCACTGGTAGCTGAACGTCACTGGGTCCGAGCCGCGCCAATCCCGGGGTGTTGCCGTCAACTGGGTTCCCTCCGTCGGTGTGCCCTCCACAGCTACGGTGAAGCCACCGACGACAGCGCTAGCCGCTGAAGCGGTACCCCCGGCCCCGGTCTCGGCAGTGACCACGACCCGGAACGTCAGGTCTAGGTCGGCAGGCTCGGGGATGAGGCTCGGTGATGTTGCCCCTTGGAGATCAGCGCAGTCGGCGCCGTGCTCGTCGCAACGTTGCCACTGATAGGCGTAATTGAGGTCCTCACTGGGAGTCCAGGTCCCGTGTGATGCCACCAGCGTTCCCCCGGCCTCGAGCGATCCGCTGACTGTGGGGCGCGACGTGTTGTCCGGTGGAACGGCCGGCACCATCTCCGTAGGCTCAGAAGTCGCATCTGTTGACCCCACGGGATTCGATGCGGTAACGCGAATCCGCAGCGAACGTCCGATGTCGCCGCTGGACACCTGGTAGGTGGATTCGGTGGCCCCCACGATCTCCGAGCAGTCGCTGGCGTCACATGACAGCCACTGCGCCGCCAGGTCGATCGGGTCTGCCCCTTGCCACCACCCGAGATCGGCGCTGAGCTCTTCGCCGACAACGGCGTTGCCGTAGATGGCTGGTTGGTTCGCCGGCACGGGCGCTCGAGGGTTGGCGACGACGTCGCTCTCCGCCCAAACGGTCTCAGTGCCGACATCGTTTGTGGCGGTGATACGGACCTTGAAAGACTTCCCGGCGTCCGTCGAGGTGGGCATGTACGCCGAGTCGGTGATCCCTTCAAGCTCGGTGCAGTCGTCGTCGACGCACGAGAACCACTGGTAATCAAAGCCGAGTGGCTCAGCTCCTTGCCACGGGCCGGGATCAACGTAGAGCCACTCGCCAACGTGGGCGCTGCCGTCTCCGTCTGCAATCACCGCCGCCGGACCTAACGAGACGGGCGGCCGCGGCTCCCCTACTACCGCGCTCAGGGGTGAGTCGGCGTCGGTGGTCCCCTGATTGTTGCTAGCGGTTGCACGAACCTTGATTCTGGATCCGACATCCTCAGGTACCAGCGGGTAATAGAAGTACGGGGGGCCGTCCAGGATGTCCTGACAGTTGTCGCCGTCTTCATCGCACCTGAGCCACTGCGCGTCAACTCCCCACGCTGTCTCGTCCCATAGGCCGCCATCGGAGGACAGCGCCTCTCCGGAGAACGCGTTGCCCTCCAACGAGGGGAGAGAGACATTGTCCGGCCCGTTCGCCGCAGACCGAGCCAGCGCCTTGGTCGGCCCGTTTCTACTTGACAGGTGCTGGCTAGTCTGGCCCCCGCCAATGCTCGCGAGAGTCTTGGAGGACACGTTGCCGCGATACAGCCGAGCACGCGTGACGCGCACGCCGCGACCGCGAACTACGACCGGCGCTCGGCGGCCGCGCAGGCGGACGCGCTGAATCTCGACGAGAGACTCGTTGACGTACAGACGCACGGCGCCTGGCGACCACTTGACAGACAGGCGAGCCAAGCCGACGACCGGGATTCTCGTGGCGAAGCTCAGGGGCCCCCTGGACGTGCTCATGCGCACGGAAGCGGTACGCAGTTTCCTTGCCTCACTACGAATAAGCATCGCCAGCGAAGTCGGTCGTCTCATCGACCGCAGCCTGATAGCGACCCGACTTCCGCCGGCGTCCAGTGCCCTGACTCTCAAACCGGCAGGTCGGTCTCGCAGTACTTGGCGGGACACCAACGACGGGAACGCTGCAACAGGACGGGCCTGACCCTGCTTCCCGAGCTCCGGTGCTGAGCTCGCTGGTCGAGTAACGACAGCGCTGCCAATGACGACGGCTGCTGCCGCGAGGGCCGCAACAAGTGAGAGCCCCGATCGACTACCAGAGGCGCTCGTCACGACGATTCCGTCCCACCGACCGGAGCCACAGGTGCGGCCGGATGCAATACGAGTGAAGGGTTTCGAGCCATCGCGGCGGCCGACCAAAGCAGAGCCCGGTCACCAGCGCAAGCGATTCGACAGATGTATTAGAGCAATGGCGAGGCGCTATGGGTAAGCATGGTGAAGGGTGCCCGAGCCGGCTCACTACGCATGTGGGCAAGGCCCGACTAAGGCGGGATGCCGCCCACTCGCAGCATCAAGCACCCCGACACCCCTCGCTGCCGCTATGCCGTTACGCCTAGATGACCACGTAGGTCGAGCGTGTCCAGCCGTTCGCTGTCTAAATGCGAAGTGTTTGCAAGGACGACTTTCCGCCCTTCCGATCGATTCAGGAAGGCGTACGGAGCAGCCGGGCCACGGGAGCTAGCCAAACGCGGAGAAAGGCCTGTGTGAAATCAGGAACAAACGAGCTCGGTAGGAGACGCTCAGGGCTCCGACATGCGAGCCGGAACGCGGCCGCAGCCGCGTGGGCTTGAGCTCTCGCCATACGATCCCGGCGATGCAACTTCCGAGCGAGCGCTTCCGAAGGGGAGACCCCCGCCCAGTCGGCTTCGAGTCCGAGCTCAACCCGTCCCTGGTGTCACGGACGATTAGCGTACTGGAAGAGATCGCGGCGGAGGTCACCATGCCGTCCGGTCCGGCGACGCTCTCCGTCTGCCTCACCAGCGTGGCGCTGGCCCCTGGCCTGCCGTTCAATTTATACGGCTTTGCCTTGCATCAGGTCGATGACGAAGGCCACGTTGTTATGGGCGCCGTTGATCAGGAGATCCGCTACGCGATAGTCGCAAACCAACCCGTCGATTTGCAGCGCGAAATCGCGATCTCATTCCTGTTCCAGCTGCTCGGACGACAGTTGCTCGTCGGCCGGGCCGCGAGCGACGATAAAACGTTCGCCGATCTACCGGCGCAAGCAGCAGCAACCGACGAGGAGCGTTCGAAGGCAGCGGGCAGCGAGCTGCGCGGCAACTGGCGCGAGGCGGTCCGCAGCCTCCAGGCGCAGGCCGCGGATGCGGGCGTCTCGCTCCAGGTGCGCTATGAGCCCGATCCCTTCCCGGGACGCGACGAAATCGTCCGGCGTTACGGCGCGCTTCGTCGGGCCTACAACGAACTCGAGCTCGCGCGGGAAGCCATCGATCGCGCTGTCGGTGCCCTAGCAGGAATGTCCTGGAAGATCGTGGGAGGGGAAGACGAACACATGCGCCGCGTGGTCCAGGAGCAGGTCGAATCCCTGCAGTTGTCAGGCTTCGTGAGCCAAGCTAGCCGCGACGCCTACGTGTGCGGGGACGGTTACCTGAGCGTTGGCGGCCGGGAGACGCATATCCGCGCCCTGAGGCCCGAGACAGTGGAAATCCGTGCCGGCCACTTTTTCGAGCACACACCCCAAGGCGTGCACGACATCTCCGACGGTTTAGTCCATCCCCAAGGCATCGCGCAGCTGCGCTCGTCTTATGGCGTCTCCGTCCTCGAGCTTTCGTTGCACGCCCTGCACACGCTCGACACCGTTACGGACATCGAGCAGAAAGCCTCCCGCCTCCGCCGGAGCGGCCTTACCGTTCAGCAGATCCGCGAGCTCCAAGAACAGGAGGAGCTAGCTTCGCGCGTCCACGACGACACACTCGCACGTTTGCGTACCGTCTTCGCCTTCTTCCTGGATCATCTCCCGTCTCCGCCGCCCGCGCTGTACTTTCCCGGACAGGAGCTGATCACCTGAGCGGCGCGACCGTCGTCACTCCCGGCGAGCGCAGCAGCGCCCTTCGCGACGCTGTTATGACCCGTCGACGTCGCCCGACGATCTCGTACAAGCGCTCCGGCAGGTCGCCCGCCTCGCGCGCGAGTTGGCACCCGCCCATCGTCGCGACCTGCTCCCCCGCGCCCTCGAGCTCGGCGCGCCACGTGTCGACCCGTACGCGCCGGCCAAGGCCTATGACGAAGCTCGGTGGGCTGGGTCAGCGCTTCTTGTTGCCGACCCGGCCCTCGACGAAATCGTTCTCGACCGTCTGCAGGACGGCTCGCTGGAACGCGACGGCGTCCTGCTGATCCTTGCCGGAGCTCTCGTTCAACGTGACCGGGCCTGGCGTCAGTACGCGGCCGCGGTGGACGCCGCAGGTCTGGGCCGCGATCGCGCGCTGCGTTTCGCCCAGAGCTGCGATCGGCGTGCCACAACGCTCGATCCGATTGAAACCCGCCTCGGAATCTGGGCCCGAGGACGTGCCAGGGCAGCTCTCATCGGTACTCGTGTGCGTACGAGCGGGATTTGGACGATGCCTGCATTCGGTGTGTTGATCGCCGTCGCGTGGGGCTCAGTGGCCACGGCGATTGCGACACGCACCTCCGACGTCCCCCACGGGTACGCCATCGGGCCTGGGGACACGCTTGCGGCGCTCAGCCTTCTGGTCGCCGCGGTGATCTTCGCGGCCGAGCTCGCGGCCGAAAGGCTCCAGGGCCTAATTGCGCGACGCGTAGCGCTCTCCGGACCACTCGCAGCAGCCCTCGCTTTTCAGGTCCTCTTGCTGTTGACGGCGAGTTGGCGGGTGTCGCCGGGTGACGTTGATAACCGCGCCTTTCTTGAGGCACTGATGGTCGCCGGTCTGGTCCTCAGTCTGACAATCGCCTTGCTGGGGCTGCTTCGCCGCACCGATGAGTTGCGGGCGATCGACCTGTACGCCCGACGCAGGCGGCGGCTATTTGTAAGGGCTGGCCGAATCCACGGGGCAGTTCAGTCAGCGGCGGTCAAGGTCCGTGCTGAGATTTCGAGCTTCGGATGGGCGCGGCTAAGCGCCACGAGAGCACACTCCGAACGCCGCGCGCCGATAGTGGCCCCGCGACGAGGCTTTGTCCTCGTCCACCTCGAGGCACTGGAGGCCATGGACCGCGGGGACAGGTGGCGCTCCCAAACCCTGCGCTTGCGGGTGACTACCCCGCTCGGCGAGATTGTCGCGGCCGGGGAGGAGGTGGCAGCGGTCGTCCCGGACGTCGGCTCGAATGTCAGCGCAACCGACGTCGCGGCCGCCGCCCAAGCGGTGCGCACTCGGAAAGTGGGTGCCGCGGCCGAGGCCATCGAGGCAGTCGGCGCGCTCGTCGCCTCGGTTGGGCGTCTTGCGTCTTCCGGTAACGCGGAGGCCGCCGCCCGAGCCACCGACCACCTGCTCGACCTGCTGCGCGTCAGCCTGGACGCCGCCCGCCGAGGGCGTCCCGAGCCGCCTCGTGGCTACTACCTTCCGGTATCGCCGCTCGCTCGGGTCGCGGTCGACCGGACGTTGGCGGCAATCCGCGATGAGATTGACGTGCGAGGCTCAATGGAGACGCTTCTAGAGGGCATCGTCGGACTGGGCGCCGAACACGAGGGGCTACCCTGGCTCGTTGTCACCCGATTCACCTACGCCGTGCGCGCCGACGGGGACACCGGCCTGCACATCAACGTGCTGTGGCACGCCGCGAGGCGCGCGATCGACGTAGCTGACGCCAGGGCGGTGACCGCGGTTCTGGGGCGCCTCGACGAGCTTCCCGACAAGGAGCGGGCCGTCGATCTCGTCGGCTGGATCGGGACGTATGCGGTCTGGACGCGGCCTGACTGGGCCATGCGGACGTTGCGCTGGATCAGCTCATCGAGCGCGCCCGCCGTCCGCCGGCGTGTCGCGACGCACCGCCTCGGCGCGGCGGCGATGCTCGCAGGGTTCCAATCCCTCGCTGCCGACAGCGCTTACGGCCTCCAAGGCCAGGCAGCGGCACTGAGGAGCTACGCCACGCTGGACACCACCGCGGCGTATGAGCAGCACGTCGGCGAACTCTATGGTCTGCCGCTCGGTGACGACCCGCAGTGGGCGCTGGTCGAGTTTGCTGACCTTGTGGAGAGTCTCGCGCCTTAGGGGCGGACCGGGGGGCAGCGAAACTCTCGATAACGTAGTCCTGAGATGGTCCTGCTCATCAGCTATGACCTAAACGGCCGCGAGCGCCCCGCGGCCTACGAGCGCGTCAAGGACGTCATTGAGACCAATGCCCTCGCATGGATCCGACCGCTCTACTCGCAATGGCTTATTGAGACCAATGCCAGTCCTGGCGCTTGGACTACCTCCCTTCGCGGAGTCATGGACGCAAACGACAAGCTGTTGATTGTGCAAGTCACGAACCGTTCCTACTCCGGCTACTTGGATACGGCAGTGTGGGAGTGGCTCGAGCAGCGCGGTCTATCGCCAGCCTCCTAGAGAACGATTCATCAGATCGTCGGCTGGAGCATCCATACTCATTCGCGCAACAGGGCGAGACACTCAAGCGCCCATTACGGGAAGTAGCAGTTTCCGGTTCCGCAGTAGTAGTAGTAGGGCGTAATCGTCTGTTCCTTCAACGCGAACGTTCCGTCTGACGACTCGGGGTTCGTTAGCCCCTGTACTCGGAAGTGCACGGCCATGTGGACGTGGTGCTGGTTGTAGTTATGGTAAGGGTCCCAGGTCGCGGTCTTGGCGCTGGTGCTCGAGAACGATGGCGCTGGCTAATCCGCGCCAAGAATCTCACAAACCCCTACGTCGCCCCGGCGTGCGGCGTCTTTGGGGGCATCAAAGTGCTGATCTCGTGGTGATACCTCGTTCGCGACTCACCCGCGCTGCCGTCGCAGTGCTCGTCGGGCTCGCCCTCATCCCGATCTGGCCACTCGGGGATAATGGTCCAGAGCGGCTGCTCATCATTGCCGCAATCGCGGTAATTCTGTTCTCGGCTAGTGAGATCATAGAGTGGGCACGAAGCCGACGAGAGGGAGTAGGTGGCTCTAAGTCCTAACAAGAGACTCCGGACTGCGGGTAAGGAGGCCTCGCCAGCGAGCCCGTAAACCGAACGCGAATCCTGATCGGGCGTTGCAGTCCAGACGGTCCCGGTAATCCCCGCCTCCAGCCGGCGCCCTGAGGCAGACGCGGTGCCGCACAGAACTCGACCTCAGACGCCTTGGGTTGCTCCCGCAGCAGTGGCTGCGCGCTGTGGCCGAAAGCGCATGGGCTCGTGGACAATCCGGCTGTGCGCCGTTGACGGAAGCGAGCCGAGACGCGTCTACGCCGACCACGCGAGTGTGGGCTGCTGCCGCTTGCAGGTGAGGGGTCTCTCCGTCGCTCGACGTCGGCGAGCAGCCGCGCTAGGCGCAAGGCACCGGTGTTGGCACTACAGTCGTCCCGCAGATCGATTGGCGAGCCCTCGCCAAGCGCAGATACGACCCCGACAAAATGGCGTCGCCGCCCTGAGCTTTCGCCACGCGTTGAGGATTCGCGAGGAACTCACGACGTTAGGCGTCGACCCCGCCTTCTCTCCCGGCAGCCTGGTGTTGCGGGTTCGCGTTAAGCGCTCTGCCGAAAGCAAGCGCAAGAACGGCCGTCGTTCGAGCCGACGAGCAGGAGGTGTCGCAACGCTCGCGCTCCCGCTTCCCACCGAAAGCGCTCGTGCTTCAGCTCGCCGGCCTGTAGGCCCCCACGTTCAGGTCCGCTCGCCGAGCTCACCGCGCGCCCACGCGACCGCGCGCGTGACCCCGTCGCGCACCACATCCTTGCCGAGTCCGCGTAGATCGATGTGCCTCACCGACGCGCCCGGCCGGAACAGCGTCTCCATCCCCAGGTAACGCAACGCGCGGCCGATCCGCTCACGGTCGCGCGACGACACCCCCTCGTCGAGGACCAGCTCGAACCGCAGGTCCTCGAGCTGCCGCCGGTCCACCCAGACCGCCGGCCCCTCGGCCACTTGGGCCGCCCGTGCGGGCAGGTCCACCGGCGGTACGTCGGCGCCGCTCGCGATCCAGGCGCCCGCTGCCGCGACCGCCTCGCGTGCGGCGTTGAAGACGTCCACGCCGCGCGACAGCGACCCCGCCAGAACACCCGCGAACACGTCGCCCGAGCCGATCGTTGAACGCACCCGGACGTCGTAGGCGCCGAGCGGCCGCTCCGCGCCGCCCTCGCCGACTCCCAACACACCCCAGACTCCCGCCTTGACGAACGCCGCAGAGAAGCCGGCGACCGGCAGCGCGCCCGTGATGCGCGCCAGCCCCGGCTCGTTGGTCTCGGTTCTCATCTCGAAGACGTTGCCCAGCAGGATCCGCAGCGTTGCCGGCACCGTCGCCGCCATGCGCGCGCCGAGCACCATCGACTGCGAGCCCTGGCGGTCGAACAGCAGCGCCGATCCCTCGGCGGCCCGGTCCAGCCAGCGCGCGCCGATGACGTCGTAGCCTGGCGTGCCGAAGCACATCACTACGGGCGACCAGGGCAGCGCCGGAACCGCGCCCGTCGGCGTGGCGCCCACCGCGACCCCGGGCATCGGCGAGGCCAGGTCCTCCGGATCGGCGATGCGGTAGCGTGTCGTGGCGCCGTCGAGCACCACCACGCCGACCCGGTCGACACCTGCCTCGTCGAGCCGCGCGAACGCCGCCTCGGCCTGCCCCGCGCCGACCCAGCCCGCCAGCGACACGCGCGCGCCGTAGCGGGCGGCCGAGATCGCCGCCGTGAAGCCCGAGCCGCCCAGGCGCAGCGGCCGGCCCTCGAGCTCCTCGACGAAGATGCCGCCGCAGACCAGCAGGCTCACAGCGCCGCCGCGGCCGCCGTGGCCGGGCGCAGCGTGCCGCGCTGCCAATCCCACAGGAACATGTCGAAGGCGGCCGGCGCCGCGTTGAGCGCCCGGCACCAGTCCAGGAACTTGCGCTCGACCGCCTCGTAATCCGCCCCCAGGCGGGGCTCGCCGATGACGCCTTCTTCGGCCATCGCCCGCAGGACGTGGATGTCGAGGATTGCCAGGTCGTGCGCCCAGCCGGTGTTGCGCAGCACCCACGAGGCCGACTTCGGGCCCAGCCCCGGGCATGACATCAACCACGCCCGCCGATCGCGCTCGCATGCACACGCCGCCAGCCGGTCGGTCAGGGAGCCCGCGCCCAGCACCCAAGCTCGCGCCCCGACGATCAGTGTCGCCTTACGCCGCGGGAACCGGTAACGCCGCGGCGAGCCGTCCTTGCGCGGCGGGTCGAACCGCGGGGCGCTCAGCGCCCCGACCAGGTCCGCCCACAACGCGTCGGCGCCGTGGCGCTCGGAGAAGACATCGAGCTCGGCGACGACCGCCATCGCGGAGCGGTTCATTTCATAGGTGATGCCGTGGCCGCCGAGCAGGCAGAACAGCAGCTCGTCGCGCAGCCCTGGCTCGCTCGCCGGGGGGCCGGGGGAGACCAGCTCGTCGTAGGCTTGTGCGAACGCCGGCCACATGGTCGCCCAGTCGCCGTGCACGCCACCATTGTCCCAGCGCACGAGGCGGAACCTTCTCGCTCAGACGCTCCGATCCTCTCCCCGGTAGGTGCAGACCGAGTTGGGGTTCTCGGCCACGCTGATCGCTGCGAGCCCCGGCAACCCCGCCTCCAGACGCTCCCACAGCCAGCGTGCGACGTGCTCGCTGGTCGGGTTCTCGAGGCCCTCGACGTCGTTCAGGTACCGGTGATCGAGCGCAGCGACGAGCGGCTCGACGGCGCCGTCGATCGCGGCGTAGTCCATGACCCAACCGAACCGCTCGTCCAGCGCGCCCGACACCACCACCTCGACGAGGTACGTGTGCCCGTGCAGCCGAGCGCAGCGATGCTCGGGCGGGACGGCCGGCAACCGGTGCGCGGCCTCGAAGCGGTAGCGGCGCAGCAGCTCGAAGGTCAAGGGATCTTTACCAGCTTGTGGGTCTGCAGGCTCAGCCGCCATCGCGGGTGCGCGAGGCAGTAGTCGACCGCCGCCCGCGTGTTCGCCGCCAGCTCCGGCCCGTCACACGGCTGCAGGAAGAAGTGCGCGAACGCCAGCTCCTCCAGCGCGGCCGGATCCAACCCCGCCTGAGGGAAGACGACCTTGAGCTCGTCACCGCCCCGTTGCACGAGCGGCGCACCCGCCTTCGGGCTCACGCATACCCAGTCGAGCCCGTCGGGCACGGTCCGCGTCCCGTTGGTCTCAATCCCCGCCATGAACCCGCGCTTGTGCACCGCCGCGAGCACCGCGCGGTCGAGCTGCAGCGTAGGCTCCCCACCGGTGAATACGACGTAGCGACCGACGGCCGCGCTCGCCCAGGTCAACGCAATGGCATCCGCGAGGTCTTCGGCGCTCGCGAAGCGCCCCCCGCCCGGGCCGTTGGTGCCGACGAAGTCCGTGTCGCAGAACCGACACACCGCGCCCGCGCGATCCTCCTCGCGCCCGGTCCACAGGTTGCACCCGGCAAAGCGGCACAGCACCGCTGGTCGTCCGGCCTGCGCGCCCTCGCCCTGCAGGGTGTAGAAGATCTCCTTGGCGACGTAGGTCATCCCCACGACCGCCGCGTCCGCCCGTCCGGGCCGTCATGCTCACCGGCGTGCCGGCGCAGTCCGACCTGTACTTCTCCGCCGACGTCGAGGCCGACGGCCCGATCCCCGGGCCCTACTCGATGCTCTCCTTCGGCCTTGCGGTGGCCGGCCGCTACGACGGCCGGCGCTTCGCCGTCGCCAACCCGCGCGAGCGTACCTTCTACGCCGAGCTGCGCCCGATCGGCGAGCAGGTCGACCCCGACGCGCTCGCCGTCAGTGGCTTGGACCGCGACGCGCTGAAGCGCGAGGGCCGCGACCCGGCCGACGCTATGGGCGAGGCCGCCGCCTGGGTGCGCGAGGAAGCCGGCGACGACCGCCCGGTCCTCGTCGGCTATCCGCTGATCTACGACTGGATGTTCCTTTACTGGTACTTCGAGCGCTTCGCCCGTGACGGCTCCCCGTTCGGCTTCTCCTCGGGCCTGGACATGAAGACGATGTACCAGCAGAAGTCCGGCGCCTTGCTGTCGGCTTCCGGCAAGGACGACCTGCCGGAGCACCTGCGCGGGGACGCCCCGCACCGCCATCACGCGCTCGACGACGCAGTTGAGCAGGCCGGAATCTTCGCCCGCCTGTTCACGTGGCATGGCCGCTGACGCGCTCACGACTTGCCGTCGTTCTTCTTCTTGCGCTTCTTCAGCCCTTCGCGGAACAGGTCGAGCCGGTGCAGGACGATCCGACGCTCAGGACGGGCCGACGTGCGCTTGCTGAGCTCGACCTTGCTCAGGTGCTTCGCCTTCAGCGCATTGAACCGCGCATCCGGGATGCGGACCCGCAGCGCGTTTAGCGCCTCCATTGCGTGGTCGTAGGCGTCGGGCAGGTCGGCGTCGCTGCGCATCACGCCGTCCTCCTCGCGCGCCCGCTTGAACACCGCCTTGAGATCGGACAGGCGCTGTGCCGCCTCGTCGTGCGCCCACGCCTTGCGGCGCCACTCGACCAGCAGCTCGAGGATCGCCAGGAAGAAGATCAGGCACGTCAGCAGGCCGACCCACACCTGCACGCGCGCGGTGAATGGCCCGATCGTCGCCTCCGGCTCGCCACTGATGAACGCTACGGCGGCGGCGGTGAGTGAGAGCCCCATAATCAGCAGCGTCAGTCCCTTCGCGCGCCGCTCGTAACGGTCGCGCAGCACCGAGTGCGCCGAGAGCATCATGTCCAGGATCTTCAGGCGGCGCGCGTACTCCTCGAGTGCGAGATCAGCCATCGCCCAGGAGGCGCTCCCAATCCCTCGCGTCCCGCGAGTTCTCCATCGTGTCGGCGATGCGCTGCAACCGCCCCGAGAGCGCCTCGCGCTCGGCGGAGCGCGCCGCGCCCAGGCTCTCGTCGACGTGGCGCGACTGGCCCGAGACGTCGTGGATCGGCTGCAGCACGCCGCGCGCCGCGATGGCGAAGAAGTGCGTGAGCATGGCCTTCGGGTTGCGCGAGCCCACGTAGTCGCGGAACGCCGCGACGGCGAGCGCCTCCACGTGGTAACCGGAGGGCCGTTCGCCCTCGGACATCTGCCCCGCGATGATCTGCTTGGCGAGCTTGATCGATGGCACCGCGGCGCCGCCCTGGTTCTTGTTGACCTCGGTCAGGTCCCTGGCGAAGCTGCGCGGGTGGATGGTCTTCCACTCCTTCCCGTCCGCCGAGGAGATCGCGAGCCGCTCGCCGCGCTGCACCGCCGGCAGCAGCTGGATCTCGGTGCCGTCGCCGTACTTCACAGTCACGGCCAGCGCGCCGGAGGAGACCTCGGCAACGTCGGCGTGGGTGAGCGCCGCCTTCAGCGCGCGGCGGAACTGCTCGCGCACCTGTTCGGGGCTGGCGTCCTTGAGGTCCGCGCGGTCGAGGACTACAAGCGCGTCGACGTCACTCAGACCTTCGACGTAGGTGCTCTTGGCAACCGAGCCGCCGAACAGCGTGCGCTCCACGCCGTCGACGTCGTCCTTCAGCGCGCCGAGGATGTCGTCTAGGTAGCGACCGATCTTCTCGGCGTCGCGCGCGTTGATCGACGCGAAGCGCTGCGCGAGCCGGTGGTTGACCTCGGCATCGAACCGGGCCTGCTCGTCGATCTCGCGCGCCCGCCGGCGCAGCGCGTCGAGATCGACCGACCCACCCGGGACCGATCGCCCACCGCCGCCTCCGCCTCCGCCCATCAGCTCACTCTCCCGTCCTCGTGGTTAGCGCGCGGTACGCGCTCTCCAACCGACCGGCAGCGCGCTCGTCGAACAGCGTCCAGTCCCCGGTGTTCGCGAACTGGCGCATCCGCTCGTTCAGCACGCCGAGCACGCGCGCATTATTGACGAGCATCGTCAGGTCGCGTTCGTCTTTGCTCCTGGTCAGATCCTGTTCATCTTCGAGGACGGCCACCTGCTCCTTGTACAGGGACGCCTGCCAGACGTAGCCGAAGCGCAGCCAGCTTAGACCGTCGAAGATCTCGGCCCCGGCTGCCTGGAAAAGCGGCGCCAGCACCGGGTCCAGGGACCCGAAGACATGGATGGGGGCGTGGACCTGCGCCTCGGTCATCCGCGCGCGCAGCTTGCTCAGCGTCCTGAGCTTGTCCAGCAGGCTATCGCCGAGCTCCTTCTCCGTGACGCCGATCACGTCGAAGCCGCGCAGCGCCTTGACGTCGCGCGTCAGCGCGTCGACGTCCAGCATCTGGCCCCGCTGCTCGGGCTTGAGCAGGAGGTCCGAGCTGAAGTGATCGTGCTCGGCGAAGAGGCGCTGTGCCGCGGCGATCTGCTCGCCATAGGACACGTAGGCGTCGTAGTTGACGATGATCGCCTCGCTGGCCGGATCGAGCGCGCCGACCATCGCTCCGAACATCTCCGGGTCCCAGTCTAGCCGCAGGCCGTCATGCGGTGGCGGGCCGTGCTCCTTCTCGTAGACGCCGCTGTCGACGAACAGCGCCCGGCCGCGGGCGTAGAGGCTCCGGCGGAACTCGCCGCGCAGCTCCTGCGTGTCGGGGAGGTTGTCGTGGTGGATGTCGTAGGCGGAGATCAGCAAGGCTTTGGGCAGGAACGGCGCGAGCACGCTCAGCCACACCGCCGCCTCGGGCTGGCTGGTGCCGTCCTGGAGTTGACGGCGCCGAAACCCTGCACTCGAGACCGACGGCACGAGCAGCGGCGTGCGCAGCTCGCCGCCGCCACTCAGTGGCACGACGCGCTCACGCTGCCGCATCCAGCGCCTCCCGGTCACGACAGCTTGCGCAACGCCCACACGGCGGCACGCTCCCCGCCTCGCAGCTGTACGTCGTTTCGAACGCGACGCCCAGCCACTGGGCGTAGGCGTACACCTCGGCCTTCGACCACTCGACGAACGGCGCGGCGAGCTGCAAGGCGCCGTCGCGATGGGCATCCAGCGAGATCTGCATAGCCTGCACGAAGGCTGGCGTGCAGTCCCGGTAGCCCGTCCCCGCGTGAATGCCCAGCAGCAGCGAGCCCGGCTCGGTGCCCGCCATCGCCAGCGCTACGTGGACGAGCAGAGCGTTGCGGCCCGGGATCTCGCCGGCCGGGATCGGCCCGATGTCGACGCTCGCCTCGCCCAGGACTGCCCCATAAGCCCGAGCGGCGGCGCGCGCCGCCGCGCGCTCCGGGTCCGCTGCGGCCTGCCCGAAGTCGATGAACAAGGCGCCGATGCTGTCCGGGTCCTGGCTGGCGCACAGCGCGAGCAGCGTCGTCGAATCGACGCCGCCACTGAGGAGCACCGTGCGCGTACTGCTCATCGATCGATTCTTAGGAGCGCCGGGCACGGGATCTCCGACCGTAGCCGGTCACTCGGGCGGCGTCGGGTGCCCGAGGACATGATCGAATCCCCCAGCGCCCCGCCTTCGACTCCCGGCCTCGCGCAGCACCGTGAAGAAGCCCGAGCGTAGCCTGGGCTGCTCGAAGACTGGTCGCCGCTTTGGTGCGGCTAGCTTTGGCTTTCCCGTCCTGAAGCATCTCGGCGTCTTGGGTTGCACTACTCCTAGGTGGTGCTCCTGCGTGGAGTGCTCAGAGTTTCTTGACTTATCACGGGGAGGGGTGGGATAGTGGTCTGGCTGCACGGACGAAAGGGATCGCGGGGTGTTACGGGTGTGGATAACCCGTCCTGTCCAGCGCAGCTTCCGCTCTAAGTCAGGATTTGCTGAATACACGTTGACTTTTGAGTGCGCAGAGCTTACGGTCGCTCGCGATGCCTCCTCCCAATGAAACTCCCACCCGGATAGACCGGAACGCTGTTGTGATCGGTCGTGCGAACGCGCCGCTTTCGGACCAGATGAGGCAGCGGCTAAAGCTCGTTCCAAAGGAGCTCCGGGCTATCCGAGACCACTCGGAGACGCTAGGCGGCAAGCCGGGTTCGGAGGTCTCCGATTTGGAGTCCGTGGCCGGCGGCCACCGCGTGAAGTACCAGGATGGAACTATCTACCGCTCCCCCGACGGGGCGTTGGGTTGGGTGCACGGGGCCATCGACTCCCATTACGACGATACGGGCGGACCGAGCAGCTGGCTGGGCTTCCCCGTCGCGGATGAGGAAGACATGACCGAGGGTGGTCGCGCTAGCCGTTTCGAGCACGGCGAGATCTACTGGTGGCCGGACGTGGGTGCCATCGATCTCAACGAGGTCATCGTGCACTACACGGGGCTGATTTGCTTCGGAGAGACCGATTGGGACCAGGGCTCCGATTCTGACGAGCCCTACGTGCTGCTCGGCGTCGTCTCTCCTGAGGTAGTCACCCTAACTACAGGTACCCCAGGCGTCGGTGCTGCGGCTGCTCCCATGGCCCGGAGCAAGATCTATGAAGATGTTGACGCGGGTGAGGGTCGTCCAGACGTCTTGGAGCTCTACCGCGGCAAGCCGATGGGCCTCAGCGTCATCTGCGTTCTGATGGAGCATGACGAGGGTGATCCCGACAAGTACAAGGACGAAGTAGGCCAGGCCGTGGAGTACGGATCAGACGGACTCGAGATCGCTGTGGCGTACATACCTGTCGTCGGTCCGCCGCTCGCGAAAGCTGCCGGGCCGCTTCTCAAGAAGTACGCGCCGGAGATAACGGATTTCTTCAATCAACTGCTCGATACCGACGACGACGCCCTAGGCACGGAAAGCGTATTTATCAGCGCCAAGCAGATGGTTCTGCTGGCGACCAAGACCGAAAACTCGGCGTCGCACGGCGTGGGCTACAAGCTCGAGACCCCGCTCTTCAGCTCCGACGGTGCCACCTACAAGGTCTACTTCGGGCTGGTGCCCGCGTAGGCCGTAGCGTTCTCGGTTCGCACGACGCTGGCCGTCCTCCGCTAGACGCGGGCCTCAGTCAGTCAGAGGTCGCCAGGAGGCACGCTGCAACACACCCTCGCCGGCAGCAGTCGGCTGCTCACGCGGTGAAAGGACGTGATGACCCGTGGGACTGGAGTGCGATGAGCGAGCTGTGCCTCGCGGTCACGCGACGTTTCCTGGGAGGGCCCGCAGCCGAAGACGCGGCGCAGGAGGCCCTGCTTCGCGCCTTGAGACTTCGCGAGCGACGAGCGATCCGAAACCCCCAAGCGCTGCTCGCCACGATCGCGCGCAACGAAGCCCTACGCCTGGCCTCGCGTCAAACGCTGCATCACGGCCGACGAGCAGATCTCGACCTACATCAACTAGCGGGGGGGGGGCCAATGGGACGACGCCACCGATGAAAGGCTTTCCATCCGCGCAGCGCTGGCGGCCCTCCGGCCTCAGGACCGGGCTCTCCTTTACCTTCGGTACCTCGAGGATCTAACTCAGTCAGAGGTCGCCTGCAGGCTGGGCATCCCTGAAGGAACAGCGAAAACCGGTCTGCACCGAGCTAGACAGCGCCTGGATAGAGAATTGAAGAAAGGAAGTAAGTGAACTCGAAGAAGGACGGACTCGTAGACCCCAGGGTCGCCAAGGCTCTCTCCCATCCGTTGCGGGCGCACGTCCTGACGATCCTCAACGAGCGCGTTGCGAGCCCGAACCAGATGTCCGAGGCGCTCGGCGAGCCGCTCGGAAACGTGAGCTACCACGTGAAGGCGCTCCTCGACCTGGAGTGCATCGAGCTCGTGAGCACGACTCCGCGCCGAGGCGCCGTCGAGCATTTCTACCGCGCGATCGAGCGCCCCTACTTCTCCGACCGCGACTGGAGCCGGCTGCCGAAGTCGCTGCGGCGGGCGATCAGCGACGTCGGCCTCCAGCTGATCTGGGACGACGTGACCGAGTCCGTCGAGTCAGGCACCTTCGAGTCGCGGACCGACCGCAACCTGAGCCGCTACCCGCTCGTGCTCGACGAGCAGGGCTGGGAGGAGCTCGGCAGCCTGCTCGCCGGCATCTTCGACGAGACCGTCCGGATCGAGTCGGAGAGCGCCTCGCGGCTGGCCGACAGCGGCGAGGATGGCTTCAACGCGAAGCTCGTCGTCATGTCGTTCGAGTCGCCCGAGGCGAAGAGCGACAACCCCGCCAAGAAGGGCAAGAAGGCCAAAACGCGATAATTCCCGGCGCGAAGTGAGCCTCAACTACATGCGGACCGGAAAGCCCAACCGGCTAGACCGCACCGAACCCTTGCGCGACCATGGAACAATATGGCTCGCAGATCGCACCTGCCGACGCAGTGCTCGTGCAGGCGGTCTATGAGGACTTCAAGCCGAAATGCCGTCATCCGTCCTGGCCCTAGGCTCGGCAGGGCATGGCAGACCTCGACCGGATGGCCGCTCGGATCGTCGAGCAGGCCACCGACGAGCAGTGCGAGCCGGAGACACCCGCCCAGGTGAACGGACGCGAGGACGGGCGCAGGGCCGCAAGGCACGCGTGGCGGCCGAGCAACGCTCCGGATCGCGCGAAAGGGAGCCGCTGCCCGCTGGTCTGGCCGAACCTACACGTCGCGCGGGTCCACCCCTCAAACCTCCCCGGCGATGGCGGCCGGCGTGGCCGACCACAAGTGGTCGCTGGCAGAGATCGCCTTCTTGCTTGACTAAGAGCCGGCTTCCTCAAAGGAAGCCGACCAGATAGCGTCGTCCGCGCAATCGACGGAAGGGAGCAATCCATGGGGTCTGTAGCCCCGTTCCACTCCAAGCTGCCCAGCACCGACGTCTACCACAACAACGGCAAGTGCACGGTCGGCAACAACATCGAGACGTACAACAAGGTCAGCGGCACCGGCGGGCTCCGTCTGTGCCAGCAGTGCAGGGACTTCAACGCTCAAGGGAAGTAGCCGGCCTGCAAAGGTCAGCTCCCAGTCCGGCTCGACCGGCTCGCCGTCCTCGATGGACCAAACACGGCGTGGATCGGACACCGGGTACGCGTACTGCAGGACCGAGGCGAGGGCACGGAAGCCCTCGTCCCGCCGGCCGTCTTGCCGCCGGCCACGCCTGCCCAGGCGCAGGCGGCTGCCGCCGCGGCTGGGACTGGCGACGATCCAGACCGGGAAGCGGATCGTGGGGATGGGGAACGCGTGTCCGGGCCCCCTTCACAAGACTCGAACGTCTCCACGCCGCCCGCCCTCAGGCATTCGACGTATGGGCGGATGCCAGGGTCCAGCGGTGGCCCGCCAACGCTCAAACTGACCCACTACCCAAAGAGTGTGCGATCGACGTGCGATCGGTGAGCGCCGTCTCGACCGCCCGATCGGCTCGGAGCTCCCGAGCCCACAGACGTTCAAGCAACGCCCGGCCGCCGTTTGTGGGCGCCGGATCTCGGCCGGTGGACTTCCGAGGCCGGAGCACAGCGCGGATCGCTAGTCCACCGAGGCTAAGCACGAGCGACGCACCGCTCCATGCCGGTCCTCTCTGCTCAGGTTTAGCGGAGGGGGAGGGATTCGAACCCTCGAGCCGCCTATCGACGGCTAACGGTTTTCAAGACAGCGAGACTATCGGCCCCGATTTAGCGCTTTTGCAGCGTCTTCGTACGCGAGCGCGAGCCGGTTGCGATCGAGATGCGATTGGGCCGCTACTTTCGCGACTTTCGAGACGCACTCGCGCGCGTCTGACAGCATCTTTGCGAGCACTCACCGGCCGAATCTGACGGAGACTAAGGGGACCCGGGGTCCGGAAGCGATCACCTCGGCTGGACGTTTCTCCTACCGGGCTGTTGCGCTCAGGGTTTGTCGACCTTACGGTCTTCGGAATGGGTCGCTGGCTCGTGCTTCTTCCCCTCCTGTTGCTCCTGTCTGGTGGCACGGTGGGGTGCTCGACGGACGACGCTTCCTCGAGCGCCGACGCGGTCGCACGGGACGCTGCGCAGAGTGCGAAGCGAGCCCGAGAGAAGGTTGAAGCGAACGTCGAACGAGTCGCGGCACGGCTTGCCCGTCGGGCCGAAGCCGTTGCTCGCCGCAAACGCGAACGGAGGCTCGAAGCCCAAGCCCTCGCAGACCGGACGGAAGAGAACGCTCCAGAGCCGGACCGTGTCGAGCCCGAGGCTGTGGAGTCGTGTCATCCCGATTACGACCCTTGCCTGGATCCGAACGCGTACGACTACGACTGCGGAGGCGGCGAGGGCAACGGTCCCGAATACACCGGCCAGGTCACTGTTACGGGCGCGGACCCGTATGAACTCGACAGCGACGACGACGGACTCGGCTGTGAGCCGTATTGATAAAGCGCCCCGTCTTCCACGTACTTCGCGGGTGCGGGCCACGAGGGGTTGCAGTCGGAAGTTGGGAGGTCTAGGCTCGCACTGCTTCTTTCGACCGATCTTTTTCCGTTGATCGTTCGGTCGTCCTACCGTTGAGGAGTCGCTTTGCGAATCAAGTTGGCCGTCCTCGCTGCATTGCTTCTGACTCCGGTCCTGGCGAGCTGTACGTCGGAGACAGAGCACGCCACGGCGGTCGGGAGGGTCTCGGCCAACCTTCAGGCGAAGGTCTCTGCCGATGCGGGCGAGTCCGGGGCGTATTGGTTTGAGTACCGGCAGGCGGGAGCGTCCACGTGGATCCAGACGACGCATCGCAACTGGTCGGTGGGCGGCGATGTCGACGATCTCTACTTGGACGAGGCCTTGCGACCGAGTTGCGGGTCCGCGAGCAACTGCACCCAGGCCACACTCACGTCCAGAACGACTTACGAGTATCGCTTCTGCGGAACGGTCAACGGAAACGGCCCGGTGTGCCAGGACTCCGACTCGGCGTCCGACCCTCCGACGACCTACGACCGGTTCACGACGAACTGGAACACCGGGCTGATGGAGCCGTTCGCCGGTGAGCTCGCGGTCGATTCCGCCGAAGACACCGAGGGCGGCCGCGCGCTCGACGTGGACGGTGGCAGCGATGGCGACGCTGCCGGCCTTGCTAACGGCGCTAACGGGATGCGGCGCTACCCGTTCAACAGCGACCCCTCCGGCCGCAACGGAGGCGTGCTCCTCACCGGCCCGTTCAGGAAGGCCGTGATCCACGTCTACAAGCAGCAGGAGTCAGGGAGCCCGAACTTCGGGCACTACGTGGCCGAGACTATTGCGGGCAACCTCGACAACACGCTGCCGATGCCGCCGTTCGGCACGAGCACCACTCCCGCGAAGCAGACGCATCTGCCGGGACCCCACCAAGCAGTGGGGCTCCAGAACGGCGGGATCCTCATCACCGACCTGTTCCATGCCCGCGTCCACTATGTGACCCCGCCCTCCCAGGGC
>JAFGIS010000243.1 GCA_016929495.1 Polyangiaceae bacterium | reverse complement strand
GTGGTGCGCTTGAGCCGCGTGGGGCCCAGCGGAAGGAGCGTACAGGATGCGGGGCGGCCGGAGAAGAGCGGCGGCGACCAGCCGCCACCTGCAGGCGACAGTCACCCGGAGCGAGGCGCCTTCCGGCCCCACGTCGGATCCAGGCGCGGGTTAGGCGGCCCGACGCGACTTGACGACCACATCCACGGCGCAGTCGAGCAGATGAAGCAATCCGACGAGCTGGCTGAGGCTCTTGCGAGTGTTGGTTGGATCGAGCAGGCGGTAGAGCTGCGGAACGGATGTGTGAAGCCGCCGAGCCAGCTCACGGCGGCTCAGGCCGGAGCGCTCCGCGCGCTTGCTCGCTTCGACCGTGAGCTTGTGCGCCAGAAGGTCGGCCAGGTACTTGGGGTCTTCGTTGTACTCGAGGGCGTGGTCGATATGAACGGAACCTTCGGCGCCAGAGGCGAGCACGTACGTCACAGCTTCGCTTCCCAGTTCTCGATCCACGTAGGCCTCCCGAATTCGGTCCTTCGATGAAGGCCGAGGCTGAAGCTTGGCGAAAGGAAACGGGTACGTCCTACCGGAGCGAAGAACCAGCTCGAGCTGGGCCTTCCGATTGTTCACTACAACGCTGCGCAGCTTCACAGTAGGCCCTCCTTCCTAAGAGTGGCGATGAGCTTGATCAGTTTGGCCGTGGGCGTTCCCTTCATTGGGGCCGAGGCGTCTAGGTTCCACTTGAGAACAAGCGTTCCGTCGCGATACACATGGACGTGACGAGGGCTGTGGTCTCCGGCCCAGGTGAGAAAGACGAGATTGCCTCGCCGGACCTTGGCCACGCCAGAGATGTTACCACCAGAGGTAACACTCGCAACCGGTGAACGCGCCGGCTGAGAAACAACCCGGCCCTGAAGCCGGGCCTCGTTGTAGCATGAAGCGGGGCCTTCTCTGCCGGGCACTCGATGCTGCCCCGACGCAACCGTCGTCCTACGCCCGCCCAACGTGGTGCGCTTGAGCCGCGTGGGGCCAAGCGCCAGAAGTTTACCGGAAGCGAGGCCGCCAGAGAAGATGTGGCGGCGACCAGCCGCCACGTGTAGGCGACGGTCACCCGAAGCTAGGCGCCTCCGGCACCACGTCGGATCCAGGCGCTGGTTGGGCAGCCTAATCGTGTCCTCTCGTCAGGTGTCTGTCAGGCCACTCTCTATCTGCTCGTACCAGTCGAGCATCGAACCGAAGACCTGTGTGCGTGGATAGCCGGCGGGCTCAAGGGAGCCGGACCAAGTCAGGTGTACGAGCGCCACTTCCGGACTCTTCACCAGGGCGAAGAGGACGTCGTCACGGTCTGCTCGTCTCATCAAGGCCCGCACTCGCCGACCAGCCAACGGGTGCTGCGGTCCTACCTCGCGGACGAGCTCTGCTTCCAGGTTTGCGTCTTCAGAAACCCCAACGTCAGTCCAGGGTCCCAGAAGCACCGCGCGATCGACTGGTCGCGTCGCAGCGTCCAACTCTGTCGCGTACAGGGCGCCCCCCTTTGCCCAGCCGCCACCCCAGATCGCGTCCATGTTGTCGAGTACGGCGTCGTAGAGGGGATCCTCCGGGCTCAACCGTTGTTGGAAATGGGCGAACAACACGTACAGGTCTGCCTGGGACAACCCCGCGTCCCTCATCTGCTTGGCCATCGTGAGCAGGGCCTCGGTCGGGTTGGGTTCGCGCAGTTTCGCCCTGAACAACCTGAGACGCTCTGAGTCCAGCATCGCCCGTGTCACTTCGGTCTGCCCAACGGGGTGCGCTTGAGCCGCGTGGGGCCCAGCGGCACGAGCGTGCAGGATGCAGGGCGGCCCGAGAAGAGGTGGCGGCGACCAGCCGCCACGTCCAGGCGACGGGGACCCGGAGCCAGACGTTCCTGGCACCACATCGGATCCAGGCGCTTGTTGGGCAGCATCGACTACCGTTTGCGCCAGTAGCCCGGACGCCGTCGGCAATGTGCGATGGCGACGACCAGGATCACCTCGGAGAAGATCCGGTACACAACCTCATATGGGAATCGATGAAGGAGTACGCGCCGAGTGCCGTGGTGGTGGCGGGGCCACGTCTCCGGCGATTGTTGGATTCGGTCGAATGCCGATCGAATTTCGTGCTGAAATGCAGCGGCTGCTTTCGCGCTTCGTCTCCGATACCACTCGGCCGCTACCAGCGCCTCGTCGGCGGCGTCGGGCAGAACGTCAAGCGGTCGGCTTCCCACCGACGGTCTCACTGAGGCGCGCCAAGAAGTCGTCCGCGGGCATCGATGTCACCTCGCCGCGCTGCCACGCTTCGAGCCTTCTCCTGATCTCGTCCGCCCACGCCGCCTCGCGGTCGGAATCCACGGCCTCGCCTTCCAGACTGGCGAGCAGTTCGCCTGCAAGGGCCGCCCTAGCGTCCGGTGGGAGCCGAAGTGCCTCGTCGATCACGCGCTTACTGTCCACGGGAACAGTCTAGCAGGTGTGATCGTGTCGGGCACGCGCGTGCTTCTCCCTCATCTGGGGCCGATCCCGCCGTCTTGGACCACCCGGGGGTAGCGCGCAGGCGTTCGCCTGGGCCGAGTGGGGCGAAGCGACGGATGTCTGCGACCAGCCCCGTGTGCAGGCGACGGCATCCCGAAGCGAGGCGCACGGCGGAGCGCGACGGCAGGAAACGCGCGGAGACCGTCGCCAAGGCGTTGCTTCGTGGGACAGCCGTCACGGTGTGGTCGCGGTCCTCCCGTGTTGCACCAAGGCCTTCGTGATTGGCCACCAGTTATCCTCATCCGGGTACCCGTTCCGCGGACCCCGTCGTGACCGGCCCGTGGGCGCGTGCTCTGATCGCTACGCGGGTGACTGTGCGCGCGTCCGGGCCCCCTCTGGACAGGCCGTTTCCGCGGGGCCATCGCGTTGCGGTGGACGCCGACCCAAGCCCGCGCAACAAGCACGAGCGTGGACGAGGACGCACTGGTATCGAAGCTGGAACAGACCTGGCATGAGGGCCTGGTCAGCGACCCGCGCGCGGAGCTCGGGCGAGGCGGGGGCGGGAGCCCGACAAGAAGCACGCTCTGTCGGTACCTACGGCCGCGACACAGCACCTGCTGGCGCTGATGTGCAGTCGCTATGGTCTTCGCGTCTATCGAGCTCCGCGACAGCGGTCGACAACGATCTGCGGGGACGCGCCAGAAGGTTTGGTGCGCACGGTCCTATGGCCTCCGTTGGGCAGTTGGGCAGCATGGCGCTGATGCTCGAAGAGCAAACGCACCAGCTTCTCGAGCGTGTCATCGAGCGCTGGGCCCGTAGCACCGACCCGGGCCAGAAGTGAGGACTCAAGCGGCCTGCTCGACTGGCGTCGTGCTGCTGGCGTTGGCTTCGAGCTCGGTTGAGGCAACGACGCCTGGTTCCCACGGGCGTTCCAGGATCGCGCGCCACTTGGCGTCCAGGCTCGCTACGGTTCGGGTCCAGTACTTGGGAGCCAGCTCGAGCACGCGGTGCTTGGGCCAGTGCGGGACGATCCTCAGCAGCTGTTCGAGACAGATCTCGGGGTTGAGCCGATGAAGCATGCAGGAGGCGATCAGCGAGCGGAAGGTCGTGTACCAGCGGATGCCGGTCTCATTGGCGAAGAACACCCAGTTCGATAGGCCCACGACGAGCTTGCGTATGGCCCCCTCTGATTCATTGTTGTCGAGTCCAATCCGTCCGTCCTCGAGAAAGCGGTGCAGAGCCTCGCGCTGGTTGGTGTAGTACGTGATCGCCGCCTCCAGCGGACTGCGTGGATCCACTCGACCGCGGTGAAGCTCGACCCACTGGTCGAGCAACTTCAAGACTGGTCCGGCGCGTTCGGCACGTAGCTGGGTGAAGGTCGCAAGGTCGAGCTTCTGCGCCCGTCGCCCTGAGCACGTAGATCCAGTGCCGTCCGGGGCCTCCTGAGCAAGGAAACTGCGGGGGAATAGCTGTCGCCCCCTCACGGAGCTTGACCATCAAGGCCGGAGGGGGCCTCGACGCCCAACTTCATCAAGACCGACTCGATGGCCGCTCGTGGTCCAGTGAATGGCATTGCGCTTTCCGCCCAGTGGCTGCCTGCCCAACGTGGTGCGCTTGAGCCGCGTGGGGCCCAGCGGCAGAAGCCTACCGGATGCGGGGCGGCCAGAGAAGAGGGGCGGCGACCAGCCGCCGCGTGCAGGCAACGGCGACCCGGAGCGAGGCGCACCCGGCACCACGTCGGATCCAGGCGCTTGTTAGGCGGCCATGGTCATATTCGGACTAGCCGCGGCGGTCGTCACCGTGGGCCTGTTGTTCCGCACGGTCGAGCTCAACGACGGCAGTGGCCACCAGGGCGTACTCGGCGAGCCTTACCCAGCCGAGAAGGCGGTTCGCCTTAGGATCCCGTCCACTTGAGTCTGGACACGGCTCCACCCAACTCTGACGCTGTGCATCACTTGCTGGGTGTGTGTCACCAGAGACGCAGCTCCGACCATCGGGCGCATGGGCTTGTCCGTCACTTCGGAAGCCTCGTGTTCTCCTGCGACGTGAAGGCCGACGGGTCAGGCGGCTGAAGGTCAGGGATCACTTCGAGTCGCGCGTGGTCGATCACAGTCAGACCAGTCAATTGAAGGTACTCGGCGACGGCCCCGGCTTCGATCCAGACCTTCCCACGGCCGGCCCAGTGACGGTCTGAGCCGTCCTTCTTGACGCCCGAAATCCAGTACTCGTATCCCGTCGCAGAGTCATAGTGGTTTCCGGAGACGCCGCCTCGGACCGCGCGCTTCAGCGCCTTCCCGTCGAAGTAGACGGTACGGCCGGACTTCGAGAGAACGACACGCGCTATCCACGCCGGGCCGCAGTCGTTGTGATTCGTCTTGAGCTCGATGTACTTCAGCACTGTGGGTGCCCGCCCGACGTACTGCGCTTGAGCCGCGTGGGGCCAAGCGGAACGAGCGTACAGGATGCGGGGCGGGCGGAGAAGAGGGGCGGCGACCAGCCGCCACGTGCAGGCGACGGTGAACCGGAGCGAGGCGCCACCGGACCCACGTCGGTTCCAGGCGCCGGTTGGGCGGCGGCCGTGTGCCCCGTAGCTCGGCCTTGTTCGAAGCAGTGAAGCGGGATAACCTCCGCTGTATGAAGAGCGCTGAAGCGCTGGCTATCACAGTAGCCTGTTCGGGCATCTTTGGATGCGCTACGGCGTATCGTGGTGTGGGTAGTGTAGTTGCCGAAATTCGTCACGACGAAGTGGCCGCAGCGGTGAAGATGGGGAATGACCATATCGCTTTGGAAGGCCGGGTTGTGCGAAAGGAGTTGCGCGCGAAGAAGGTGGCAGTCTTGGTAAGCGCCTACGAGGCCGAAATCGAGGACAGGAACGTCGGCCTGCTGGAACTCGAAGATCTGGCGGGAGAGCCGGGGAAGGCAGTGTGCCTGTTTGATTCTGACATGGGTCTGAGGAGCCTGTCGGACGTAACGGAAGGAGCAGTAGCAAGAGTGGTTTGCGGTTTCCTGACGGTCGATGGGCAACGTCCTGAGCGCGTGCCCGTGTTTCACAGATGCTTTGCTACGGCCGTCGCCCCCTGACCGAAACGTCCGCCAGTCCAACGGGGTGCGCTTGAGCCGCGTGGGGCCAAGCACCAGGAGCGTACAGGATGACGGGCGGCCAGAGAAGAGTGGCGGCGACCAGCCGCCACGTGCAGGCGACGGTCACCCGGAGCGAGGCGTTTCTGGCCCCACGTCGGATCCAGGCGCCGGTTAGCCAGGCAGTGCCGCCCAGTGCCCAGCGCTAGACCTGCGAAACGAGGAGGCGACGTATCTGAATGGAGGCCGGAACTCCGCGAACGAGCATGAATAGCACCACGAGCCGAGCGAGGGTCAGCGCGACGCCTCCGGGAGAGGCGATGCCGAGGACGGTCTGTGCTGGCGCGAGCAGTAACGGCAGCACGAGCGACGTGGACCAGACCGCCGCAGCAAGAATGAGCACCAGAGTGGGGGCGCTGCGCCTGCCGAACCAGCAACCGACGAGCACGACGCCGGTGGACAGCGCAGCGACCGGCGCTGATTCCGACACGGGACGGAACGCCGGGTCCGACATGAGAACCAAACCGCAATGAATGATTCCGATTGTGACGGTCATCAGTCCAGCAACGAGCGCGACAGCGAACGACCGATGTACGAGTGTCTTCGCGTCGCGAAAGTCAGCGTTCCTGGCCTCGAAGCGAGCTTCCAGCGCAGCACGCTCGTCAGAGGACAAGAGTCGCCCGCAAGCGGGACATGCTCGCGCGCCAAGCTTTACGGTGTGCGTACACGCGGCGCATGGGATGGCAACAGTCATTGCTTGCTCTGCCCAACGTAGATTCCCTCGCCAAGCGGGCGAGAGCCTCCGCAGCCTATTCGCCCGCTTTCCCCTTGTCTATCCGCAACTTCCCGTTTCGTGGTGGGCTGCCTAATGTGCGAAGTGGTGTTCTAGGAAATCGCAGCGACGCTCTGCGCGTCGCCGAGCATCACCGTACCCGGGTCGAGTGATACTGTGCTGCTTGTCGCTGGCACGGAGGTCGTGGAGCCGGAACTCCGGGCCCCTGGCGAGTCCAGGCTCGCGACGGACTTCGGTGAACGGAGCCGCTGGGTGAGCGCCCGGTGGTGCCCGCTCCTCGAAACCTACCCTTCCCAGTGCCGCTGACTCTGGGTGCGCTGCGGACCGTGTGGGCACGAGTGCCGGCCAGAGGGATGCCCCTCGCGGGGCCTGGCGTGTATGCCTCCCGCACCGGGCCGCGATTGCCGGGAGCCTCGGCAACACTGCCTTCCAACGTCGCCGAGGCTGCCGGCACTCGCCTCGCCTGCTGCTGCCTCCCAAACTGGATCCCCGGAGCCTCCGCCGAGTCGTCTCACAAAGCCTCCGGGGCTCCCGGCATTCCCACGGGGCGCCTCGCCAGCGGTTCTTGATTGCCGGGAGCCCGGTTCAGTTTGCTGGCCAACACTGCCGACCTCCCACATTCCCGGGAACTGACCGGCGCCTTGGGCCGACCCATCTCCGCAATGCTCCTGACGCTCATGCACACTGCCTCGGAAACGCCCGAGCTCGCCGCGTCTGGCGCCGAGCATCCTGGCTCCGCTCGGGAGTCAAGATCCGCTCGGGCGTACCGCGAACTCGCACCCGAACGCGCAACGCTCGAGCAGTGGGAGATCCTGGCTGTCAACCGGGATGTGGGCCGCGTCGTGGTGAAGGTGCTCGGGGCCATTCCCGGATTGCGGAAAATGCGGCCGGCCATCGTCGAGGCGTTGCCGCGGTTCGATGTGGGCCGGTTCGACCGGCTCGAGAGCTATGCGCTGGCTCTGGCGCACGCTCAGGCCGAGTATCTCAAGGCGCCGGCCATCAATCCGGGGCCGCGTGAGCTCGCCAAGGAAGCTCGGCGCTGGCGCGACGAGCTTCTGATGGCTGTCCAGTGCCTGGTGGCTCGGGGGCTGGTGCCGAAGCCGAGCGCGCGGATCCTCGAGTGCCGCCGCGCGTACGGGCCACTCGCTCTCGCAGTGCTGGCCCTGGCGCAGTTGTTGGAACAACACTGGCCGGCCATCTGCGGGAGAACGGCGCTCGAGCTCTCGGAGCTCGACCAGGCCTCGGAAGCTGCGCGGAGGCTGCTCGATGCCATGGCCTTGCCCCGGCGAAGGCCGGAGAAGAGAGCAGCGGCCGAGCAGCGCAGCCGGGCGTTCGCCCTGCTCGTGCGTGCCTATGCCGATGCGCGGCGGGCGGTCCGCTTTGTGCGTTGGCACGACCGGGACGCGGATGGCGCGGCTGCGTCGCTGTATGGGAGAGGCGGGCGGCGGCGCTCACGAGCGTCGGTCGGCAGGAGGGCGATCCAGAAAAGGATCACTTCGCAAGCAACTCGAGTCTCCAGCGACCGAGAGCACCTGCAGGTGAGCGCCATAGGGCCCTCAGCCGCCAGCAACCCTCAGAACAGGAGACCTCCCATGTCCACGACACAAACCCGCCGTGAAAACAACGACTCGTCCTCGTCGAGCTTCCGCGACGCGTACGAGTCGGCCCTGTCCGAGATCCAGTCGGTCCCGGACAGCGAGCTCGTTCATATCAGCATCGATCTGACCAGCGCCGCGGTCACCGCGCTGGGCGCGCTTCCGGAGATCCGAGCGCTCCGGGAGGAAATCGCGGAGAACCTGCCCAAGTTCGACCGGGTGCGCTTCGACCAACTCGAAACGTACACGCGGGCGTTGATCCACGCGCAGGCGCTGTACCGCTCGGCAACGACTCCGAGCGAATCGTTGGCCGACCTGGCCGCCGAGCTCACCAGCACCCGTGACGTGTTCTTCTCGGACGCGTCCGCGCTCGCGCGCCGCGGCCTCATCAGCCCGGAGCGGCTCAAGGAGTTCAAGGCATCGAACGGCTACCGCGAAATAGCGATCGACGTCCTGGGTCTGGCTGCCTTGCTGCGCGAGCACTGGAGCTGCATCAACGGCAAGACGGCCGCGACGCTCGCCGATCTCGACGAGGCCGCCAGTTCGGTCGAGCACATGCTGGTTGCGCTCGGGCTGAGAGAACAGGCTCCGTCCGCCATCGCCGACGTGGTGAAGAACCGTCAGCGGGCGTTCACTCTGTTCGTCAGAACGTACGACGACGCACGGCGGGCCGTGGCGTATCTTCGGCCCGAGGAGGTCGACGATATTGCGCCGTCGCTGTACGCAGGGCGCGCCGCGCGGCGCAAGAGCTCGGAAGACGCCACTGCTCAAGCTCCGGCCGGTGCGGCGGC
>JAFGIS010000242.1 GCA_016929495.1 Polyangiaceae bacterium | reverse complement strand
TCCTGCCGCCGCTGCTGCTGGCTCCGCCCGTACTGGTGACGCCGCCCGTACTGGTCTCGCTCCTGCCGCCGCTGCTGCTGGCTCCGCCCGTACTGGTGACGCCGCCCGTACTGGTCTCGGCCCCACCATCGATGTCGGTGCCACCGGTGCTCGAACCGTCCACCGCGGCAGAAGGCTCCCCGCCGCCGTCACCTTCTGCAACGCTGTCGCTACCGCCGGTCTCCGCAGCCGCGCTGCTCGCATCGGTACCGCAACCGGCAACCAGGACGCCCACGAGCAGACACATCCATACATTAGGGGACGGTGCGTTCTGTGCCATCGTCGTCCTCCTTGGCTTCGGCAGCGGCCGCACCGAAGCACGAGCCGCGCTCGATAGGCGACGGCCGAGGCGGTCCGAACGCAACGGATTGCAGAATCACACGAGCAATCCTCTCCAGGGTCAACTTGGTTCTCCTTCGTCGTGACAGAGCGCGGGCGCCCTCCCGCGCGACCGGGAGCGCGCCCGCCATTTCCTCCGAACGTGCCGCGGCATAGGGCGCGACACGCATCCTCTTCAGCCGGCATCAACGCTCTGGCAGGGTTCCGTGCCATTCGACCCGGAAGCCGTCGCCATGGGCGCAGGATGTTCGGGCTCGGCGTCCACGGCGTCGGGCACGACGGGCCCGACCAGCCGCGAAGAAAGCGCGGAAAGCAGTGCTTCGGCGCTGTGTCCGAGCTGAGTCACCGCGCCATCGGTGGCGTCCGACGCGTGCGCGAAAAACCCATTGGCGACCGCAGCCGTACTCTGTCCCTTGAGGAACGAATCTCCGATTCGGGCAACGTCCGCCGGGGTGCCGTACAGGCTCGCCTGGACCTTGCTGAACAGCGTGGCGGAAGCGTTCGCGATGGCGATGCGCACCTCGCGCTCGGCTTGTACCCTGAGCTTGGCGAGTTCGAATTCCTGCGCCACCTTGCCATGTTGTTCGCGTGCTTCGAGCTCGGGTTTGACGACGTTGTCCACGCGGTCGCGCTCGATCGCCACTTTGGCTCGCTCGACTTCGACCGGCACCATGGCGCGCGCCCGCTGGCCGTGAGCGCGCCGTTCCTCGGCCTCGGCCTCGGCCAGGGCGTGCGTTCGCAGGGCCTCGGCTTCGGCCGTCGCCGCCGCATGCTGCGCGAGCGCCTGCTTCTCCCGTGCGTACGCGTCGGCATCGGCGCGACGCTGCTCCGACACGTACTTCTGTTCGGCGACGGCTTCGGCCTCGATGACCTGTCGTCGCTTGTCGCGTTCGGCCGCCTCGGTCACCCGCACGGTCTCGACGTTCTGCATAGCGCGCTCAAGCTCCGCCCGCCGGAGCTCCAGCTCTGCTTCGGCCAGGGTTTTCCTCTGCTCGGCCTGTGCGATGGCTTCGAGCTTCTCGCGTTCCGCCACGCCGATCGACTTCTCCTGATCACGCAGGGCCAGCTCGACCGACTGGGTCTTGGCCAGATTCGCAAGCTCGATCTCGCGCGCTGCGCCGATGCGCTTCTCCTCGGAGACGCGCAGGGTTTCCGCCTCCATCTCCGCCACGTGCGCGCGCTGCTCGAACAGCGCCCGCTGCTCGGTGAGCTGGTGCTCGAGTACGAGCTTCTGCGTAAGGACGTCCTGGTGCTTGCGCGCCTCCTCGCCTTCGCGCACGAGGCGATTGCGCTCAGTCAGATTCTGCTGGGTGATCTCCGCTATCTTGCGGCGTCCCTGGGCGTCGAAGATGTTCTCGGCCTTGAGGAACTGCTCGTCCGTCTGGTCGAGCTTCGAAATGGTTGCGGTTTCGAGCACCAGACCATTCGACTGCAGGTCGTCGGCCACGAGTTTGATCACCTCAGCCAGAAACGCGTCGCGCTCCGAGTTGAGCTGTTCGAGGCTCTTCCCAGCGGCGGCGGTGCGAAGTGCGCTGACAAGCTTGTCCTCGATGAGCTCCTTGACGGCCCTCGGATCGGTCATCTTTTCGCCGAGCGAACGCGATGCCTGCAGGATGCTCTCGTCGTCCGGCTGGACCCTGACGAAGAACTCCGCAGAGATGTCCGCGCGGAGCTTGTCGAGCGTGATCAGGGCATCCTCGTTGCGGCGCTCGACCTCGAGCTTGATGGTCTGCAGCGTGACCGGTACGAGCTCGTGCAGGATGGGGATCACGAGGGCGCCCCCATCGCGGATGACCCGAATCCCGCCCGCGCCGGTACGCACGAACGCCTCTGAAGCTCGCGTGCGCCGGTAGAGCCGAGCGAACACGAGCAGCAACGTGGACAGCCCGAGCAAGCTCACGCCGGTCACCGTGGCCCCGATGCTCTGGCCGAGGCTCGGCTCGTGACCGAAGGCGCGCGCGACGTGCGGCGCGGCAGTGAGCAGCAAACCCAATACGACCATGAGCGTGAGTTTCATGACAGGTGTCTCCCTTCTATCTCGTTGATTTGGAGGTGGTTGTGGACGAGCCGTCGATGCGGCTCGACAAGGCTACGGGTGCGCGCTGTCGCGCCCCATGAGATCTGCGACGACTGCGGTGTACACGCCGGTCTCGGCGTCGCGATCCGTAAGCACGAGCTCGGTGCCGGCCGCGATGCGCGGGCCCGTGCTGCGGCAGCGGACGAAATGCAGTGCGCCGCCGTCGTCGATGACCTTCGCGCGCCCGAAGCGAGCATCTACCTCGAGCTCGGCGCGTCCAATCTGGCCGATCAGCGCGTCGCGCGAGACGGCGTAGGTTTCCTCCGTCGGCAACCGGCGTGCGACGAAGCGAGCGACGCGCGCCCCGAGACACGCGCCGCCAACCAACGCGACGGGCAACCACAGCGTTGCAGCCACGGACCGCGGCAACCAGCGTGCGAGACTCTCCGCACCCACGACCCCAAGCCCACCGAACAGCAACAGATCGAGCGCGAGCAAGAGGCCGAGTGGCACGCGCCCCACGCCGAGCGCTGCCCAGAAACCGGCTCCGTGGGCTTCGGCCGCGCCGGGCCCCTCGCCCTGTGCGGCGTCC
>JAFGIS010000241.1 GCA_016929495.1 Polyangiaceae bacterium | reverse complement strand
GCTCGTAGTAGCGCGCCAGCACCTCGACCAGGCACCGCGGGATCTCGAACATCTGAGGGAGCCCGGTCTTGCTGTGAAGGGACGTCACCTGGCCCGGATGCGGCTGGCGATGCCGGCCACGACCGACTACTGGGTCAATGACACCGAAGGGGAGCCCTTGTTCGTCGTCACCACCGAAGCCAACGCGGGGCTGGTCAAAATGCTTCCCGTCGTGCTCGATGAGGTACGCCCCTTGGTGGGCGATCGACGCGTCACGGTCGTTTTCGACCGCGGTGGGTGGAGCCCCAAGCCAGCGAGGCGGGTCCATGGGCCGGTTGTCGCTCTCGACCGCGGAGTCTCGCCCGAGGACGGGGTGCTCAGATGCCGCGGCGTTTAGATGGCCTTGCCGCCGACGGGCGGCAACACCGGGCTCCGCGAGCTCAAGCTGCTCGTCGAAGGGCCCTGAGTCGCGCGGGGAACCCGCGCCCCCGGGCGGTTGTCCAGGTCCCCATGCGGCGAACCCTCCGCCACGGGCGCTTCACAGGACGGGTCGGCTTGGCGCTCGTCGTCGGTCTGGCCGCAACGCCCGCGAGGGCCGAGCCGAGCGATGCCCCGACGGCACCCGCCGGGGCGCCCGCGACGCGTGCGGAGCGCTCGCCCGGCGAACGCGCGACCCGGCTCGATGCCCAGGCCCGCTACGAGGAGGCGGCCGGCGCGTATGCGGAAGCGCTCGGCGCGGCGGGATGGCAGGGCGAACACGTGCCGTCGTGGGTGGCGCGGCTCGTCGAGCTCCGACTGGCGCTCGGCGAGCCGGCCGCGGCCGGGGCGGTGGTCGCCGAGCTCGAGCGGCGACCCGGCGCCGTGCCGCCGCTGGTGCAGGCGCTGTTACTCCTCCGGCTCGCGGAGCACCACCAGCGAGGCGGGGCCCCGCGTCAGGTGCTGGCCGAGTTGACGCCCGCGCGGCTCGAGCAGGTGGCGGCGGCGCCGGTCGACCTCGTCGTTCGCCTCCACGCCGCACGCGGCCGCGCCCTCGCCGCCACCGGGCAACAGGCGGCGGGGCGCGCCGAATACCAGCGGGTGCCGGAGCTCTGGCCCGGCTATCGGCTCGCGTTCCCCGCCATCCGCGCCTCGGTCGCCGACGAGCCACCGGCAGGGCCGCGCTCGGCGATCCCGATGACCCCCGAGGAGGCGGAGCGACGATTCGGCCAGCGCAGCGCCCTCGCGCTCGAGGTGTTGGACGAGGAGCTCTTCCTACGCGCCGAAGCCGCGCTGCTGCCCGCGGCGACGACCTCGGCGCCGCGTTACCGCGGAGCTGGCGACCAGGAGTCCGTGATCCGGTTCGTCACGCACGAGATCCGGGACTGGTACGAAGCCCGCTACCGAGCGCTCAACGAGGCGATGAAGGGATACAAGGCGGTCGTCCACCTCGAGCCCAGCCCGTCACCGATCTGGGTGGTGGCTGCAGGCGCACGCGTCGGCGAGCTCTGGGCCGACCTCGCGGCGGCTTCCCTCAACGTTCCGGTGGCCCCCTCGGTGCGCCGCGACCCCAAGCTCGCCCGGCTCTATCGCGAAGCCCTCGGTCACGCCACCGAGCCGTTGCGGCAGAGCGCGCGGGCGGCGCTGGAGATCTGCCTAGGCTACGCAGCCCGCTACCAGATTTCCACCCGAGAGAGTGAGCGGTGCGCGGCGCGGCTCAGCGAGTTGGATCCGAAGGGATACCCGCCGCTCGACGAGCTCGTCCCCTCGCCTGCTTGGTCACCCCCATTCAAGCCCCGCGAGGCGCCGCTCGACCCACGGAGGAGCGCCGCCGATCCCGCGGGTGACGACGGCACCCCGGTGGAGCTCGGCGCGCCCTAGCAGAGACCCGGCGCCTCGCGACCGGTGCTCTCGACGTACTCCGCGTAGCCACCGCCGTACAGGCGCGGCCCCTCGGGACCGAGCTCGAGCACGCGGTTCGAGAGGGAGCGCAGGAAGCGGCGGTCGTGGGACACGAAGAGGAGCGTCCCCTCGAAATCGACGAGCACCTTCACCAGCGTCTCCTTGGTGTCGAGATCCAGGTGGTTCGTCGGCTCGTCGAGCACGAGGAAGTTCGGGGGATCGTAGAGCATCCGCGCGAGCACGACCCGCGCCCGCTCTCCCCCCGAGAGCACCCGGCAGCGCTTGTCCACGTCCTCGCCCGAGAACCCGAAGGCCCCGAGCAGCGTCTTCAGCATCGATTTTCGCGGAGGGGATAACCGTCACAGGGAGGCCAGCGGCCGCAGGGGGTAGCAGGTACCGGCTCAAGAGAAGCGGAAGGTGAGCTTGGCGCCGGCCGGGGCCAGCAGCTTGGGCGGCAGGGTGCTCCAGTCGACGGCGCGAAGGATGGGGTTGTGGGCGCGGCGAGGGAAGTGGACGGAGACGTTCTTGCCACTCACGCGGACTGTGGCCTTGCCGTGAATGAAGTGGCGGTGAAGCTTCGGTGCGTCGCAGTCCTCGAATCCGCGCAGGCGACGAGCCAGCATGGTGTAGAGCGTGTCGGCGATCATGGTGAGGGCCATATCGAAGTGGACCTTGAGCAGGATGGGCGAGGAGATGGCGTTGAGGTGGAAGAACTTCACCGCCTCGGCAATGCCATTCTCGACGCGCCAGCGACGAGCGTAGTGGCCGACGAGCAGCGCCAGATCCATGTCGAAGTCGTTGGTGATGAGGAAGGCTGGCTTCTCACGCCCGTTGCCGCGTACGATGACCTGCCGCAGTGGGCCCTTGTAGCCGGGCAGGGAGATCGTCGAGTCGTGCACGAGACGTGGGAATTTGCGCTTGTCATGGGGGATATGGATGCGCTGCCAGTCGGTCAGGTTGTCGACGGCTTTGAGCATCTTGTCCCCTCTTCGACGCAGGGTGATGAACTTGACGCGGGAGGCGTTGAGCTGGGAGAGCTTGGGATAGGTGGTGAAGCGCGAGTCGAAGATGAGCGTGGGAGCCACTCCACGGCGGACCTTGCGCCAGTACGAAAGGAACTCGAGCACTTGGTCGTCGGCCTCGCGCTTGCGGATGTCGGCGTCGGTGTAGAGCATGAGCTTGGACTCGGCGTCTTGGGCGATGAGGGTCAAGGCTCCCTTCATCGCCTTGTTGCGTGCTCCGGCCCAGTGCTTCTCCGGGACCGACTCCTCTCCGAAGTGGGGCACCGTGTGGAAGTCGAGATTGACGAAGGGGCCGCCGTACAAACCGAGCTTGGCGGCGCGTCGAACGAAGGCGGTTTGGAGCCGTTCGATGTGGACGGCATCGAGGCTATACGAGTAGGTCGACATCGCAGTGCACTTGGGGAGCGCATTCAAACCGGCGAACAGACCCAGTCCTGGGTCGAAGCCGTGGTCTCCGACATGGGCTAGGCCACAGGGCTTCGGGTTCGACCTGGCGGCATGGCCGTCCAACCGAGAAGGGCACGCGCGCGGCAATGCGCTCGGCGGGGTGCATCCCGTACCGTCCGAGAATCCAGCGCCAGCCGTCATGCCGCCGCCCGGTTGTAGTACCTGAGCAGTCCCCCGAGACGCGAGCGGCACCCGATCGGTCCGCGCCCTGCGTTGTCGTTGCTCGGCGACGTAGTCGGCTTGATGATGCGACCGCTCAGCCCTTGGTGGTAGCGGGCGGTCAGACAGAAGAGCTGCAGGCAAGTGCGAAGGCCATCGAGACAAGGACACTGGCAGCGTGAGCCTGCGCGCCTGAGCAGTAGGCAGAACCACCCCAACAACCCAAGCAGAAAGCCGACGCCTTCTCGAGAGGGATGGGCACCGAGGGAAACGAGACTGCAACCCCCAGGAGGCCGACCGAAGGCGGATTGCTCCCCTGCCTCCTCATCGGCCTTGGCGCTGCACAGCGGAAGTTCCTCGTGCACCCGACACAGTTCTTCAATGGCGACGCTCGAACGCAGAACTCGCTCGAGCTCCGGTGCCTCAGAAGCGTCGGGTCTGCGCCGCGTCGAAAGACAATACCGAGCTCCGTCGACGACGAAGTCGTGGCCGCCTCCGACGACGAGACCCGCAAGCCGGGCGGAGGCATCGAAGACCGCCGCGCCGGAGCTGCCACTGAAGGCGTCTGCGTTGGTCCAGAAGTAGGTGCTCTCGGCAGGAACGCCTCGCACTCGAACCCCCATGTCCAACTTGGCGGGAATCCCAAGGGGATAGCCGATGACCGTCAACGGCTCACCCAACGATAGTCTGGAGGTTCGGAGCGACACCGGGGCCCTCGACGCAGCGTCCACCTCGGCCTCGAGTCGCGCAACGGCGACGTCGTAAGGCTCGGAGGCGCCCTCTTGGACCACGCCCCGGGCAACGAGTTCCCGACACGCGTAGACACTGGTTGCTGGAATTCCCTCGGGCGCGTTCACAACGTCGCGCACATAGTCGAAAACAAACCGAATTTCGCTACAGTCCTCCGAATCGGCAAAGCAGTGACCAGCCGTCAGGACCAAGTCCGAGTCGATCAAAATCCCCCCACAACGAGCCGCCGAAGGCTCATCGAGGAAGCGTTCCTCTGGACAAAGTGGAGGAGCGAGGGCTTCGCCGAGTAGGGGCGAGTCCACGAAGTAGCCTCGATCACCGTTGTCCACCAATCGACTCGATTCAATCAGTGCAACGACGCTGTCGTGTGCCAGATCGGCCCAGTGCCCATGAAGGCTTGGGTCAATGTTCTGACGATCGTCTTCACCGTAGACGATGGGCTGAGTTCCGGACCCGAGCTGAACACGATCATCCGCGGCTTCAGAGCAACCGATGAGCCCGAACGCAGCCAGCAAGCACAACGGCCACCGCCCGAGCCGTGCCCGGGCGGTGGCTGGCGACGCATCGCTAGCGATGGTCGCCTGAGGGTTCATTGGAGTGCCCAGCAATAGGAGGATGGTAATCCGTTCATTGCGGAAAAGTCTCTGCAGGTGTAACTGCTGTTTATCTCGACAATCCCCTGAATCCAGGCAAGTTTGTCACTTGTGCGTGTCGCCTGTCCAGCCTGGCTACAAGGGTCGCCGTAGACTTCTGAGTTGACGGAAACAATGGCCTCCCAGTAGGGCCCCCTGGAGTCAGCGTAGCCCGTATCCCGAAGGTCGGGCCCTCCCGAATCCCCGTTACACACTTCCGCTGTGGGATTGGAGGAGTGAGTAGCCCAATTGACGTAGTGGTCTGTCCGCGCCACGACCGAAGCTACCATACGCCTCTGCCGATTGTCCGTTCCTGTGGTGCCCACCAGACCGTAGCCCGTCATGAGCAGTTTGGAGCCTATGCTGGGTGTCTTCCTTGAAATCGTCAGGCGGTCACGCGAGTCAATTCCGCCCAGAGCACTTGGTATGTATCCGATCGCGATGTCCCAAGACTCGTCTCCAGGCAAGAACTCGGTCAAGTTACGGTCCGTATGGTGCAAGTGCCTGAAGTACTTCACCCACACGTTGGACCAGGAGAGGACACCTCTGGGCGAATCGTACGTGATGGTCGTCCTCAGCCAGCCGTCGGAATCGAGATCCAGGTCTGTGCAGTGTGCCGCCGTGAGGATGAACTGATGGTTAAGAATGCCACCGGAGCAAGAACCGGAGGGCAACTCCAACCGAACGGAGCCCCGTCCTGGCGTCGGCGGGACCCCGCCAATCTTGTCGATCAGGGGTTCCTCAAGGAGCGTCGGTTCCAGCACTTCATCGGTCAAGCCTCCGGGAGGAGTTCCAGCAGGCTCCGGAGCTTCTCCGGACCACTTGGGCGAGTCCTCCTCGGCCCAGGTGGATGGATCGGGTGCCGCATCGAGCTCCGATGCTCCGTCAATCCCGCCGCACCCGACGAGCGCAGCTGAGCTGAGCAGTACGGAGCCAAAAACGACGTTAGTGAGAGTGAACTTGGATGCAGTATTCATGTTGCCCTTCCATTGGTGTGGTGCTCCGCAGAGAATGCGGTGCCAGAGTCTGGCGGGGGCAGCGCGGGCCACTGCGACACAGGGCCCCCGGCCCATGGGATCATGGGTCGGCAACCCGCGGCGAAACGAGTGACCGGTCGCAGCTGCGAACGCTCGTCGAGTGGACGTGCCATGGCCGTTCATTGGATCTTCCCTGCCGGACCCACAGGCAATCGGCGTGCCGTGAGCCGATGCGGAAGGACTCAATCGGCACGCAAGGGGTTTGCCTGAAGCCCGGCGCTATCGAGCGTTCGACGATGGCGCCTCGAACGCGAACGGACGCGCAAGTGCGCAGCTGCAGGCGCAGACGCGCCAGCGGCGCGCTCGCGCCGCGTCGCGCTTCCCAACCGGCTGCGACTGTCCACGGCGGTGGGCCACATGGCCAGTCTAGATCGTTGTTGGATGCTTATGTAAACAAATTGCATCCAACTGGACGAGCCAACCATGCTAGCACGTTTGGCCTCCTTGGCCTCCATAGC
>JAFGIS010000240.1 GCA_016929495.1 Polyangiaceae bacterium | reverse complement strand
GACGCCGTGCCTTGCTCGTGTCGCACAAGACGCTCCGTTCTTCATGCGATCTTTCGGCCCAGTGACCCACCGCCGTGGAGCTGGGCAGCATTTCGAGAACGTGCTTAAATCGAGCAGTGGTGTCGCGATGAGAAACTCAGCTGCAGTCTGTGCGCTCGTTCTGGCTTCGGCGTCGGCTTGCGGTGACCCCGAAACTTCCGGCTCCAACGGAGGTGCTGGTGGCAACGCTGCGGGCGGAGCTCAACCTACTGGAGGGGGCGGCAGTGCCGCGACAGGAGGAGTACTCCCGTCTGGTGGCTCCATGTCGGGCTCCGGGGGCACCGCGACAGGTGGTACGAGCTTGGGCACGGGCGGTAGTGTGGCGGTTGGAGGCAACGCGAGCGGTGGCACGACGGCCGGAACGGGCGGAACATCACCCACCGGCGGCACAGCCACCGGGGGCACCACGCCCACGGGTGGCGCCAGCCCCACTGGCGGCACAGCCACCGGGGGCACCACGCCCACGGGCGGGCAGGCAACGGGCGGTGAGTCCACCAAAGGCGGTTCGGATACGGGCGGGCAGGCAACCGGCGGTGACCCTTCCACTGGCGGTTCAGTCGTAGAAGGTTGCATCCCGGCGCCCACCACTTACCCCAACCTGTTCGTAACGGTGTCCGGCCATACGCAGGAGGAGTCGGACGGCAAGGTCAGCAACGCCTGGTCTTCGCTCTTCAATCCGTCGGGTTCGGGCACCATCTATTTCAACGGCCCCGGCTCGGACGAGTCTTACGTCCAAGACATCTGGAATAACGACGTCCGCAGCGAAGGGATGTCCTACGGCATGATGGCCGCCGTGCAGCTCGACCATCAAACAGAGTTCGACCGTCTCTGGACCTGGGTAAGAAATCACATGGCCCAGGGCTGTTCCGGCGACGTATGCACGGGCGAAATCGCATGGTCCTGCCAGACATCAGGTTCCAAGAAGTCGAACGGCGGTGCTCCAGACGGTGAGGAGTACATGGCGACGGCGCTCATCTTTGCGCACAATCGTTGGGGCGATACCGGCAAATTTGACTACGCCACTGAAGCACAATGGGTGCTCGACATCATCCGGACTAAGTACTTTCACACGAACCCGCACCTCGTGAAGTTCGTCGCCAGCGCCAACACCACCGATCCGTCGTACATCTTGCCCGCCTTCTACCAGGTCTGGGCTTGCTTCGACGCCGCCAATACCGACTTCTGGAACACTGCCATAACGGATGGCCGCGAGTTCTTCCACCACGGCGTTGATGGGAACGGGGTCTGTCCGTACCAGTCGTCTTGGGATGGCTCGCAGCCACAGCCGGCCAACGCTGACTCGGTCCGCTGCGTCGTGAACCTCATGATGGACTACAACTTCTTCAAGGCAGACCCCTGGCAAAGCGAAACCTACGCGCCAATGTTTGCCGCGCACGAGAGGAACGCGGGCCCACCATCATCCTACTGTAATGCCCTCCTGGGGTTTGGCTTGCCTGACGCTGACGGCAAGGCCTTCGTCGACAAGCTCTGGTCGGCAAATGTTCCGAACCGCGATTACTGGAACGGGGTCTTGTACATGCTGGCGATGCTGCATGTGAGCGGCAACTTCAAGCTGTACTACTGACGGTCAAGGCCGGCGCGGCGTGAGGGCGGCCTGCTGCGCCTCTCACGCCTTGACCTCGCTGGCCTGTTCCGCGTGCCCGCCGCTGGCGTGCTCAGCCTAGAGGGCGAGGTTCACGACGGTGGCGGGGGCCACCCGGTTCACCCCCCCGGCCTCTTGCGCCATGGTGCCCGCCCAGACCCCGGATGGGGACCACCCTGGGGGTGCCGCAGGAAGGGCACTTCAGGGGGGGCTTGGTGGTCACGCTGGTGAGGGGAGTCTACGTCTCCGGAGGGTCGGCATCGATGCAGGGTTGGCTTACCGTGTCCACCTGAGCCCGAGCGCCGCCGTCAGTGCCATGGCGGTGTAGCCGAAGACGCCCCAGATCGCGAGGGGCACTCCGAAGACGAGCGCGTACTTGGACCGCGTTACCGCATCACAGCTCACCGTCTCGTTGACGGAACAGTAGCTGTGGTGCGCCGGGTTGGACGCGGCCGCGAAATGCAGGCGAACGAGCTCGCCGCTCAGCGCCAGTCCTATGACGAGGACCACCAGGACTGCCGTCCACAGTCTGCCGGTCCCCGCGTCGATCGCGCTCGCTTGGCGGCGCGCTGTCGCTGCGCCAGGCTTCGTCGTCCTTCTGCCGGTACGCGATCTCTCGTTCACGGAAGCTCGATCACGTAGTAATCGGCGCTCGCGTCGCTGTCCGTGGCGCCCCGCGCCAGGGACAACTGGGTTCCCGTCCCCAGGTCGAGCGTGAACGTCGCGTGGCCCGGGTTGGACTCGGTCGTGTACGAGGTGGTTCCGCCGCGCTGGTAGATGCCGGCCGCTGCAGCGATCGCTTTGGTGGGGTCCACGGGGGATCCGAGCGCGGCGGTGTCCGTGGCAACGCTGGACAGGTAGCGGGTGGCGCTCTGCACGTTCGCGCCGTCGAAGGAGACCGCATAGTAGGTGAGCTGCCCAGCCGACGCGGGTGCCGTTTCCGCGCGCTCGAACGCAAGCTCCGTCGAGGAATCCACGCGCCCGGTGAGCATGAGCTCGGACGCACCGCCGCCCAGGTCGGAAACCTCGTAGCTCAGAAGCAGCCAGGTTCGTGCCGGATCCACGGGCTCGGCCAGGGTGGCGGAGAAGAGCGTCGTGTCGCTCGTGATGTCGAGATCTCCGCTCTGCACCGCCGCTCCGTCGAAGGAAACGACCTGCCACTCGACGGTGCCGCGGCCGCTGCGGTCGGACGCGCTGAGCGAGAGCTCCGCCGAGCTGGTCAGCTTGGCGCGCACGAAATCGTCCATGCTGTACGTGAGCCCGGTGTTCCGGAACGTGACGATGGGGAAGCTGGTGGCCAGATCCACACTGGCAGGCAGCGTGACGGTTTCACTCATGGTGCTCATGAGATGGCTGCCGCGTTGCACGGTCACGCCGTTCGGGAACTCGGCAACGTAGTAGTGGATGGGAATGGCCGGGGCGTTGGCGGCCGTCTCGTGGGTGAACGTCAGCTGGTCGTTGCTCGATATCTGGCCCGAGACGCACGTCAAACCCGGGCTCGACGAATCGAAGCGTGTGCCGAAGACGAGAAAAGCCTTGCTGGAGTCGATGGGATCGATCGATACCTGGACCGTCGTGCTCTCCGCAGGAATGGTCGCCGAGCCGCTCTGAACCTTCGTTGCCGCTGGCGAGGCACCACCGCTGCCCGCGGAGCCCGCCGATCCGCCAGAGGCACTCTGCCCGCCGGTACTCGAAGCGCCTCCCGTGCCTGTGCTCGCACCGCCGAGACCCGAGCCGCCTGTCGCTGCCCCGCCTGTGCCGCCGGTGCTCCCTCGGGCTCCGCCCGTGCCGCTACCGGAGCCGCCGGTGATCCCTCCGCCTCCGCCCGTGACGCCGGCATCGGAGCCGCCGGTGTTCCCCTCACCGCCCGGGCCGCCCGGACCGGAGCCTGCATCGGAGCTCGCGCCGCCAGAGCTGGAGCCCGCATCGGAGCTCGCGCCGCCAGAGCTGGAGCCCGCATCGGAGCTCGCGCCGCCAGGACTGGAGCCGCCAGTCCCTCCCGAGCCTTGGCCAGCAGCCCCGCCCTCGCTCGGGCCAGGCCCAGAGCCTGCTTCGGAGCTCGTGCCGCCGCTCGAGCTCTTGCCGCCAGTGCTGGTGCCGTCACTCGGTGCTCCCGCGCCGGCGGTCTCTCCGGCACTCGCGCCCGCGGCACCCGGCTTCGACGCCTTGTCCGGACGATCGCCGTAGTCGTGGTCGATGCCGAGGATAGTCGCGCAGCCCCCCGCGGCCAACACGGTCTGACCGATGGCCAGCAGCCGTGCCGCCGCGCGAACGCTGGCCGCATACTGGACCGACCGGTCTCTCGCGGGAGCAACGTGAGCCGTTGAGCTGTTCGACCTGGGAAGGAGCGTGCGGGCCATGTCAGAGCCGTTCAGAAGGAACCCGCCAGCGTGATCCCGGCCTCGCCGAGCGGTCCCGCGGGCGTAGCATACCTGACCCGGGAGAGCGCCTGCCGTTCGGTGCTCGCGGGCTGGAAGAAAACGGCAAGGGCGACGAAGCCCGCGGCGCCGGCCAGTCCCACCGCGAAGCTCACCGTGCTCACCAACGCGGCCCGTTGCCCCGAGGTTACCGCCCGGCGCCCGACGGTGTTGCACAGATCGTCCGGACAATTCTCCTCGATCACGCTCTTCTTTCCGAGCGCTATGGCACCGGCCACCATCGAAGTGGCCAGCCCCGCAACGCCGATGCCGCCTGCAACGTACTTCCATGTCGTCAGCGACCGGTCAGAACCGTCGGGGGGCGTGCGCTGCGCGACGACGGGCTTGCGGGACGGCGGGCGGGCAGGCGGCTCCCGCGCGGCGGGATGCAGGGGCCACGGCACCTCGATGCGCGCGTGCTCGCGCTCGGCCACCGTGAGCTGGCGCTTCCAGGGCTTCTGCCCCGCAACTTCCGCGGTCACGACGTAGTCGCCCGGATCCACCGGCCTGCCCACACCAAAGGAGGACGACGTGACGGTCGCGTCGTCCAGCTTGACTACCAGCTTCGGCGGTGCTTCGCGCGCGACTTCGATCGTGATCATCGGGACGATGGCGCCCAGTGCCGTCAGTTTCTCTAGCGCCAGGCGCCGTCGCTCGTCGAAAGTCTCTCGGCGGTCCGGGGCCATCGAGGGCAGCTCGCTGAGAAATGACTCGTAGTGACGGATAGCCGTGGCCAGCTTGCCCCAGGCCGCCTCGCACTCCGCCAAGGTGAACATCACTCCCGGCAGTGGTTCGAGCTCGTAGCTCTCGGCCAGAGCGGGACAGGCGGCCTGGAACTCTCCACGGCGCATGCTCTGGAGTCCACGTGCGAACAGCACTTCGGCTTCGGCTTCGGCGCCGAGCGCAGGGCGCCCCAGGCCGATGCAGAGGATCGCCAGAGCGATCGCGATCAGGCTGGGTCGAACAGAAGAAGGAATCATGGGAACCGTCATGCGTTCATCAAGCCCCTACCACGGGCTAGTCACGCCGGTAGATGCGATCAGCGAGCTTGGCTTTCGGTCGCATGGGCGTGGCCTTCACGACCGGTGTCGCGAGCCTGCGCGCTTCTTTGGCCCTCGGGGCGGCCGAAGAGGTCGCCGAAACAACCGGGCGCTGAGGTTGGGCCGGCTCGGCCGCTGGGACTGCGGATGGCTCGGGCGGCATCGACGGTGCCGGCCGAGAAATCGCGCTGGGGCTCGTTGCCCGCGTCTCTGCCGTTGCGGGCGTCACCGCGGTTGGCTCAGGAACGACTCGGACCCGCGTCCAGATCAGAGCTGCCACGCCCGCGGCAGCGGCCACGGCCAGCAACAGCCAGAGCGGTTTCCGGATCGCCCGACGCGGCGCCTGCAACACGGGCTGTGAAATCGGAGTCGGCGTGCCCTTCAGTCGAGTGCCGGTCCACGGCGATCCCCCCTCCGGCGATCCCGTGGTGACGATGCCCGACGCCGCTGCGGTGGCCGCGGCCGATGCCTCGTCGCCGCGCGAAGCGTCGAGCAGCGCCCGCGCGGGTAGCATGAGGGACCGAACGGGTATCACGGAGCTTTCGACCGCCGAAACCAGCGCCTGCCGCCGGCAGATAGTGTCGGGGACCGTTTGGGTGACCCAGTTGGCCACCGAGCTCCGGGCGACGGGTTTTGCCGTGGCCTCGAGCGCGTCTGCCATCGCCTTGGCGTTTCCCCAACGCGCGCTCGGGTCGCCCCTCAACCCACGCACGACGACGGCATCGAGCGCCGGTGGGATCTCGGATCGAATGAAGCTCGGAGCCGGGACTCGGTTCTTCAGCACGTGGTAGACGGTCGTCGCGTCCGTGTCGCCCATGAACAGTCGTTCGCACGTCAGCGCCTCCCAGAGCACGACCGATGCCGAGTAGGTATCGACGGCTCGCGTTGCGGGCGCGCCCATCACCTGCTCGGGTGCCATGTAGCCCGGTTTTCCTTTGATCGCACCGGACTGGGTCTGCTGCGTGCGGCCGGCGGCCTTGGCCACGCCGAAGTCGACGACGCGTGTCACTCCGTCGGACCCGACCAGCACGTTCTGCGGGGAAACGTCGCGATGGACGATGTTCAATGGCTGGCCGCCCTCGCCGGTGGCCTCGTGCGCCGCGTGCAGGCCCCTGAGCATGCCGATGGCGATGTCTACGACCACCGGGATCGGCGGCGGATGCCCGGCCTCGCGGCAGGTGCGGATCAGTGCCGCCAACGATTCCCCTGCGATGTACTCCATGACGACCAGCAGCTCAGGCCCACTGGCCACGACGTCGAGCGTCGACACGACGTTGGGATGATTGATGCGCGCAGCGAGCCGCGCCTCATCGAGAAGCATGGCCACGAATTCCGGGTCTTTCGCGTAGTTCTCGTGCAGACGCTTGATGGCAACCGTACGCGAGAAACCCGCAGGCCCGATCAGTCGCCCCAGATGAACGGACGCCATGCCGCCACTGGCAATGGCGTCGTACAGAGCGTACCTCCCGACGATGCGGGGCGCAGCAGGCGTTGTCGATGCAAGCGTCTGCGTCATGGGGACTACCGCTGGGTGGCGCGCAAGTCCCAGCCGATTTCCCATACTAGCGTGGGAGCAGTTCTGCGTCATCTGGTCCGTCCGATCGGCACGACCACACCAGCGCCGGCTTGTCGACCTGCCGCAGCCCGGTAGGTACACGGCCCCACATATCCACCCCGTGCCCTATCGCCGAGACAGAGAACCTAGGTCGGATCAGGGTCGCGCGGCGGGCGCTACGGCCGAACGCCCCGTGGCCCCTCGTCACCTGTCTGCGAACCGTCGACCCCTCGTCTGATACCAGAACTGTAACAGTTCAGTTCGCGCGCATCGGGATGGCCGTTGGACGGATCACCGATGCATGCCGGGGCTGCAGACAGGGCGCTACAGCGAGCTAATAGAAGGTAGACTGCCATCGGCGTTGCGCTGGGCGGCGATCATCTTGGCCGCTGTGGCACTGCCCGGAGCGCTGGTGCCGATCCCGGAGATCCCATTGTCCGAGGCGCCATTGGCCCAGGAGGCGCAGTTGCTGCAGGACATCGAGGCGGGATTGCTGTTGTTGGTGAACCCGCGCTTGCTCGACCCGTAGGCGTTGTCGGTCGAGTAGAGATTGCTGAGGACATGCTTCGCGCTGACGTCGTCGCCCCCGAGCTTGAAGCCGTTCCCATCGCTGTTGCTGCCGCCGGTAGTCTTGGATTGGGACATGGCCCAGCAGTTGTCGATGGTGACGGGCGAGGCCCACGCATACAGGTCCCAGCCATCGTCGCCGTTGTCCCACGCCCGACAGCCGCGGAACACGTTGCCTGCCCCCGAGTTCTCCTTCATGCCAAAGCCATCGGCATTCTCTCCGCCGTTGGCGCTGTCCTGGTTCTGATACGAATCGCAGTTCAGGATCAGGTTGTCGGCGCCGCTGCCGGACTGGTTCGAGTTGACACCGATCACGATCCCTGCGTCCGCGTTGTGATGTGCGACACATTGCTCGACGGTGATGTTGGCGCCCATGACCAGGAAGCCGGTATCGCCGGCCTTGGTGACCGTGAGCCCCTTGAGATGCCAGTAGGTGACGGCGATCTGTAGGCCCCGGTTGTCCGAATCCACGGCCATGCCCGTGGAATCGAAGACCGGGGCCGCGCCGGATTCTGCGAACACGTTGAGCGGGGCCGACGGGGAGCCCGTCATGGATGAACCGGTCTTCTGCGTTGCCGAGTACCTGTACGTGCCCGCCATGACCCAGATGGTGCCACCCCGGCAACTGCCGCCACTCGGACAGAGCTCGTAGCAGGCTCCCACCTTGGCGGCGGTGTCACAAAACGTAAACATCGGGGACTCTTTCGTCCCTGGATTGTCGTCGTCGCCCGAGGGCGAGATCCAGAACTCGTCGCTCGTCGAGCTCGTTCCGCCCGTGGCCGCGCCGCCGGTCGAGCTGCCGCCACTGCTCGTCCCGCCCGTGGCGCCCGCCGTGCGGCTGCTGCGGCTGCTGACTCAGCGCGGGTAGCGCGTCGTTTCGACTGAAACGATGGGGGGTTCGCCGCCCCCGCCTACTTCTTCTCCGCCGGCCCAGGCCACCAGAGCCCCACGTCGAGCTCGATGTCTGCAAACGGCTCGAGCCGCACGTGTTCGGCTTCTCCGTGCACCGAAAGCTCAAGCCATGCTCCATCCGTCAGACGGCTCACCGTGACGGTCCGAGCCTCCACATCGACGTACCAAAGCCAAGGTACGCCGATGCGAGCGTAGAAGGGCCGCTTTTTCAGGAAGTCGTAGGCTCGCGTCGTTGGCGAGAGGATCTCGCCCACCCAGTCCGGAACCACCGCAATCGACGCGTTGTCCGGCAGCTCGGGCAGCCGCCCGTGGCGCCAACCCGCAATGTCGGGCGCGAACTCGGGAGAGCCGGGCAGCTCGATGCCCGGTTCCAGGAGGATCCACCATCCTCCGGGGCCGTTTCGGCCCAATCGGTACGGGCCTTGGATCTCGCTCGCGATGGTCGTGCCAGCGAGGGCGTGGCGCGCGCGAGGCCTTGGCTGCGTGTATAGCTCGCCGTCTATGATTTCCCCTTTGACCCCTTCCGGCAATGCTTCCAGGTCGGCATACGTGGCCGGCCGGCCGAGCCTCGACGAGAAGGAGGCGGAAGACATCGGCGGGAGCATAGCATCGCCGCAACCGGGAGGGAGGCAGACGGGTCACGCATCGCGCTCGGAATCGCCGCGTCGCTCGCTCGAGATCGAGCGCAGACTTCGACGTTGGGCCACCGCTCCGGGCACAGCCCGGAGTTTGGGGGCCCAGCCCGGGCTGTGCTGTGCGACAGGAAGCCTTGACCTGGGGGTGAGTCATGTAAGCCAGAACTGACAGAAACCAGGAGGCGCATCCGTCGCACCATGTAGTCCGGTTCCGGACGTGCGTCGCGCGCCTACCTTCGATTCTGGAATCACCCGGCCGTAGTGGAGGGCACGCCCTCGGTACTCGCGCGCCCTCGATGATCGCCGCCGCCAAGAAATGCCCCACACGACGCGCCACCCCGGTGAGCGTGGCCGCAACCCAAATCGTCCAAGCCGCGCTACGGGAAGACGTAAGCGTCGCGGAGCTCGGAAAGCTCGCTGCGGCTGACCCGATCTTCGCGCTGCGCGTCCTGGCCTTCGTGAACAGCCCGCTGATGGGGCTGCGCCGCCGTGTGGACGACGTGGTCCAGGCGGCGAGCTTGCTCGGCCTGCGCGGGCTGCGCAACATCGCGCTCAGCCTGGTCGTGGCCGGCTTCGCAGGTCGAAGCCCTGGCGCCACGCTCCTGCTCGCCAACTGTGTTCGACGCGCCATAGCCGCGCGCCACATAGGACGGGCGTTGCGTGGCGTGGATGCGGATCTGCTGTTCACGACGGGCCTGTTTCTCGACGTTGGCTTGCTGGTCGCGCCGGGTGACCAGATCGAGCTGGCGCAACAGATTGGCGCGTCGCCTGCGACGTGGCGGGTCACTCGCGAGCGCGCGGCAGGCCTGCTGCCGCACCCGCAACGCGGGGCCGATCTCGCCCGCGACTATGGACTCGCGGACAACATCACCGAAGCGCTCCTGCACCACCACGACGCCGATCCTCCGAGCGAACGCAGTATGGCTGCAGCCTGGCTTGCGGAGCGCTGCGCCGGGGTGTTCGAGGGGGGCGACCTCGAGTATCACCGCGCTCGCGCCCTGCAAGGCGGACAGCGGCTCGGTCTCGACGCGAAGACCGTCGAAGGCGTTCTCGGGAGCTTGCCCCAGGAAGTCGCGGCTTTCGGCACCATGCTGGATCAGGACATGGGCGAACAGCTCGACCTGGAAGCTCTGCGCTCGCGCGCACGCGAGGAGCTGGTGCAGCTCAACGCACAATACGAATCGCTGGTGCGTGCGCTCGAGGACACGATCGCCAACCAGGAGAGGCTCGAGCAGGAGCTGAGGCGAGCCAACGACCGGCTCGAGCGGCTCGCGTCCACCGACGAGCTCACCTCGGTGCTCAATCGACGCGCCCTCGAAGAAGCACTGCGCCGGGATCTGGCGCGAGCGGATCGTGACGCCAAGCCGCTCAGCGTCGCGCTGCTCGACGTCGATCATTTCAAGGCCGTCAACGACACCTGGGGGCACCAGACCGGGGACGCGGTCCTGGCCATGGTCGGCAGGAGCCTCAAAGACTCGCTGCGGGTGAGCGACGTGATTGGGCGCTACGGCGGTGAGGAGTTTCTGTGCATCCTGCCGGCCACCGATTCGGGCGGGGCGCTGGTGGTCGCCGAACGTCTTCGACGAGTCCTCTGCGAGCAAGCCGTTCCGACTCCGGCCGGGACGGTCCACGTCACGGCGAGCTTCGGTGTGGCCACGGCAACCGGACCGGGATGCCGCAACGCGCTCTCCAGTATCGTGAGCCGCGCCGACGCCTGCTTGTACCGCGCCAAGCAAGGCGGTCGCAACCGCGTCGTCGTCGATGACGAACAGAGCCAGGCTTCGCCGACTCCGGACAAGCCGCAACCGGCAGCCTGACCGCCCCGGCTGGTCCGGCCGCTACATCGTTCTGGCCCTGCCGAGCCGTACGACGGCGATCGCTCCGAGCGGCAAGAGGAGCATGAGGCCGAGCTGCGTGACGAACAGCGTCCCGAGCTCCGAGTAGTTGGCAGCCTCGACGAGCTTGCCCGTGGCGTGGTCCCTTACCTCGCGCGTGACCACGAACACCTGGTTCAGGTACTTGGTACCGAGCTGCGCGAGTGACAGCGAGAGGTTGGCGAACGACGCCATGACCGCGAAGTAGGTGGCCTTGAGTCGAGAGGGCGCGCTGTTCGCGATCCAGGCGAGCATCGGCACCATCGACACCTGTCCGAGCGGCGATTCGAGCGTGGTATCGACGATCGCGATGAACCGCGCATCGACCACGCCGCCGGTGTGCGCCGCCGTCCACTGGTGCAGACCGTAGTACATCCCGGTGATGGGCAAGGCGAGCAGGAACTCGCAAACCGTCAGGACCAAGACCACGTGCGTGATCGACCGCTCCGCCATGAAGCGGCGGAAGATGAACAGCCCCGCCAGGGTCAGGCCGCTCCCGATGAGCGACAACTGCGACTGGAAGTGCTCGTCGAAGCCGAGCTGGTCGATCATCCACCAGGTCGCACCGGGACCTGCTGAGGGTATCGCACGAAACGCGAAGATGACGACGGCCGTGCCGATCAGCGTCGCTCGGGCCTCGGGCTCGAGCTCGCCGGTGAGCTTGTGGATGAGGAAAGCGAGAATGGCGAGCGACCCCGCGAAGATGATCTCCTGGTTGTAGGGGATGTCGACCAGCCCGAGCACGAGCGTGAACGCGACGAAGGCCATGCCGCCCCCGAGGATCCACCAATTCGGCGGAGTCTTCTCGGTACGATCGAGCATCATCTCCGCGAGTTGCGCGCGCTCCACTCCCTGAGCCACGAGCCGCTTTCTCTCGCGGACGTTGAGCACCGAGGCCAGCACGACGCCGGCGACGGATATCACGGGGATCGCCAGCGCCATGAGGTAGACGTTGCGGTAGATGCGTACGACCTCCGGCTTCGGGAGCTGCTCGACGCCCGAGAACATCACGAGGTTGATGACAGCGATCAGAACACTGCCTCCGATGATGGCGACGCGCCCCAGCGTCTGCACGGTCGTGTGCATCGGCTTGCGCTCCTCGGCGCTGAGCGCACGGCCCTGCGCGTCCGCGCGGGGAACCGCCTCGACCGTCATGGCATCCGCAACGGCATCCTGGACGACGTAGCCCACGGGCGCCAGCACGGCGCTCAGCACGTACCAGGTTTCGGCAGGCATGAAGGCCGTCATGGCGCTGCGGTCGCCGACCAGCCCGACCATGATGAGCAGGCTCACGGCGATCAGTCCTGCACCGAAGTAGACGAGCAGGCCCTTGCGGCGCCAGATGAGGTCGACCAGGTGCCCGATCGGCATCTTCAGGTTCCACGGGATGGTCACCCAAAAGCCGAGCGCTGCCAGGTACTGGGCGGACAGGCCGAGGTAGTCCTTGACGAAGAACGTGCCCACAATCGCGGTGAGGCCGGAGATCCCGGCCGCCATGTAGACCATCAGCGGCGGCAGATAGCTGAGCCGCATTTCGCGTCCGATGGCTAGGATGTTGCGATCGATCCAGTGATAGATGGCCTTGAACATGACGGGGCGGCAGAAAGGCGTCCAGTCTAGTGCCGCGTTTCGATTGAAGCGATGGGTTTTTCGCCGCCCCCGACCGGCGTCCTTTCCCATTGGCTATCGGTCCGCGTTCGTCGTAGCGTCCAGGCCGTGCAGCGGGTTTTGATCCGCAAGCCCGGAGGGTACCACCGGCTCGAGCTCGTCGAAGAGCCGACACCTTCACCCGGTCCGGGTCAAGTCGTCGTCGCGACCCAGGGGGTCGGCGTCAACTACGCCGATTGCGTCGTCCGCATGGGGCTCTACTCTTCGGCCGCCCGCTACGTGGGCTGGCCGATCACGCCCGGATTCGAGTTCGCCGGGACGGTCGCGGCCGTCGGCGACGGCGTCGATTCGTCCACGGTGGGGGACCGGGTGTTCGGCGTGACGCGTTTTGGCGGCTACGCGAGCCACGTGGTCACCCAGCCCAGACACCTGTTTCCTCTGCCCGCCGAATGGTCCATGCCGCGCGGGGCGAGCTTCCCGACGGTCCACTTGACAGCGTGGTATGCGTTGTGCGAGCTGTGCCGGCCTCGCACAGGCTTCAGGGTTCTGGTGCACACGGCTGCCGGCGGCGTGGGGCTGGCAGCGCTCGGTATCTGCAAGCGGCTCGGGATGGAGGCTGTCGGCGTGGTCGGCTCGAGTCACAAGGTCGACCCAGCGCTGGCCTCGGGCGCGGTCGCCGTCATCGACCGAAGCTCGCAAGACACGTGGGCCGAGGCCAGGCGGCTCGCTCCGAAGGGCTACGACATCGTGCTCGAGTCGAGCGGCGCGGCCACGATGAAGGGCAGCTATCGCTGTCTGCGCCCTACGGGGCGACTCGTCGTCTTCGGGCTCGCGTCCATGCTTCCCAAAGCCGGCAGGCCCGTGCGTTGGTGGCGGCTCGCCTATCACTACCTCCGCATGCCCCGCTTCAACCCGATCCGCATGATCGACAGAAACCTGACGGTGAGCGCCTTCAACCTATCGTACCTGTTCGAACAGCAGGAGCTGCTTGCCGAGGCCATGACACAGCTGCTCGGCTGGGAGAGAGAAGGCGCGCTACCCGCGCCGCCCATCGCGACGTATCCGCTAGCCGAGGTCGGCCGTGCGCACTCGGATCTCGAGTCGGGGCAAACGGTGGGCAAGTTGGTGCTGGTGCCGTGAAGAGACGCTGTTGATGGCCGTCAGTAGCACTCGGGCTTGAAGTGCTTTCGCCCCTTGGCGTCGATCACCCACGGCGGCTCGCAGGATACCGTCGGTGACTTTGGGTCTTTGCGAGCATCGAAGGCCATTGCGCGCGAAGCGCCGCGTACGCGTGGCTTGCCAGAATCCACGCCCGCGTCGTGCGGGTCCGCGGCCGTGGCCGAAGCGTTCGCCGGCGGCTGCGGGGCGCTTGCACCCTTCTCGATGCGCCCCACCGGATCGCCGAGCGGGCTGCGCATGCCTGGCACGATGCCGATGCCGAGCCTCGGAACGACGCTTCGGCCGGGCAGCGCCAACACGGCGCCGAACGCACCAAAGCCGATAATGGCGAGCACGGCCCAGATCCAAGTGGCCCTCGATGCACCTCGCCCGGCCCGTGGGGACAGCGTGCTCGCCGGCGAGGAGCCATCCGGGTCGGTCGTCGCACTGCCCGTCGCGTCCAACGGAGGCCTCCGCGATCCGTGTTCGCGCTTTGGGAGCGCCTCGGCCGTCCCTTGGGCAGCGTCGCGCCGTTGTTGGGAGGCAGCCGCGGGCTCGAGTGCGCTGAGTGGCGCGCTCGCGCGCGGTCGAGACGGGGCATCCCGCGCCATGAGCACCCGGTCGACGGATTTGCGGATCTCGTCGAGGTCGAATTCCATTTCGCTCTCGACGGCTTCGAGCATGCGCCGGCGCGCCTCGAGCTCCTCGCCGGCCACGTCCTGCACCCAGCGAGCCACGGTAAGCTGAGTCGCCGGAGGCAGCGCCGCGGTGACGGCCTCTGCCATGGCCAGCGCTGTCGGAAAGCGGTCGTCCGGCTCTGGTGCGAGCGCCCTGGCGACGATCTCGTCGAGCTCGGGCGGTAGTCCCGGACGCATCTCCGAAAGCTGCCGCACCTCGCCCTTGAGCACCGCGTTCATGGTTGCACCCGGTGTCTCGCGGGTGAACAAATGCTTACGTGTGATACCCTCCCACAGCACCACCCCGGCGGCGTAGATATCGACGCGGTGGTCGCAGCGCCCGTCCTGCAGCTGCTCGGGCGCCATGTAGCTGACCTTGCCCTTGAGCCGGCCCTCGCCCGTGCTGTCCTGAACGAGGTCGCGTGCCTTGGCCACACCGAAGTCGATGATGCGGGCCAGACCCTCGCTATCGACCATCACGTTGTGAGGGGTTGCGTCGCGATGGACGATGCCCAGCGGCTCGCCACCCTTGCTTCGTGTTTCGTGAGCGGAATGCAGACCCAGCAGCACCTGCGAAACCAGGGCCGTGACGATCTCGGGCAGAGGGGGCTCCTTGCGCGCCTTCAGCAGGCGAGCGAACGATTCGCCGTGGACGTATTCCATGACGAGGAAGACCTCCCGGTCCTGCAAGACCACGTCGAGGGTCGGCACGACGTTGGGATGACGGATTCGGCCGGTCAGACGTGCCTCGTCGAGCAGCATCCGGACGAACTCCGGGGAGCCGGCGTACTGCGGATGAAGCCGCTTGACAGCCACGAGGCGGGCAAATCCCGCCGGTCCCACCATGCGTCCGAAGTGCACGGTGGCCATACCGCCGGACGCGAACGCATCGAACAGGATATGACGCCCCATGGGGCGTCCGCGTCCGACGGTGGGCTCCGAGTCCATCAGACCGGAGCTTACTCGATTCCACGCAGCTGGGCCCTTTCCTCTGCGCTCGGGTGCAGGGCGACCCTCCGGCCTGACATGGGCATTGAGCAGGATTGGGTCGCTTCGATTCCTCCTCGCAGCCGTTCGCCGGGATCGGCTAACCTGACCCAACGATGCGCCCGTTGTTGCGCTTTCTGTTCTGGACGGCAGTGGCGCTCGGATCGGTCGTCGGGATCCTGCGCCTCGTCGCGCTACGTTGGTGGACGATTCCCGAGGATGACCCATGGCTCCAAGCATCCGTCACGCCAACACTGCGGGGCGGAGACACCGTACTCTTGTGGCGAGCCACAAAACCGGGCGTCGGAGACCTGGTCGTGTGTCCTGAACCTGGGGCTCCTGATCACATGGTGGTGGCACGGATCGTCGGGGAGGCGGGCGACAAGGTGAGACTGACCCGCACGGAACTCCTCGTGAACGACAGGCCCGAACGGTCCGAACGCAGCTGCCCGAGCCGGACTTTCGAGGTCAGCGACCCGCGCACGAGCGAAACCGTCGAGCAGCGCTGCCAGACAGTGGTCCTCGAGGGAGTGCTCCATATGCGAGGCGACGCGACCAAGGCTGCCCTGCCCCCATTGGACCAGGAGGTCGAAGTCGCGGAGGGAGACGTGTTCCTGGTCAGCGACAATCGCCTGTTTCCCTACGACTCGCGGGACTTTGGCCCGGTGCCACACAGCAGCTGCAGGGAGTCGGTCATGTTCCGGCTTTGGAGCAAAGCTGGGCTGCGCGACCAGGAAAACCGACTGATGTTCGTGCAGTAGTCGTGGTACGGACGCCGCGGGTCTCCCGCCGGGCGTGGTCTGCCCCCGAAGACCGGCCAGTGAGTCGGGCGCGTTTGGCCCACGCCCAGGGTGCGGAGCGGACAAGCAGCTGTCGAGGGCTCACAAACACCGTTCCCATTCCCGAGGATTTGATGGACGCTCACGCGTGCTCGGCCCGGCCAGCAAGTTCTGCCGCCCGAGGAGGATTCGATGGAACAAGCGAAGCACTACGTATGCCCGTCTTGCATGACGCCCGTGCCCAGTGGGCACAAGTTCTGCGGCCGCTGCGGCACTGGCGTACCGGAAGAAGTGCTCAACCCTCGCGTACATTTCTTCAGCGACATGCAGGACCCGGGCAAGGTGCGCCTGCTGCTCATCCGCGGCGACGGCATGGATGGGCTGAGCTATCACTTGAAGGCCGACCAGCACATCGTCGGGCGGAGCGGGCAGATCGAGTTCCCCGACGATCCGTTCATATCGGCGCGGCACGCCAACCTGTTCTACCGCGGCGGCCGGTTGGTCGTGCGCGACGAGGAGTCGCTCAATGGAGTCTACTACCGCGTGCGCGGTAGCGTGGAGGTCAAGCCCGGTGACTCGATCCTGTTCGGCGAGCAGCTGGTGCGGCTCGAGCCGACGCCGAGACCGTCGGACAACGCCGATGCCGACGGGACGTACTTCTACTCTTCACCGAAGCACCCGAGTCCGTTCCGTGTCGTGCAGTTGCTCGACAACGGCGCCTACGGTATCTCGGTAGCTGCCAAGGGCAATAGCCTGCGCATCGGAAGGGAAGACTGCGAGCTGAACTTCACGACCGACGTATACGTCTCACCGCACCACGCCACCATCGAAGAAAAGGACGGCCGCTACACGCTGACGGACCACGACAGCCTGAACGGCACCTACATCAGGCTCAAATCCGAGCAGCCGCTCGCGCACGGCGACTACCTTTTCATTGGGCGCAAGCTGCTGCGGGTCGAGGTCAACTCGAACTGAAGCCTAGCGGGGTTCCGCCCCAGCCCGACGAGTCATGCTTCGGCCTGATAGGTCGTACTGACTGATACGCCGGAGCCCCGCTAGCCTTCGTGCACGCGCGGCACGGGCACACGCTGCGCATCGAGGCCAGGCCGCCGGGTGGGACACTCCCGTTCGGGTCCCATGGCGCGTGAGCTCCACGCCGGCGGCGCATCCCGTCCACGAGCACCGTCCGCCGGGACGGTCGATCCGCGGGTGGCCACGTGCCGTGCCCACGGACTTCCCGTCTCGGTGAGGAACGGCAGGGCCAGGGCCATGAGCGTTTCCGCCTACGAGGTGCTGGGAGGGACCCGGTTCCTGCTCTGGGGCTTCCCCGAGCCGACACAGACCTTCATTCATCGCGAGATGCTGGAGATGGCGCGTCGGGGCCTTCCGGTCCGCCTGGTCGCGGTCAGACGGCGCGCCGTCGATCCCGGACCGGAGCTCTCGCCGCTGCTCCATCGGACGCTGTGGCTGGGCCACCCGGTGCTCACCGCCACGCGCGGCTCGGCGAGAGGACTGCGGTCCGGGTGGAGGTTCCGTCGGGCCATCGACAGGATGCTCGCGCTGCCCCACCGCAGCCCCTGGCATCGGCTTCGAGGGCTCGCCATGGTGAGCTTGGCTGCAGACATCGCTCCACGCCTCGAGCAGGAGGGCACCCGCTACCTGCACGCCCACTTCGGGGCCTACCAGGCCGAGCTTGCGATGGCATTGGCGTGGCTGCTCGAGATCCCCTTCGGAGTGACCTTCCATGCCGTCGACATCTGGTCGGATGCCAATGCCCTGGGCAGCAAGATCGCGGCCGCCAGCGTCGCGTTGACCTGCACGGAGAACAACGCCAGGCATCTGCGACAGGAGGCTGGCCCGCATGCGAACCGCGTGCACCTCGTACGGCACGGACTGGATCTCACTCGGCTGCCCGCCGTCGCACCGCTTCCTCCGGCAGAACGTCCCCGCTGGCTCGCGGTGGGGAGGCTGGTGAAGAAGAAGGGGTTCGTGCACCTCATCGACGCTGTCGAGCTGCTGCGCAGGCGGGGCAAGAAGGTCCAGGTTACGATTCTCGGCGACGGTCCGGAGCGCGCCGCGCTCGAGCGCCGAACGCGAACGCTTGGCCTACAGGGCCAGGTGGATCTGCCCGGGCACGCGCCGTCCCGACCGGTCTGGGACGAGCTTCGACGATCGCGAGGATTGGTGGCGCCTTCGGTGCGCGCGGCCGATGGGAATGTCGACGGTATTCCCAACGTGATCCTCGAGGCGATGGCCATGGCACGACCGGTGGTCGCCAGCGAGCTCTCCGGGATCCCGGAGGTCGTGCTCCCTGGCGAGACGGGCCTGTTGGTGCGACCAGGCGACGCGTCCGGGTTGGCCGATGCTCTCGAGGAACTGTCGTCCGCGGACGAACGGGCGGCGCCCATGGGACGCGCTGGCCGCGACCTGGTCTTCGCCGAGTACGACGTCCGCAAGAACACCGCACGCCAAATCGAGCTCCTGGCCAACGCTGCCCTTTGAGGGTGCAGTCCGTTTCCGTACCGCGGTCGCGTCGCTGCTCGCGGTCGGCGCGGCAGGGCAACACGCGCATCCCTTGTCGAGGCGTCGCCCCTCTTCTGGACCGGTACGATCCAGGGCACGCCTCCTCTTTTGCCCGTACCCACGGACCAGGGACCCACCGCAACCGCTCCCGACGATCGCTGCTCCGCCAGCGAGAACGACGGCAGACACAGTGCGAACCAGGCATCGCATGCACGCTGGGATACCAGAAAACCGGCAGGGCGGCCACGCGCGCCTGCCATGGCGTGCGCCACCCCGACGCGCCCTCCCCTACCGCCCCAGTTGCCCGAGGAGGCACCGCCACCAGCTCGACCTCGACGAATAGGAAGCCAACAACGGCAGTGCTATCCGATCACTCGACAGTCCTCGGTGCAGTTGACGGGCTCGGTCCAATACCCTTCGTCACACTCCTCGCCGTACTCGGCCTGCAAGACCCCGTCGCCGCACGCGGGGGGAAGTCGGCAACCGGGAGCGCACCCCGTACGTTCCCCGTATTCGACCGTGTCGTTCGCTCCGTTGTCGCAATGCTCGGAAGCACCGTTCACGATGCCATCCCCGCAGTACGGACCCATACGACAATCGGGGGTGCAGTGACCGTAGCTGTCCTCGCTGGCGTTGACGCCGTCATCGCATTCCTCTCCGGGGTCGACAATCCCGTCATCGCAGCGGGGTCCGTATACGCATCCTGGTGCACACTCGACGCTACCGTCGTTCACGCCGTCGTCGCAGAGTTCCCCCGCTTCCGCCTGCACCTCGCCGTCGCCGCAGGACGCAGCCAGCGATCCTGTACAGGCGTCGCCGGGCACATCGCATGAATATCCAGCCTCGACGTAGCGGCAGTTGGCGGAGCACCCGTCACCGCTTGCCGCATTGTCATCGTCGCAGGCCTCGGCTGGATCGAGGTCGCCGTTTCCGCAGAGGTCCGCGAGGATGCAGGCGTCCCCCGGCACCGTGCAGATCCAACCCGCCTCGATCGTGCAGTCGCCCGCGCAGCCGTCACCAGGAACCGGGTTGCCATCGTCGCAGGTTTCGGTCTCACGATCGAGCACGCCGTCGCCACAGTATGCCCATTGCGTGTCCTCCGCCCCGGCCGTGCCCGCCGCGCCTGCGACTCCGCTGGGCGCTCCGCCGCTCCCGCTGTCTCCGCCCGCGGCTCCCCCTGCTCCTGCCGCGCCTCCCTCGCCGGCGGGAGGCGGGGGTGCGTTTGGATCGCGGACACAGCGGACGAGCAGGTACCGGCCCCAGTCTTGTGGATCCGTTGCCCAGTCTTCGCGCGTGTCAAGCGTGCCCAGCAGGAAATGGACCATCCAAGGATCGCCTATGTCGTAGTCTACGAGGTGTGCGGTGGTACTCGAGTAGTACGCGGCGCAGGGGCCTTGCAGCTCCGCCGGCCAGCGACACCCCTCGGTCGACGTCCATTCGCAGCCTAGGCAACTCGACTCGCTCCAGCAGCTATTGGGCGACGCGTACGGGGGCGTCGTGCAGTCCTCCGTCACACGACAGGACCCATTCACTTGAGTACTGGGGCAGCCGAGGATGAGACTTCGGAGCTCCTCGATCGTCGGGAGCCTCCAGTCGTCGAAGCCGGCAAGTCCGAGCTCCGCGCAGTACGACTTCGCCGTTGCGAAGGAGTACCAATTGCCGCTCGCCGGCATCTCGGGCGAGACCTCCCAGACGAGACCCGTCGCAGGATCGAGCCAGGTCTTGCTTGGCGCTGCCGCGGTGCCGCCGGCGCCCGTAGCGCCGATGGAAGCCCCGGCGCCCGCTGCCCCGTCTCGGTTCCTGCCGCCAGAGCCGGAGATCCAGCCGGCAACGCCGGCGAGCGAGCCGCCCGCCCCGACGGCACCAGCGCTCCCGGCGACACCGGTCCTGGCTCGGCTACCATCGGCGTCGTCGCGGCCCGGGTTCTCGCTGCCCCGACAGGCGACGCCCACCACAGCCGCAACTACCCCAGACACCATCATTCGAGTGGCAATCGAGTTCATCTTCAGCTCTCGCACGGCAGATCCAGTCTCGCAGCGAAACACGCTTCTCTCGGAAAGGCCAGGGTGTTGTGGGCCCCACGAGCACTGGGCGGCAGAATGCCCTGGGACCGCGGGCCGTTCGAAGCTACAGGGCCACTTCATTCAGTGCTTCGCGGCTCTATCGAACCCGTCTCGCGTCTCGTTGTACCTCTTGAGCCGCTCTTGCTGCAGTTGGCGCCGCCTCTGCTCGACCCGTTTCAAGGGTGACGGGTCGCCTTCGATGGCCAGACGAGCCTGGGCGCACTCGTCTTGGTCGCAGCTCCTCGCTGCGGCATCGATTGCCTTCTCGCATTCGGCCACACCACCATCGCCTTGGGCCCTCGCGCAGAGCCTGGCCTTGTCGAATTCAAGGTCGAAGCACGCTCGGCACCAGACCAGGGGGTTCTTCCTGGCTTCGGCGTTGACGATGCATAGCTTGTTGGGCCCGCACACCGCGCGAGCGTCGAGGCAGGGATTGACCGCGCATTCCTTCACGCCTTGGTTCAGGACGAACTCCCCCGGCGTACACGGACCGCACGCGAGGGATGGGCAGTCCGCGTCCTTCGTGCACGGGTAGGGGCGATGGTCTGGCTCAGGTGTCCGGGGTGGCGGGCTGGAGGGACCCGCTGCCGGTTGGGTCCCATCGGACGGGCGAGTGTCTCGATCACTTCGGGAGCATGCCAGCGCAAGCGCCACGAGTGTCGCGAGCGCGACCGTTCGGCACGAGCAAGGCACGGCCGTCGACCGGCTCCGGCCGTTCCCGTTCGACCTCAACGCAGGAGCGCCCAAAGGACTCAAGCTACTGCCCCCGCCGCGTCCTCTTGCGCCCTGCTGGTTTGGCCGGCGGGACCGCATCGAGCCGCTGCGTGAGGGGAGCGCCGCCCGTGGCATCCTCGTAGAGCGACATCACTTCACGCGCCGCGAGGTAGACCGGCGTGCGGCGGAATTTGCCGGACTTGCCATCCAGCAGGCGCGGCATCATGGCCACGATGCGGCGTATGGCGTCTGCGATGCGGCGCGGAACGTTGAGTCGGTCGACGACCGGTTCGAGGAATTCGAAAGCCGTGCCGACGCGGTCCGCTGTCCCGGAGCAAGCCTCGCGCATGGGCTCGAGCAGCAAGACTGCGCAGAGCACCACGTCCTCCAGCGGTGCGTCGCGCTCTTGCGTGTGGCGATCGACCGCCGAGAGCATCTTCCACACCAGCCCGTCGCTGTCCGCCTGATCGGAAAGGTACGCGGCGAGCTCCGGAAGCACCACGTCGAGCACGCCGGTCTCCCAGGCAAGCCAGATCGAGCGGTGGGAAGCACCGCCGCGCATCAGCCTCATCAGCTCTTCGAACAGCCGCGGGCGGGCCGCCATGGCGAGCGACCCCCGACACTGCACGATGGCATCGTACAGATCCGGCGCCACCCCGAGATCCAGACGTGCAGCGAACTTGATGGCACGCAGGATGCGTACCGGGTCTTCGAGGAAACGCACGACCGGATCGCCGATGGTACGCACGGTGCGACACTCGATGTCCGGCATGCCACCGACCCAATCGAGGACGAGCTTCTTCTCGAGGTCGTAGAATAGACCGTTGATCGTGAAATCGCGCCGCAGAGCGTCTTCGTGCGCTTCGCCGAAAACGTTGTCCTGCCGTATCAGCAGGTCGCCGCCGCGTTCGTCCTCGGGCTGCGGGTTGCGGCGAAACGTCGCCGTTTCGATGACCTTGTTCCCGCCGAACAACACGTGCACGAGCTTGAAACGCCGACCGATGATACGCGAGTTGCGGAACAACCGGCGAACGTCGTCGGGTCGCGCGCTCGTGGCCACGTCGAAGTCCTTGGGAGCGCGTCCGAGCAGAAGGTCACGAACGCAGCCTCCAACGAGGTAGCCCTCGTGGCCATATCGGGTCAACCTGCGCACGACCTTCGCCGCGTCCGGATCCACTCGGACCTCGTCCAGCTCGACGGCATACGTCTTGGGTGCGACGCGAGCGGGTGCTGCGTCGTCGGCGACCGTCTCAGGCGCAGAGGGCGGCACGGCTTCGGGCGGCGCAGGCTCGACCGTGTACAGGGGCCTGTCCGCCCTCGTTCTCGAGCGACGGCGAGGCGTGGATTCGCGGCGCGCTTTGGATAGGTCGATGTGTGTTGGGGAGGAAGCCATTCGCTGGTCGGGTGACTCGCCGCCGGGCACAGCCTGGGTTGCGCTAGGCTGCTCGCCCGCCGCCACGCCCTTCGCTCGCGGCCGCTGGCGATGGCTGCGCGCGCGCTGGGTGCTCACGGGTGACGTACGCTCCGCTCGGGTCGTCGGCAGCCTGCACCATCGGCTCGAGCCTGCCGGGCGGGCCTGGATGAAAGTCAACCTAGGACTAGCAGCTAGTCGGCTCGCAGACCAGGGCTCCTGTGCTCGACATGACGATTCCTGGTTTTTCAGTGAGGGCGGCAGGGAGCGGCATTGGCACGCTCTGTAATTCGGACTTCGGGCCGGGCTCAACTACTCTCGCCTCCGTAGCACCAGCAGCATCAACGCCGGCGCGCCGAGCCCGGCGGTGATGACGCCGACCGGCATTTCGCGCCCGGGCAAGGCGAGCCGCGCCACCACGTCGCACGTCACCAAGAACGCGGCGCCCACCAGCCAGGAGAACGGAAGGAGCCAGCGCAGCGACGCACCCATCACGAGCCGCACCAGGTTCGGAACGAGCAAGCCCACGAACGCGATGGGACCACAGACGGCGACGCACGCGGACACGCCCAAGGAGCCGAAAGCGAGGATGACCGTGCGCAGCCGGCGCACGTGCACGCCCTGGGTTTGTGCACGCTCGGCCCCGCCGACCAGAGCCTGCAGGCCACGACGGCTCCCGAAGATGGCTATCGAACCGATAGCCACGAAGGGCAACATCGTGAGGATGCCCGAGTAGCCCACCTGGGGCAAATGACCGAGCGACCACTGCGTGGCCCTGAACAACGCGCGATCCCCGGCGAACGCTTGCAGCATGCTGGCCAAGGCGCTCGCAGCCAGCGTGACCGCGATACCGCCGAGCAGCACGTCGTTCATCCGGGCTCGACCGGAGACGGCCAAGGCCGCCACGGCGAAGCTCGCTGCCGCGCCACCGATGAAGGCGGCCAGGGTCACCGTCGGCAATCCAGAGGCGCTCGCGGCTATGCCGAGCACGAGAGCCGCGAGCGCGCCCAAGGTGGCGCCAGCCGTGGTGCCGATCGTACTCGGAGCGGTCAGTGGGTTGGCGAACAGGGCCTGAAAGGCGGCACCGACCAGCGAAAGCGTGCCACCGACGAGCACGCCGGTGAGCAGGCGAGGGATCCGAAGTTGCCACAGGACGAAGTCACCGGTCTCGCCGGCCGGCAAGGCGCCGACGAAGGGCGCAACGACCAGCGCGACGACGCAAACGAGAGCTACGGCTGGCGCGCGTCGATTCATGGTGTGACCGGCTCTCGAGCACCGGACCGTCCGAGAGGGTGCGCCAGGAACACCCTTCGGTCAGCAGAGCCGACGGGCTGTACCTCGACTCCGAAAAGGCGGCCGAGCTCGGTCGCGAGCTCCGGTGCGTCGTAGCCGAGGTCGAATCGGATGCTCCCCCGGTCCAGTCCGATCACGCGAGGCGCGCGGGCGCCTGCAAGGAACCTGAGCAGGTTGATATCGTGGGTGACGCAGAGGATGCCGAGACCTCGGCACCAGAGTTCGCCGAGCAGCTCGTAAATGCGGATCTGCTGGGCCGGATCGAGATGGTTCGCTGGCTCGTCCACCAAGAGCAGCGGCGCCTCTTGGGCGAGCAGCGTCGCGAGCGCAATGCGCTGGTTCTCCCCGCCCGACAGCGTCGGCACCCAGCGCTCGGCGAGGTGCTCGGCGCCCACCGCTCTGAGCGCCTCCCGAGCCTTGCGCCTGGTGTGAGCATGGCTCTCGTCGAAGCGGTAGCGCGCGGTCGAGACGACGTCATCCGCACACAGGAGCTCCTCTACCAGAGCCTGCTGGGGAAGCCAAGCGACGGCCGCGGCGCGCGCTTTGGGCGACAGCGCGGCCAGGGCTCGCCCATCGAGTGTCACGAGCCCGCGCGTCGGGCGCACGAGGCCGGCAGCGGTCTTGAGCAACGTCGTCTTTCCTGCACCGTTCGGCCCCACCAACGCAACGAACTCGCCGGGGACAACGCTCAGCTCCACATCACCCAGAAGCTCACGTCCGCCGTGCGCCATGCCGACCCCGGCGAAGCACAACCCGCGGCTCACGGGGTCCGCTCTCCGCGTGGCCGCACGGAGCCGCATTCGCTCCGAGCGTTGCGCTCATAGAGCAGCCGCAGGCCCTCGAGCGTCAGGTTGATGTCCACGCTGCCGACCGTCGTGGAGTGCTTGGCAATGAGCTGGGCCAGTCCGCCGGTGGCGATGACCTCGCAGGGAAAGCCGAGCTCACGCTTGAGTTTCTGTACCAGGCCATCGACGAGCGAACAGTAGCCGTGCACCACGCCGGACTGCAGCGCATGCGTCGTGTTGCGGCCGACCACGCGCGGCGGTTCCGCGAGCTCGACGCGAGTCAGTCTGGCCGCGCGCACGAGCAGCGCGTCGAGGCTCAGCTGGACTCCTGGAACGATGACTCCACCCAGGTACTCGCCCTGCGGCGAAATGCAGTCGAAGGTCGTCGCGGTGCCGAAGTCGACGACGATCACGCCCGCGTGCACACGATCGTACGCCGCCACGGCGTTCACGATACGGTCAGCGCCGACGTCGCGCGGATTGTCGTACAGGACCGAGATGCCGGTCTTGAGCCCGGGCCCGACGATGAGCGGATCGGTGTGAAAGCCCTGGCGGATCGCCCCGACCAACGCGTCCGTAACCGGCGGCACGACGCTGGCCACGATGGCGGCATCGATGCTGCCGCTCCGTACGCCGTGCAGATCCATCATCTGCCGGAGCATGACCGCGTACTCGTCCGAGGTGCCACCAGTCCTGGTCGAGGCTCGAAAGGCATGGCAGAGCGCCCTGTCTTGGTAGAGCCCGCAGACAACGTTCGTGTTGCCGATATCGACGACCAGAAGCACGCAGCCGAGCGTAGTACCTCGCATCCGTCGAAGCGAGGGCTGTTTCTACGCCGCCTGCGACACACGTAGTCACGCCCGGCCAAGCGTTCCATAATGCCCCCATGACCGACCGCGGCGAACCTACTGGTCTCGAGCTGCCCCGGAGTACCGATGCGTATCTGACCCGCCCTGTGACCGCCCTTCGCAAGACCGTCTTTCGCCTAGGGCTGGCGGCGAGCGCGGGGCTCGACGCGGCCGGCGTGAGCGAAGCGCTGGAGGGTCCGATCCGCTACGTGCTCTGGTATCCCTCCAACAAGCCCGTCACGGAGGCCCTGCACCAAGTCGTACGCAGAGACCGCGAACGCTACGTGATCGCGACGGGACCTCTGCTCGGCTACTTCGGGGGTTCGGTACGGCGCGCGGCCGAGCGGGCGTTGCGCATCCTGGGCAGCGACTACCTCGACGTGTTTCAGCTGTTCTGGGCAGGACGCATGTCAGCGCTCACGAACTCGACACTCGGCGAGCTCGTGAAGCTTCGACAAGAAGGCAAGGTTCGAGCGATTGGAGTCTCGATCCATGATCGCAAGCGTGCGGGCCGGCTGGCACTCGACTCGCCGCTGGACCTGTTGATGGTGCGCTACAACGCCGCCCACCCTGGCGCGGAGCAAGACGTCTTTCCGCACCTCGCGAAACGCGCGCCGGCCATCGTCGCCTACACCGCCACCTCGTGGCGGAAGCTGCTGCGGCGTCCGAGCGGCTGGGAAGGGCCGGTGCCCACTGCCGGGGATTGCTACCGTTTCTGCCTGACCAGTCCGCACGTGGACGTCGTGCTCACGGCACCGAAGAACCGCGCCGAGCTAGCCGAGAACCTCGCCGCGCTCGACAAGGGTCCGCTGTCCGAAGAGGAACTGCGGACGATGTACGAGTTCGGACGGATGGTGCATGGGTAGGGGGCGTCGGTTGCGGCAGGAGCAGGCCCATGCGAACGTCGCTTCGACAAGCGCCGCTGCGGCTGGATCTCGAATGAGCAGAATGGCGAGCCGGCTAGGCGAACAGGTGCTCCCTGCCCATGAGGGGAGGGCGTGTACCTCGGCAGGGCCGACTCTCCACCCGGTCGATCAAGGAAGCCCGACGAAATCGGCCCAGAGGAGTAGACGGCCGGAGCATCTGGGACTACGTGGGTGAACCCGCCTGGGTGCCCCACGCATCGACCTCGGGTTCGCGCCGTTCAGCGATGGGCACCCAGGGTGGCGGAACGCCTGACGTCACCGTGGCCATCGAGCACGACAGCGCGAGTCCCGTGAGGACCTGGCTCGAGCGAACGCAATCGTTACTGCGCTCGCTGCGCCTGCGTTCGCTATCCGCGCAGATGCGTCTGGTCCTCTCGGAGCGCCAGCTGTTGTTCGCGCTCACGATCGCGCTCGGAGCCGTCTGCGGCCTGGCTGCGGTGGCCTTTCACCTCACGATCCGGCTGCTGGGGCATCTGTTCATCGAACGCGCCATGGCCGCCCAGGGCCATGCCTGGATCGGCTGGACGATCGCCACGCCTGCGGCCGGTGGACTGATGGCGGGCGCGCTGCTCTCGTACCTGGTACCGAACGCCGCCGGCAGCGGCGTGCCGCAAGTCAAGGCTGCGTATGCCAGCTTGAGCGGTCGAATCAGATTGCGTGATTCGGTCGGCAAGTTCTTGATTTCCAGCTTCCAGATCGGAACGGGCGCCTCTCTGGGCCGCGAAGGCCCCACCGTGCACATCTGTTCGGGCTTGGCGAGCACCCTGGGGCGGTTCTTCGGCATATCGCAGAACAACCTGAGAAGGCTGCTCCCGGTCGGTGCAGCCGCGGGCATCGCAGCGGCATTCAACGCGCCCATTGCCGCAGTGACCTTCACTATCGAAGAAGTGGTGGGCCACCTCGATGGAACGGTGCTGTCCGGCGTGATCATCGCCGCGGCGCTGTCTGCCGTGGTGGAGAGGAGCGTGCTGGGCGAAGAACCCGTATTCCGGGTTCCGCAGGGACACACGCTGCACGATGCCCAATCGCTGCTGGTGTGTGCCGCGCTCGGCGTCGTCGCGGCAGGCGTGTCCATCGCGTTCACCGAGTCACTGCTCGGGGTCCGCGCCCGGTTCAAGCGCCTCGAGCGCATTCCTCGCTGGATCCACCCGGCCGTGGGCGGAACCGTCACCGGGATCCTGGCGGTGGTCGCGTTCCTGCTATTTCGCATCGACGGCGTGACCGGCGGCGGCTACGCGACCCTGGGCTCGGCGCTTGCCGGAAAGCTCGCCTTCAAGACCCTGGTGGTCCTCTGTGTCTTCAAGCTGATCGCGACGGTCGCGTCCTACGGCACCGGGGGCGCGGGCGGCATCTTCGCCCCGACTCTTTTCATCGGGGGCATGCTGGGCGGCGCAGCGGGCTTCGTCGACAGGATGCTGTTTCACCACCCGGTCGAATCGCTGGGCGCGTTTGCCCTGATCGGAATGGGCGCGGTGTTCTCCGGGATTATCCGGGCGCCGGTCACCTCTGTGCTGATCATCATCGAGATGACGGGAGGCTACGGGCTGATCCTGCCGCTCATGATCGCGAACATGTCCGCTTACGTGATCGCTCGCCATTTCCGGCCGGTTCCGATCTACGAGGCGCTGCTGGCCCAGGACGGGATCCACATGCGGCGAGAGAACATGGGGGATGCGCTCAAGCACGTCGCCCTGGGCGACATCGCCGTGTTCGAACGCCCCATCGTGTCGTTCAAGCCGGCGATGGGAGCGGGTGATCTAGTGCAGCGAAGTGCGCTTCCAGCCAATCAGAGCGTCTTCCCCGTGTTGAACGACGAGGACAGACTGGTCGGCATCATCACCGTGGACGATCTGGTCATCCTGGCCTCTGACCCGCACCTGGCGCCGCTGGTGAACGCGGTAGACATCATGCGCCCGGCCGTATCGGTGCGCGTCCAGGACCACTTGCTCAAGGCCGTGGAAACCATGGAGGCCAACGGTTTGCACGAAGTCCCGATTTCGGACGAGAACGGGCACGTCGTGGGAATGCTCAAGGAGGCGGAGGTGGCCCACGCTTGCATGGTCCATCTGCGGCTGGCAGGCTCGAGCAACTAGCGGGACGGGGCGAGGACGCCGCATCGAGCTCCGACGCCCCTTATCCCATCATCTCGAATGAAACGCGGCACTAGTCCCCGTCCGTCACCAGTCCGATCTTGGCCGAGTAGTAGAGCTTTCCGAGCAGAGGATCGTCGATCTCGATACTGTAGTCGTCCGGGACGAGGATGGTTCCGCTTTTTGCGCCCCGGAACAGGGGCCGCGACCCTTTGCCTTTCGCGAATTCGGCGCGGACTTTGTCCGGCGGCTCGTCGGTGAGTGTCACGGGTCCGCGGAAGATCTCCGCCAGGTTGTCGCCGGTTCGCTTGTAGATCGTGACGGTGCAGGCGCCTTGGTCGTTTTGCACGAAGCGCACGACATCGGCCAGAAAGTTCTTCTTGGCTTTCTCGACACAGGCGGTGCGCTTCGCCTCATCCCCTTTGGACTTCTTCTCACAGTCGGCTTCCGCCTTGGTCTTTGCCTCGGACTTGTCGTACTCGACGAGGAAGGCCACATCGCGGGCCACGAGAAGGGCCCTGGGCGAACGCGGCAGCGCCGGCTCGGCAGCCTTGGGCGGCTCTGCCGGAGCGGCGGGCTCGGTCGCAGACTCTGACGGGGAGCTCGGCGACTCGCTCGAGACCGGCGGCTCTGCCGCCGCGGGAGCGGCGGCGGGCTGCGCAGCAGGCGCAGGCTGGACCGGGGGCGCGTTGGCTGGCGGCGCGCTCCCGCAGGCCAGAACGGCCAAGCCGAAAGCGCCTGCTACCAGGCTGTGGGTCACCCGTGTTGCGCAGGCAGTGTGAGCAGCGGATCGCGTGTTGGACAGCATAGAAACCATGGTCGCTTCCCCTCTCTTGGGTTTTGCCAATGTCGCAAGATCAGAGCGACAGTTCAAGAGCTGCAAATGGGCCGGCCCCCCAGCTCTGGCACTGTCCGCGGGCCAGGAGAGGTCGGCGCACTTGAGCCCACAGGGCCCGGCTGGGAACGGTCCGCCACGCTAGACGCAGCACCGAAGGCTGCGACGAGCCGCCAGCTCGTTTGGCAGCCGCGTTCGGAACCTGACCCATCCTGGGAGGCGCACGACGCTGACGAACTTTTTGCCGTCTACCCGGCCCATCACCAGCACGGTAGCTTCAACGGGTGAATCTGAGGCTGTTGATTGACGGTATCGTGCGGCAAACCACCGTGCTGATCGCCCAGCTTTCCACGGCGTCCGGCGTACGCGCGCCGCTCTCGCACGTGGCGGACCAGGTCTTCATCGAGCTGGCCCGCGAGATCGAGGCCCAGGGAGTGCGCCAGCAGGTGGCCGCGGACATGTTCGGAATGGCTTTGCGCTCCTACCAGAAGAAGATGCGCCGGCTCGCGGAAAGCGAGAGCGTGCGGGAGCGCACCCTCTGGGAGGCCGTTCTGGAGCTCATCGAGAACGAACAGCCGACGCGCGCGCGGGTGACCTCGCGGTTTGCCCGAGACGGCGAACGCGAGGTCGCTTCGGTCCTGAAGGATCTCGTCAAGAGCGGGTTGGTGAGCGTGACTGGCTCCGGCGAACGCGCCGTGTACTCGACGACCAGCGAGTCGCTGCGCGGCAGGCTCATGGACGCCGAGAGCCTCGACAGTGTCGCCAACCTGGCCTGGCTCAAGATCTTCCGCAAAGAGGCGACGACGCGACGCGAGTTGGCACCGGCGCTGGGCGTGGACGAACTGCTCGCGAGCCGTGCGCTCGACGAGCTCTTGGCGAGCGGGCGGGTCGCGGAGACGGACGGACAGCTGATCTCCCAGAACCTGGTCTTGCCGCTCGGGACCGAGCATGGCTGGGAGGCGGCCGTGCTCGACCATTTCCGCACGGTGGCAGTCGCCATCGCGACCAAGCTCCGGCAAGGGCTTTCTGGCTCCTCGCTGTCGGACAAGATGGGCGGTTCGACCTTCACCTTCACGGTCGAGCCGGGACACCCGCATGAGCGCGAGGTGTACGAGCTGCTCGGCACGACGCGGCGGACGGTGCAGGCGCTGTGGGACAAGGTCTCGGACTACAACCGCCAACATCCACCGAGCGACGAGCATGCTACTCGGGTTTCTTTCTATCTGGGGCAGAGTGTGGAGCTCGGCGAGGAGTGAGCGACATGGCGAGAGGAATGAACCGTTCTGGTCTCGGGGTCACAAGGGCTTGGTTGCCGCTGGGATTCGCTCTGTTCGGCGCGCTCGTGCTGACGCCCTCGTGCGGAGGAACGGCGGGTTCCGGGACGGACAGCAACACGCACTGGCTCAAGCGCTGCTCCAACAAGGAGGACTGCGGAGGGCTCGAGTGCCTGTGCGGCGTGTGCACCAAGCCCTGCGACAGCAGCTCCCCGTGCAGTGGATTCGACGGTCCGGCCGTCTGCGAGTCGCTTTCCAGCTGCGCTGACGGCAGCGCGGTCTCGGTGTGCACGGCGGAGTGCTCGCGCGACGCCGAGTGCACGGCTCTCGGGGCCAATCTGACGTGTGTCGACGGTCACTGCGACAGCACCACGAGCACGGATCTGGGCCAGGCGGGCTCGGCGGGCGTCGAGAACACCTCGACGTCCGGCGGCAGACCGAGCGGCGGAGCGAGCTCGGGCGGCACGGGAGGCTCGTCCATGGTCGCCGCAGCCGGGAGCGGCGCGGCGCCGTCTGCATCGGGCGGAGCCCAGGGCGGCGGTGGCGCTCTGGCGAGCGGTGGCGCTCCGGCGGCCACGGGCGGCAACGACGGCAGGTCGGGCTCGGGGGGATCCGGCAACGCGCCGGCCACCAGCGGCGGCACAGGAGGGCGACCGAGCACCACGGGCGGCAGCGGGGACGGCGGCTCGGGCGCGGCGCCGGGCGGAGCCGGCCCATCGGGCGCCGGCAGCACCGGATCGGACGCGGGCGCCGGCGGCGGCGCAGTCACAGCGGACCGTTTGGTGCTCGATCCATCGAGCCTCGTCTTCTACAGCTTGCCGATCAACTCGATTCGCTATGCGGTCACCGGCTACGACGCGAGCCAGCGCACGTGTGCCACTCTGGTATGGGAAGCGACGGACGCGACGAAGCCCGGCGCGTTCTGCGACGTCTTCACGGCCAAGGACGCGATCTACTTCAACCCGTACGTGGTTCTCGAGACCGACACCGACGGTCCATGCACCGACACGGACTGGGACTATCAGGGCAATGTCGACACCGCGAGCTCGATCGGCTGCGTCGACTTCGCTGCTCATGTCGGCGTCAGCGTGGACATGGTCGACGTTGAAATCGGGGTCGCTGGGACTGTGTTCACGGGCACGATCGTGGCCAACAACCGCCCCGAAGGCATGGTGACGTTCGGGCTCGAGTACATCACCGACATTCCCGAAAACGTGTACGTACAAACGGGGGGCGACCTCGGTCTACCCGAGTGGCTGCACGTCACGAAGGATGGCGCGCGGGTCGACCTGTTCGACCACTGTGACGTGCCCAGGTGCGGCAGCGGCGACGGCGTGTGCGGCATAGCCTTCAGCCAGGCCGCCAACATCACCGGTGGCACGGAGAGCGGATGGATCAATCTGACCTGGGACGGCCAGGTGTGGAGCATCGACCCAGAGAATCAGTGCCTGACCTCCGCTCCGGCGACCCCTGGGAGCTACCAGGTCGAGGTGTGCTACGGCTCGAGCACCGTCGACTCCGGATCAGGCCAGGTCGTACAGGACCCCGTCTGCACGACCCAGGATTTCACCTATCCGACGGACCGGGTGACGGTCACATTGGACAACGGCGGATAGCCGCATCCGTCCGACCCGTACGAGCGGCCGCTGGACCAGCGGCGCGGGCGCGCTATGCTGGAGGTCTTCGTCTTCCAGGGCCACGGTGATGCGACGCTGGCCCGTGTGAGCGCATCGGCGTACCTGTGGCGGCCGCGGTGCACTCGGGAGGCAAAAAGGCATGCTTCGACCATCCACGTTCGCTTGGCTGCGCGCTTCGTTCGTGACGACCGTGTTCGCAGCAGCAGGCACGCTCGCCTGCACCGCGCCCGGACCGACGCCCACCGAGCTCGGTCGGGTCGCCCAGTCGCTCGCAGTGAGCGCCAAGGCGGTCGGGACCGACACGCCTGTGTCCTTGCAGTACTCGACCGGCGCGTACCTCGGCGTGGCCAGCGATGGCCAACACCGAGGGTCTGATGGGGCGGCTGCTCGACAGGACGGAGGGCTGGGCCGAGCCGTTCGTGCTGGCCGATCCGGTCGCCGAGGGCGTCCCGGCCATCGCTTGGGACGGCACGTCGTTCGTGGTCGCGTGGGCCGAGGACAAGAAGGCGATGTGGTCGCGCAACGTGTCCCCGGATGGCGCTCTGAGCGAACCGGAACGCCTGTTCTCCGGCGACTACGGGTTCGTGAACCTGACGCCCGGCGCTGACGGCCAGTTGCTGCTCGGCTACGTACGCTGGCTCGAGTGGGCCCGAAGCCGTCGCGTCGAATCACGGCTCGTCGGCGAGCTAGCAGACGGGATCGCGGTGCTGCCTCGGGATACTCAGCGCGATGCGGGGACGGACCCCGAGCCTGACGCTGGCACGGACCCCGAGGTTGACGCTGGATCCGATCCCGAGCAGGGGACCGGTGGCACAGGTTCCGCGGCCACCTCGACGGGCGGCAAGGGCGGCGGCGCGGCCTCAACCGGCGGAAACGGCGCGCAAAGTCCGACGACCGGCGGCTCGGGTGCGTCGGGCCCAATTGACCCTATGGATGCCGGGGCGACGACACCCGGCCAGAACGACGCCGGCAAGGCCGATGCCGCTGGTCCAGACGATACGGCCGACGCCGCAAGCGCAGCGGCCGAAGCCGAGGCCGAAGCCCCAGCGAAGTCCCGCAGCGAAGACGAAGGGGGCTGCTCCGTCAGCCGCACGAGCACACGCGGCGGGCTCGCTTGGCTGTCGGTGCTGCTGGGCGGCGCCCTGATGCTGCGCCGGCGCCGCCGCTGCTAGTCAGCGCACCGGGGCGGCACAGCGGGTGTGGCGCACGTGCCACGTCTCCCCGATTCACACCCGCTGTGCCACCTGTGCCATGATTCGCGCCGCAGATGTCCTGGGCCAGGCCGCAGCCTCGTCCCTGACCGTCCCCGCGTCTTTGCCTCGGCGCCGCTTACAGTCAGAGAGCCCGACGAGGTCAGCTGCCGTCTATCGCGAACCATGGGGTGCATGTGCGGGGGTGACCAAGCAGGACGCATGCCAACGTCTGGCACACGGCTCTGTGCGTGAGAACCGGCAGACGGTGAGCAACCGAGGTGGCGCAGTGGGCGCGGGCGAGTGGGCGCGGCAACGGGGGAGGCGGTGGCTGTGCCAATGGGCATGTAGCTGCGGGGTCCGGCCGCCGGGTTGAGCTACGGCGTCCCCTGCGGGAATGGCGCCACGGCTACCGGCTCGGGAGGCGGTGCCATGCCTGTGTGCGGGGCTGTCCGGAGGGGGCCCTCTTCTTTGACTCCGCCGTCGTTCGCTCCATCGCGGAACGTCTGGCGGCGAGTTGTCGAGAGCGACACGAACCCGAGCTCTTCCTTTCCTGACTGCGCATCCTGGTTGCTTCCGCTCCGGCGGAACTCGAACCCCCGGTGCCCGACCGGCTGGACGACGATGCCGTCCAACGAGCAGACTCTTGCTACCGCAGCAGGCGTTTCGCACTGGACGGCATCGCAGCCTTCCAGCGTCCCGCGCGGATCGGCTACGTCGAGGCGTTCGACTGGTGTGTGAACAGTAGGGGGCAGGGCGGAGCAAGCAGCGGGCTCAGTTGCTGGTCGTTACGTTGGCCACCGGGAAGTCGATGCTGCCGACACCACCCCCGACTTCCACGTTGATGTGAACTGAAGTCAGGTTCCCCAGGGTCCAGCCCTGGGCCTCCCACGCCTTGAAGTGGTCGCTCACGGTGACGGTCCCACATTGACGAGCCGTCTGCCGAGTGCTGCGGATCTGAGTCCAGGGGCCCGTATGCCCGGATTCGCAGGCATTGGCGCCATCGGTCCCGGTCGTCTCGGCGCTGGACATGAAGTACGTGGCCCCATCGATGGTGGCTGTGACATCGCCGGAACCCCACAAACGACCGAACGAGTCTTCGTTTATGTACCATTCGATACACGGGTCGTGCATCCACCCGTAGATCCCAATCATCGAGAAGCTGCCGGCATCGCCGTGCTTCTCCTCGACGAAGTCGGCGATGATCGTTCCGTGCTCGGCGTACGGCTTGGCGTTGGCCCCGCGGAAATCCAAACCGAGATGAGCCAAGAAATTCAGGCTGTTGTCCCACGATGCACTGAACGCACGCACGTCGGGGAAGATGGTGATGGTCCCGCCGTCTCCGTTGGTCCAGATCCCATAACTGAGGCCATTGGCTGTACCCCAGACGCTAGCTCCAGTGAACGTTTCGCCGCCCGTTGTTGGCATGGGGGTCGAGCAATCGACGCTGCCCCCCGCGGCACCGCCGGTCGCCGTGTCGCCGCCCGTCGCAGCACCACCGCTATTCGTGCCGCCGCCGGTCGCGGCACCACCGCTGGCCGTGTCGCCACCCGTGGCGGCACCACCGACACCAGCGCCGCCCGTGCTACTTCCGCCTAGCTCGCCACCGCCCGTGGCGTCAGCACCGCCTGATGCGTTTGCACCCCCTGACTCCCCGGTGCTGGTTTGGCTGCTGCTGCTACCGCAGCCCGAAGCGCTGGCGCAAACGCAAAGGAGCGCCAAACAGTGCGACCTTGTGAAAACATGGGAGTGCGATCGAAATCGCGTGGTGCCTCGCTGGCTCATGACGGACCTCAGGATGGATAGTAGCATCAGAAGCTCGAATCCGTCGCGCGCTGGGGCACCCCCCTGCTCTCCGTCGTGTCTAGCAGCCAATCATGGCGTGATTCTCGCACGGCTCGTCGCGCCGAGACAGTCTGGAACTCCGGCGTCGTCGGCGTAGTCTTGGTCGCGGCCTGATGCTCCCCCCCTTCGGGGGTGAATCAGATGAGTCGCGTCGGAGAGGCCGGGTTGACGCGCTCCTACTTCAGCCCACTCTTGTTGGTGATCTCGTCCGGGCAATTCGTCTGAGCGTAGGTGACGTTGGGGTTGTCCTGGGCGCCGAACCATCCGGTGAACCACT
>JAFGIS010000239.1 GCA_016929495.1 Polyangiaceae bacterium | reverse complement strand
GTAGAGCAGATCGGCATGGAGCGAACGCATGTCCGTCACGCACTCGCCCAGGTCCTCCGGGGGTCGCATGACACCGAACAAGCGATATGAGCCACCGGCACGGATCATCGCACGCATCCCCGTGCGAGATCTGTTGCTCCGCAAGGACGATCTCCTTTGGTCCGTGGCGCCGGACGAAACTGTGCACGACGCCGTCGCCACTATGGCGAACGCGCACGTCGGCGCGCTGGTCGTGTTGGATCATGTGAGATTGGCTGGAATCGTGTCCGAACGGGACTGCGTCAGAAAGGTCCTGCTGGCGGGACGCTGTGCGCGGCAGACGCTCGTTTCGGAAATCATGGTCACGAAGGTCATCACCGTAGGACACGACAGCTCACTGCAGGACTGCATGCGGTTGATGACCGAGCGACGAGTTCGTCATCTCCCGGTGCTCGACGGAGGTCGGGTCACCGGCATGATCTCGATCGGCGACGCCGTGCGGGAAACCCTGCTGCAGCAGCGCGATGCCCTGCACGAGCTCCAGCGGTACGTCGCCGGGGAACCCAGGCTCAGAGAGCCCGATGGCGTCGATGCGTTCCCCCACGCGGCTCGAGCGTCGGTGCGCTAGGATCCATCGGCTTTCTCGAGGACCACGCCGCGCGGATGCGGTCGGCGCTGCAACGGTGGCGGTTGTGCGGGCCACGACACGGCCTTGGGTCGCGTCTCGTGCTGCTTCCGGTTTCCGTTGGTCGTGCTCAGCCTGGTTCTGCCACGACCGCGCACCCGGTTTGCGTCGGCTCGAACGGAAGCTGGTCGTCCTCTTCATCCAACTCCACGAGCTCCAGCACGTTGGCCCGTGCGGGGCCGCCACCGAGAATACGGCGCACGCGGCGCACGGACTGGATGGCGGATTGCTCGGCGAAGGGTGAGAGCGCGTCCGCCAGCTCGGCCACGCTCGCAATTCGATTCTCGGGGAGCCTGGACAGACACCTCTGAACGACGTTTTCGAGCTCTGTCGGCAGGTCCGGACGCACGGAGCAGAGCGAGGGCGCCTGTGCCGTTCGGAGCTTGACCCCCATTGCGACGAGCGAGTCGCCCGCAAAGGGAGTGTGGCCGGTGAGTAGCTCGAAGAGCACCACACCGAGCGACCAAACATCCGCGCGCTCGTCGACCGATTCTGGAGCGACGAGCTGTTCGGGCGCCATGTATCGTGGCGAGCCGGCAGCGAAACAGTCCGGCCTGACGTTCGGGTCGGCGTCGGTTCTCCTGGAGATCCCGAAGTCGATGACCTTGAGCACTTGGGTACCATCAGGGGCCAGCGCCAGAACCAGATTCTCGGGCTTCAGATCACAGTGCACGATACCTGCGGCATGCGCTTCTGCGACCGCTTCGCAGGCCTGCAGGACGACGTTCACGGCTTGGGCCAACTCCAGCCGTCCGCGTGCCTCGAGCTCGGCACGCAGTGTATGGCCCTGCAGGTACTCCAGAACGACGTACGGGCACTGCGCGTCGGTGCGTCCGACGTCCAGCACGCGTCCGACGTGGATCCCCCTGAGACGCGCCATGGCGCGTGCTTCGTTGGCAACCTGTGCGGCAGCCTCGGGATCATGCGCGTATTCCGGCCGCAGCACTTTGATCGCAACCCACTGCTCAAGAGTGAGATTCCAGGCACGGTAGACGAACCCCATCCCGCCTGTGCCGACCAAAGCGTCAATCCGGTACTTGCGGTCGACGACCGTCCCGGGACGGAAACAGTCGCCGTGTCGACAAGCTAGGGCGCAGTGTTGGTTGGCCATGGTTGTTCCGGAGCGCGGCTAGCCCACGCAAGGTTCACGCCAACTGGCTCGACCCAGCCCTCCAACACGCGTCGGGGTCCGAGGACGCGCGACGGAAGGACTCACGTGGTACCGTCGAGCACGCCTGATGAGCCCAATGCTTGCCATTCGGTAGCACCTAGGGCCTGACCAGCACCCGCGCAAGCCGGCGGCCGAGGTCAAACGCATTCTTCTTGCGCGGCAATCAAACTGATTGCCGCTCTAGCTAGAGCGCCGGTCAGCTAGCCAGAATCGCTGCGCTCGCCGCCTCGGTTCCCCGCCAGGGTGAGGGACCGAGGCGGCTAGAACAGCGCAGAATTCTGCAATCAGTCGGTGCTTTGGCGGGTTGTCCGGTCGCGGCAATCAACTAACCTGAAGGCACATGGCCTCGAGTGCGATGCCCCCGGACGCCGGGGTCGGCGGCCGCGCACGGCTCGAGCCGATCCATCGACGGGCACGCGGTCGCGCGCTACGCGTACTGTAGCCCGTGCGTTCCCGACTGTCGCTGCTTGTCACCTGGACCTTGACGATGCTCATGTCCGTCGCGTGCGTGCCTGCGTGCCGACAGCGCGAGACGGTCACCGAGCGCCCAACCGGTGACTCGAACGGCGTCGGCGAGCTGGCCGATGCGACCGCGGCGTTCCCGGACACGTCGCGCGACACGCCCGAGCTGGCACCGCTCTCGACAGCAGCCGCGGTGATCCTGCTGCCCCTCGACGGCTACGGCCCGACGACCGTTGCGGTTCCCCTGGGTGCGACCGAGAGGCGGCCCATCGTAGTCGCATTGCACGCGCACGCGATTCACCCGGAGCACGCTTGCGCCCGCTGGCAGCACGCGGCGTACGGCTGGCCCTTCGTGCTGTGTCCTTGGGGACTGCCCGCGCGCGCCAAGGGACCGCAAGCCGTCACGCTCGGCTCTGCCGACTACACCGAGCGCGAGATCGGCGCCGGTTTGTCCGCGTTGCGGGCCCAGTTCGGCGCCTACTTGAGCGAAGGCCCACTGCTGATTGCCGGCTGGTCGTTGGGAGCAGACGTCGCGGTCGAGGTGGCCGGACGCAAGGGGCAGCGATACGAACGGATTGCTCTCGGAGAGGGCGCCTACGCCAAGCTCGACGATCGCGCCGCGGGGCGTCTTCGCGCGGCTGGAGTAGAGCGCGTCCTGCTACTGTGTTCGACGCGTCCCTGCGAAACGAGCTACTCGAGGACGTTGTCCCGTCTCGGCCGCGTGGGCATCGCAAGCCACGTTTCGGGGGCTGGCAACGGCGAGCACCCCTTCGACGGATCTGCAGTGCGAGCCGCCGCCAACGCATGGCCGTGGCTGGTGGAAGGCGACCCGCGGTTCGCGCGGGACTAGCGAGGGTCGGTCCGGCCAACCGAGCGGCTCTTCGTTTGCAGCGGGTTCTCGCTGCGAGCGGCGGGCAGGAACGCGGAGATCGCACAACGATACCAGCGCGAACGGCTCCGTACGACCCGTCTGGTTGTCGTCATCGCGGCGCGACTTCGCCGGGAATGCGCTCAGAGCTGCACCTGGCGCAGTCGGATCTGGTTCATGTCGCGGATGCCGAGCCCGAGCGAAGCCGCCGTGTCGATGTATTTCGGTTCCCGGCGAACCTCGGCCAGCGTCTTGAGCCCGTGCGCCTGCCTCGCATCATCGATGACCTTCCAGCCGACGGTGTCCATCGCAACCGGGTCCGTGGCCACGTAGACTGCCCCGTGCAAGATCCGCCGGCGGGGATTCTTGTCCAGCGGGCCCTGGTCGTAGATGATCTTGAACCCGTCCGTAATGTGCAAGCGGACCCGGCTCGTCACGATCGGGTGATTGTACAGGAGCGCGATCTGTGGGCTGGCCTGATGGGTGTGATGATCATGCGGATTGATGATGCTTCCGTGCGTTATGTTCTTCATCGTGCCCGTGTAACCGCAGATCGAATGATCTTTGATCAGAGTCATATCGATGACTGCGGTCGCATCGGTCAGGAAGGTCACATACTTGGTCGGAATGTGCTTGAAGACACGGATCTGTGGCATCTTGGCCAGGCGGTTCGAGTGGAAGCGTGCCTGGACCCCGGGAGGCAGCTTGTTGCCCTTGATGTTGATCCGCGTACCGCTCAAGAAATTCGGGTACTGCTCGTAGACCACGAGCCGCTCCGGGGCCACGCCCACCGCCAGCACGGCTTGCACCACCGGCTGGATCAGCTCGAAGTTCACGGCCATCGTGAAGCCGCTCTGGCCTGCGATTCCGTTGACCTTGATGGCAACCCGATCAGCGGGTGAGATGAATCTGCGCATCGCACCGACCAGGTCGGACGCGCCCGTGAACTCGGTCATTGCTCGTTCCAGCATCGACCGCGCGACTTCCGGCTTGGGCCAGAGCTGGTTCTGCTGCATCAAGTCGGACGCGCTGCTGCCTTTGCTGACCTTGACCACCTGGCCTGGCCGCTTCAGCGGCGCGAACCCCGCCGGCGGCTCCGCCACCCACGCCTCGATGCCGCTCTGCTCCGAAACGGCGCGCCCAGCCCGGCTGGCTCCCAGCACCGCCGTGGAGAAGAGTGCTGCCCCGCCGATGGCGAACTGACGTCTGGTGACGCTCGTGTCCTTGCTGTATGTGCCGGGTTGCCTGGCCATGGGCGCGCCCTCGCCTCGAAGCGTTATCGAGCGCATAGGAGCGAAGCGCGTGGCGTCAAGCCCTTCGGGCCGAGTCGCTGACTTGCAGTCGGAGTCTGGGAGGGGGGAAGCCCCCACCTTCAGGTGGAGCCCGGAGAAGGCTGGCGGTGCGTGTGGCCGGATGAGCGAACAACGACGAGCCGCGCGCAGCGTCTACCGGTTGCATGGCCATTGCGTGTTCATTTGCTTGGTGCCTAGCCGTTCTGGCAGATCCTGTTGTTCGTGGGCCTCGTGTTCTGGCTCGTCGTCACGTTCCCGCACCTGAAGGCGAAGGGGATCGCCGACGGCGAGTCGGTCTGGGAGAGGCTCGGGTGGACCCGTGAGCGTCGACCCGGGGCCAGGTACGCCCGTTCCGGGCGGACAACCCACGAACACGGGCGACACCATGCGAACCATTGCGGCAGACACGAGGCATGGACCGGCACGTGGCAGCGCGCGTGAGCACCGCGGTCGTGCGGGGCACCGACGCCGTGCACGCCGCGAATGGAAGACGGTCCGGGCCATGGTCGAGATGTACTGCCAGCATCATCACCGTGGTGGCGCGGTGTGCCCGGAATGCCAGGCGCTCCTCGAGTATGTGCGTCGCCGCCTCGACAGGTGCCCTTTCGGCATCGACAGGCCAACTTGCGCGCAGTGTCCGATCCACTGCTACCGCGCCACCGAGCGCCAGCGCATCCGCGAGATCATGCGCTGGGCCGGGCCGCGCATGACTTGGCGCCACCCGGTGTTGGCCCTCGTGCATCTGATGCGCGACCGGTGGCTCTCCGGGAAGGTCCCTCCGCGAACCTCCGCCCTGAGAACGTCCAAACACACCGAAGGCGCTCAGCTCCGAGAAGCCGTTCAGCGTCGATGACTGGGCGAGAGATGGCCCGGGCTCATTCCCTGGGCCGCTCGTGGGACTCGGGGTACGAGCGCCAGCTCTTGTCGACGATCAGCCTCGCTCCGCGGGCGAAGGTCACGTACGACCAAGCCCACTGGATGAGCACCAGGAGGCGGTTCGGGAACCCCGAGAGATAGTAGATGTGCACGACGAGCCACGCGCACCAGGCCACGAAGCCGGCGAGTCGAATCGGGCCGCTCTGCAGCAGTGCCCTGCTACGCCCAATCGTGGCGAGCTGCCCCTTGTCCAAGAGCCCTGCCATGGCCACCTGATAGAGCAGGGGCTGGAAGACGTGGTGGTTACGGCGATCGATGAGCAGCACGTCGAAGGCGCGCTCTCCCGCGAGCAGTCTGGCACAGCCCAGCCCGGCAAAGCCCCCACCCACGATGATGATCCGTTTCAAGTTCGGCATCGACCAGGCGGACTGTGTCCAGCGGCTCAAGTCCATCGTGCCGACGTGCGGCGACCTTGCCGTGGAGGGCCTCAAGACGTGCGTCTCCGACTTCTATGCCCAAGCTTGCGATGGAGACCACGACCCCGCATCCTGTCAGGGCTACTTCGACTGCGCGTAGGCCAGGCAGCGGCGGTCACTCGCGACGGGCGTCGAGGCTGACCGGCCCAGCTCCGGTGTACGCCAACACCAGCGCGGCGCCGAGCATGGAGAGGTTCTTCATGAACATGATCTGCTGCATCTGCGCCATCATGGGGTCACCAACCGCCCAGAACCTGTGCATGGTGAACGTGACCGGTACCAGGAACAGCACGATGAGCCACGCGCCGAGCCTCGCCCGGTACCCGAGCGCGATGCTGGCGCCTCCCACAAGGGCGATGACGCCAGACAGCGGCACGGCGAGGCCGGGCAGCGGCACGCCCTGGGAGGCTGCGTAGGCGACGCTCTGCGACGAGAAGTGCCCGAAGGCCGCCACCACGAAGATGGCCGCGAAGAGGACTCTCCCGACAGGGACAATGTATCGTAGCTGGGGTCGTGCGACAGGACGCACGACGTCGCGGGGTGGTGCAACCTCAACATGGCTGGTCATCGACACCTCCATTCAACGGCTACCGTGTGACCCAAACATGGGGCCGGCCCGGAGCGCCACAAGTCCCACGGCCCGCGCGGCAGGG
>JAFGIS010000238.1 GCA_016929495.1 Polyangiaceae bacterium | reverse complement strand
GTGCGCACCTCCCCCGACAGGCGCCGCTCTGCCCGAGGCGGCCAGCATCGGACGCCCGAGGATGGCGCACATCGCGGACGTAACGAGAACGGTCTGGTGCTCTACGCGCTGCTGGCCATGGTGCGCGCCAAACGTCGGTAGGCGCTGGGCGTCGCACCCTTGAGATAGCGAAACCGCCGGTTGAAATTGGCCAGATTGTTGAATCCCACCTCAGCTGCCACCTCGGCGATGCTTCGCTCGCCCTCCAGGAGCAGTCGACAAGCGTTCCCGACGCGGATCTCCGCCAGATAGCTGACGAACGGCTTTCCGAAATGCCGGCTGAAGAACCGAGAGAACCCGGCTGCCGAGAGGCCAGCCAGCCCCGCGACCTCCCGCTGGGAAAGCTGGCGGGAGGAGTTGTCGTGGATGAAGCTCAGCACCCGCTGGGCGGTCTGAGTGTGCTTCGGAGTCTGCGGGCGCTGGCCACTGGTCAGCGAGAGCATCTCGCAGTCGGAGCTTTCGGCGATCATCGAAAGGATACTGAGCAGGCGCACGATCTTGTCGAGGGGACGGGAGGACTGGCGAAATAGCCTCTCCAATTCCTCGCTCACTCGGATCCGGGACACGCCGAGCAGGCGCACGCCGCGCTTGGCCTGTTGGAACAAATCGGCGAGCGGTCGCACAGGGCTCATCTGAAGGAAGTCCCTGCCGAAGGCCTCTGGGAGGAACTGAACCACCAGGGCATGCACCGGCTGGCCGGGGACGGGCTTGGAAAGCCAACAGTGCGGCGTCGACGCTCCAACCAGCACGAGGTCCCCCTCTTCGAACGCGTTGATCGAGTCACCCACGTAGCGAAGGCCCCGCCCTGCTTTGATGAGCGTGAGCTCGATTTCCGGATGATAATGCCAAGGGTAACTGAAATGACTGGCCCGAGCGTCCCTGAGCATCAGGGGCAGGCTGGGGTCAATGGGGACCAGCTCTCGCTGTGCAGGCTTCACACTGTGCATACGGGCTTACCTTCCGTTCGACTAACGATGCTGGTCGCGCGCGCATGTGAGTACCATAGGGTTACCGTGTTCCGACAGTTCGGTCCAGTGGCCTCTGTCTCGGAGCCGAGAACCGGCCGCCTGGCCGCCTGACCCATCGAGTGCTCGTCGACCCCTACCCGCGATTTCCCCGCGACGCGCCCGGACGCGCGCGCGCCCTGTGCTACGCGCTGACGCGCGTGTACGAGCTCGTCGATACACCGGCAGGACTGTCATGCGCGGCCCGTGCGCTCGCAGGCGCCGACCGGCTGTACTTGGACACCGAATTCCAGTCCGCACACGGTCGCTGCACCCTCAGCCTGGTTCAGATCTCCCGCGGCGAGCGCGTCTTCGTCGTCGACGCCCTGCGTTTGAGCGATCTCAGCCCTCTGGGGCCCGTCATGAACACGACCAGCACAGAATGGGTCGTGCATGCTGGCCGCCAGGACGCACAGCTCCTGACGAGTCGACTGGGCCTCGGTGGACGACCGCGGGTCTTCGACACCCAGGTCGCATGGGCGCTGCTCACGGCCGAAGCGGCGGTCTCCCTGGCGTATCTTTCGTACAGACTCCTCGGGATCCGCCCGGGGAAGGCGTTCCAGACGGACGATTGGATGCGGCGTCCGCTGACAGACCCACAGCTCGAGTACGCCGCGTCCGACGTGGAGCATCTGCCGGATCTGCTTGCTCACCTCGACCGTGAAGCCTCCGCGCGCCACCGCGCGGGGCTCGTCCGACTGGCAACGGCCGACCAGCTCTGGCCGGAGCCAGAGCTACCCGAGAAGCTCACGCTCGCTTCGTTCCGCAACGCCTGGCACCTCGGCCTCGAAAGCCAAGCGGCCCTGCGGGCGCTGGTGGACTGGTACGCCGCTCAGCCCGCCGAGTCTCGCGCCGACGGACCGGACCCAAGGACTCTCATGGCCATGGCGGCGCGCCTCCCGACGAGCGCGACCGAGCTCGAGCGCCTTCGCGGGGTGCCCAAGCGCTGGGCTGCGCAGCACGCAGAGCGGGTCATCTCCATCATGAACGACGCAGCGCACACAGCGGCGCCCAGCGAGTTCATCGCACTGACCCCGTCGCCCTACGCCACCTTCTTCGACTACAGACTCGACGCTTGGCTTCAGACGATGCGAGCCGAGCTGTGCGAACGGCTTCAGGCGGCTCCGGATCTGCTCCTGCCCAGGCGGCACCTATCCCGCATCGGCCAGGCGGTGGTTGGAGGGGCATCGGCTGCAGAGCTGAGCAAGGTCATCACCGGCTGGCGCGCCACGCTGCTGGAGGATGCCATCGAGCGATACGTCGAGCAGCATCCTCCGCCGCAACCGAAGCCATGATCATTCGGGCGAAGATTGCCGCTCAGCTCTGCTTCAACAGCGCGACTAGCGCCGCAAGCGATTCGAGATCGCAAACGTTCCCGTCGAGTTCTGGCACCCTCACCAGCTCGCAGGCTGACCCGAGGTCAGAGGCGAGCCGGCTCTGCGCGGCTTCGCTCAGTTCGTTGCGCTCCGCAACACGAGTACGCAAGGCAGCGACAGCTTCCAGCACACGTTCGGCGAGCTCGATCGAAAGACCGGTGCGCTCAACTACCAGATCCGCAGAGACGCGGCTCCCGCCTGCCTGACGCCGAAGGACCGGACAGAGGGAGCCCGGCCCTTCAGCGACGAACGCTCGGTTGAGCACGGCGGCGCTCCAGTTGACGCCTCGTTGGGCGAGCTCTGTCGTCAGCACGCCCGCATCGGCCAGACTCGTCGAGCTCGGCGTGCACACCAGCACGAACGCAGCAGCAGGCGACCGCAACAACGCTTGTACGCCGTGCGCGCGGTCGCGGAAGACCGATTCCAGGGGTATGAGAACCTCGAAGAACGACCCCACCTCCCGGACCAGTCGCCGACTCCCAAGCAGCCCTAGCAGCCGTGCCACGGCGGAGCTTCCCCTCGGAAGCAGACGAGACAAGGGCCCCCGAGCAGGCCTGATGAACCACCGGACGACTCCCGAATCGAGCACCCGGGTCAGCCGCTCCGGCGCATCGAGGATTTCGAGCGCGCTGCGCACCGGTGGCGTGTCGAGAACGACCAGGTCGTATTGCCCATCCCGTACGGCGTCGTACAGCCTCTCCATCGCGATTTGGGCGTGAGAACGTGCGAGCGCGCGGGAGAAGACGCGGTAGGCCCGATTGGAGAAGATGGTCCCCGCCGCGGCGTCGCCGGCGAGGCGGCGCATGAGAGCGTCGAAGCTGTGCGGCGCGTCGAGCATCGCCGCCGCGAGCGTTCCCCCGGAAACCTCGGGAGCGCCGAGCGATTCCAGCACGACTTCGCGCGGCTCGTCGTCGAGCTGCGCGACCCCAAGCGCGTCGGCGAGGCGCCGCGCCGGATCGACGGTCAAGACGAGCGTACGTCGCCCGGACCGCGCGGCCCAGAGAGCGAGGGCTGCAGCCACCGTAGTCTTGCCGACGCCGCCAGGACCGACGCAGACGATGAGTCGAGCTTCGCGCACGAGACCAGCGAGCGTCATGACTGCACTACCCCCGTGTCGGGGCTCGCTTCGAGCACCTGCTCGCCGAACCCTATAAGGTCGTCCAGCGACGGAAGCAACGCCGCTCGTCGCGGCAACTCGACCACCGGCAGTCTCGTCCTCGTCGTGAGGCGCTGCGTATGGGCTTGGGCCTCTGCCGTGGCATCCAGACACGCTTGCGCCAGCCGCACATCCTGCGCCAACGGTTCGGGAAGCCGTGTCAGAGCATTCACGACCTTCTCGAAGGCCGTCGTCAGATCACTCGGGATCGGCTCGACGGGGACCTGATTGACCACCAGGGCTCCAAGCTGCACGGACGCCGTGTCGCGCAGCCGGTGATACAGCTCGAGGGTTTCCTGGACCGCGAGCTCCTCGGGGACCGTCACCAGATGAAGCCGCGCCAGCTCCCGATTGCCGAGGACGAACGAGGTTCGCGCAAGAGTCCGGCGCAGAGGGCCTGCCCCGAGCAGCTCGTCGAGCACTCTCGGCACTTCGAGCAGCATGAGCGCGTGTCCTGTCGCGTCTAGATCGACGAAGACGCGATCGAAACGGGGCACCTCGCCCCGACGACCCAACGCCAGGCGGCCGAGCGCATCGAGTGCAAGTGCCTCGCTGACGCCCGGGCAGGCTCGAAGGAACCGGTCGAGCCCGGCATGTCCAAGCAACCTCTCGGCGAGCGCGGGCAGGGGCACATGCTCGGTGACGTACTCTCGAAGCATTTGCCCGAACTGGAGCGTCATGGCCCACACGCCACGCCCGATGTAGGCCGGCACCGGTCCCACGGGTCCGCAGTCGAGGATGTCCTGCATCGACGCCCGTTCTCCAAACTCGACGACCAGCGATCTCAGGCCACGTCGGGCCGAGGCGAGCGCCAGGGCCGCCGTGACGGTCGACTTTCCGACACCGCCTTTGCCTGTCACCAGCTGCAGTCGCGTCGAGACGAGATGGAATGGGGGAGGCATCGAGGACAAGCTCTAGCGGTAGCGATCCACGGCCTGTTCGACCGCACCGACGTAGCCGGCTCCGAAAAGGTTGACGTGAACGAGCAGCGGATAGAGCTGGTAGAGCGGTGCGCGCTCCTGGT
>JAFGIS010000021.1 GCA_016929495.1 Polyangiaceae bacterium | reverse complement strand
GTTCACTGCTCGCGCAGTACCAGGCGCCCTGGAAGCAGCCGCATTGCGTCGCGTCGTACGTGCAGACGAGGGTGGACTCGGTGCATTCGGAGCCGACTTCGGGGATCTGCTGCGGGCACGTTGCGCCCGGGCTCCCGGCGGCTCCGGCCTGTGCCTCACCGGTCCCCGCAGAGCCGCTGCTGCCGGGCTCCGGAGCGCCCGCGGATCCGGCGCTCGACGCGCCTCCAGTTCCGCCGGAGGGCGTCGTCCTGCGGCCGCCGGTCGCGGCTGAGCCGTCGGTGCCGGCCTCGGCCGCCGCGGAGCCGCCCGTGCTCGTGCCGCCCGTGCTCGCGCCGCCGCTGCGTGCTCCCGCCGCGCCTGCTTGGGATTGGCCGTGGTCGTTGTCGTCGTCATCCGAGCCGCAAGCGCAGGCGACCGTCAGACCGAAGCACAGGCCCAGTGCCCAGAACGACCGAATTCGCACCAGCCAAGTCAAAGAGAAAGAAGGTAGTACGCTCATGTTGATGACCTCGTCTCCTTGAAGCCAAATCATAGGGTCAAGCCTGGATCGAGTGGTCGCTTCGTGCCATGCCGAAGGGTTCCACCGTGCCGTTCGGGCCGAAATGGGCGCGGCGCCGGCGCTGGCGGGTAGCCGAGCCATGCCCGGGCCCGGTCCCTCGACGAGTGTTGGCTGGCATCTGCCAAAAAGCCGCTGTAGACCGCGACCACGCCATGCGCAAGCGCGTCCTGTTCGTGTCCAAGCCGATCGCTCCGCCCTTTCACGACGGTACCAAGTGCGTGGTGCGTGACCTGGCCCTGAATCTGTCGAGCGTCGAGCCCATCGTCATGTCCGTGCTTGGCGCACCGGCGCTCGAGCCGCAAGGGCCCTCGGATGTGACGCCCGACCAGCGTGTACGCATGGTTCCCGTCTACGGCAGCGCGGGGGCCTTCGCTCCCGCGCTCGTCGAGAACGCGCGCGCCGCCGCTTGGCTCGCGCTGGGGGCACGGGCGTCGCTGTGGCACTACGTGTTTGCTCCCAACGCTCGCACGAGCGCCATGGGTCGCTGGCTCAAGCGGCTGCGACGTGTTCCGGTCGTGCAAACCATCGCGTCAGCTCCACGTCGTTTCGTCGGGGTCGACCAGCTTCTGTTCGGCGATGTGGTCGTGGCGCAGAGCGAGTGGACCCGCACGCGGCTCGGTAGCGCCTACGACGAGGCCGGTGTGCCCCGAGAGGCACGTCGGCGCGTGGAGGTCATCTATCCGCCGCTCGGTGAGATCTGCGCACGAACCGCTCAGCAGCAGCGGCGTGCTCGGGCCGCGCTCGAGATCCCCGAACGAGCTCCCGTGTTCGTTTTTCCGGGCGACCTCGAGACCGGTGGTGGGGTACGGGCGATCGCGCGCGCGTTGCCCGACATCCTACGAGAGCTGCCTGACGCCGTCGTGGTGATGGCCTACCGGAGAAAGACCGAGCGCACCGCCGAGTTCGCCGCCGAGCTGGAGCGCAGGCTCGGCGGCCCGTCGCTGCGTTTGACGACTGACACGCCCGATGTCCTTGCACTGATTGCGAGCAGCTCCGCGGTGCTGTTTCCGGTCGATGACCTCTGGGGCAAAGTGGATCTGCCGATCGTGCTGCTCGAGTCGATGGCCCTGGGCGTGCCGACGGTCGTGCTCGACCAAGGCGCGCTGCGCGAGGTGGGTGGAGCGCTGCGCGTGGCTCCGGGCGACAGCGACGCACTGGCCCGCGCTGCGCTCGATCTGGTTCGGGACACGGGGCGGCGCGGGAAGGTGATCGCCGAGCAAAAAACGGCCGTGGCCGAACGTCACCGCGCCGTGGTCGTGGCCAAGGCGTACGAGAGGCTGTATTGGGAGCTCATGGGGAGGGCCTGAACCGCCCGTCGAGACGGCCGGTGGTGCGCATGGCGTCTCCTCGCACACAAACTTCCCCTCACTGGACACCGAGGTCACCCTGGTACGTTTGGACGCTTGGCCGCCGAACGGCCGAGAATGCCCCTGGCGGTGCGTGCTATAGCGAGTTCAGAATGTATTGTCGTAGCTTCGTGCGTCGCGGATTGCTCACGGTCGCGGTGCCGGCGGCGGTGTGCAGCTGCGGCCGGCCCCCGGCCAACGTGCCGCCCACCCGTCACCCCGGCCTGCAGTGCCAAGCGGTGTCATTCTCCGCGCCCAACGATGCTGGCGGCCTGGTCACGATTCCGAGATCGGGCGCTCGGGTGACGGTGCTCGAGTTCTGGGCGACCTGGTGCGCCCCCTGCGCGGAGTCGCTGCGGTCCGCGTTGACGCTGCAGGAGAAGCTGGAGACGGAGGGCATTGACTTGGTGCTCGTGGGAGTGCTCGAAGAAGGAGAGTCGGTTGCTGGCGCCGGCGCCACCCTGGGAGAATGGGGCGTAAGCTCTCCATTCATCATCGATCGCGGAGGAACCATCGTGCGGCAATACGGACTGGATGAGTTGCCCGCAATCGTGGTGCTTGACGAACGCGGCGCCATCCATTGGGTGAGCCCCCCCGTCCCCATCGATCCTGAGGGCTTGGCCGCAGTGGCGCGCGGCGCGCTGAACAACCGCTGCGGCGGCCAGAGCTAGAGCGCGAGCGTCGGGGTGGCGGGGCGGCGCTGC
>JAFGIS010000237.1 GCA_016929495.1 Polyangiaceae bacterium | reverse complement strand
CTGGGCGTCGGAGTCGCAATCGCCCCAACCCGCGGCGCAACGACAGGCCGCCGTGCAGGTGCTCGGCTCGCCATTGTTGGGGCAGACGGGCGCCGTACAGGAAGGCCCCTGGTCGCCGCAGTCAGCGCCGCAGTCGACCGTGGTCTCGCCGGGGTCGAGCACGCCGTTGGTGCACGTCGACGGCACGCAGACGTCATGGGTGGCGCCCATGCCGAAGTTGAGCCCGTTGTCCTTGCCACAGATCAAACCGGTTTCGCACTGCGCGTTCGAGTCGCAGTCTCCCTCCCCAACGGCACAGGGCGCCGCAGGCGCGTTGCAGAAGTCCGTGTCTCCGTTCGCGTTCGGATCGACGGCCTTGGTCACCCCTTGCGCGGCTGTCCCCACTTCCTCGCGCGGTCCTGGTGGCTCGCCGGCGCTGCAGCCAACCGCGAGCAACGACAGCACGGCTCCCGGTATCCAACGCTGTCCGTGAACGATCGCCGAAGAACATCCCTTGCTCGCCATTGTAGGTCTCCTCGTCCCCGCGGGCCCGAACGTCGCTGCGTGCGTCCGATGGGTGGGCAACGTATCGGCAAGAGACGCCGCGACTCCTCGCCGACGCCTGACTCAAGTCGAACCAGGCGAGGGTAGCATACTCCTTCCATGTCGAAGTCCAGCCCCATTTCTTCCGTGCTCGGTCGGATTGGGCAGAGGTGGTTCGAGCCGACAGCAAGGCGGATCGCGAGTGTGCGCTCGTCGTAGCAACGCGTCGAATGGTTCGGTTCGGCGTGTTTGCCGCTCTCGTTTCGGAGCCACTCGTCTGACCCAGCCCTTCTGTTCGATGCACTGACGGCCTGCTGACCGAACGAGATGATGTCTGAGCCATTTCGCTGGGGTCACAACACACTCCACTACCCCGCCACTGCATGTCCACGAGCGACTCGAGCCGTCGGCCTTCTGTCTGGGCAGTTCAAATTTCCAGGGCCTGTACAACGCTCATGATTCCAACTCGCGCATCCACATTCCTGTTGGTTCAGTATTTCGTCCTCGCTGGCGTTTCCTGTAGCGATGCTGGGACCAGCAGCGGATCGCCATCAGGCGGGAACAGTGCTGCCACAGGGGGCAGCAGCTCCTACCCGGGGACCGGCGGCCTGGTCGGTGCAACCGGGGCGACCACCGGGGCTGGCGGCAACGCGACCACGGGCCCGACGGGGGGCAGCGCGGGAACGGGTGGCGCATGGTCGACCGGCGGCACGTCAGCCGCCGGCACCTCGAGCAGCGGCGGGAGTGGCCCCGTTGGAGGAAGCGCGCCGGTCGGCGGTGGCACCAATACGGTGGGCGGCACCTCGAGCAGGGGCGGCAACAGCGCGGTGGGCGGAGCCCAGCCCTCGGGCGGCACGTCGACTACTGGGGGTCGCAGCGTCGGGGGGCGCGGAGGCCAGTCGTCGGGAGGAACGTCGGCTGACGGCGGCGCCAACCCAGGGGGCGGCACATCGAGTAGCGGTGGCAGTGCCCCTGCCGGGGGGACCACCTCGGCGACCGGTGGTTCATCGGGCAGCACCGACTGTTCCTTCACGGTGGACAAGTCGGTGAGCTCGAAGATGGCCACCGTGGGCATCGTACAGTGGTCCACCACCCTGTCCAACCCGAGCAGCGCCCAGATCGTATACATGCTGGACAACGCCGGCGCGGACATCCTCAACGAGGGCGGCACCGCACCGGTGGACGTCACGCCCGCGAACAAGCGCACGCTGTTGTTGGGACTCAAACCCTCGAGCAACTACACGTTCCATATCGAGGCAACGGGGCCGAACGGAACCTGCACGAGCCCGGACTACACTCTGACCACGGGCGCCTTGTCCGGTGCTCCCAGCGTCACGCGCACGGTGAGCAACGCATCGGGCTTGGCCAAGGGGTTCGTCGTGACCTCCACGGGCCAGGGCGGGGGCGGCATGGGCGGCGGCAGCGCTTATGTCATCGACGCGGACGGCACGGTCGTGTGGTACGCGGCCGCACCCAGTCAGTGTAGCCGCGCTCTCATGGACTGGGAGGGCGCGAACATGTGGATGCTATCGCTCAACGTGGGCAACAGCAACGGCGAGATGCGCTACCTGTCGATGGATGGCGAGACCGGTCAAAACAACGTCAGTGGCCTGTCGAGCGCCCACCACGACTTCACGGTTGCCCCCGGAGGTATCGTGGCCGCCATGGTATGGGCGTCGAGCGGCAACGACCCGGAAAGCAACCTGATCGAACGCTCTCCGGACGGCACGCTCACCACCAAGTTCAAGATCGGGTCGAACCTGTACGTCGGGGGTCAGAGCGCAATGGGTGGCGGCACCGGGAGCTTCCACTGCAACGCCATCCACTACCACCAGGCGGACGACAGCTACACCATAGCCGATCGCAACCCGAACCTGATGGTGAAGGCGACTCGAACGGGTAGTCCGGTCTGGCAAATCGGCGGCAACTGCAGCGGCGCCCCGGCGCCCAAGTGCGCACCCGGGGACTGGCAAGTGAACCACGGCCACGACTTCGACAAGAACGGTAACCTGGTGTTCTTCAACAACGGCGGCGGAGGAGGAGGGATGGGGGGTGGAGGCGGCAGTACGCACATCTTCGAGCTGAAGATCACGGACTCCGGCACCTTCAGTACCAGCGTGGTCAAAGACTTCACCTCGAGCAACTCCAGCAACGTGCTCGGGGACGTGCAACGGCTGCCGAACGGCAACACCCTGATCACCTATTCGAGCGCGGGCGTCCTGCTGGAGGTCGATGCGTCATGGGCCACCGTCCAAACGCTCAAAGGCAGCTTCGGCTATTCGAACTGGCGGGAGACCCTGTACGGTCCCCCCTCACGGATATAGCGTAGCCGGTCCGGGCTACTGCAGCGCCTTCACCAGCGGCGGCGGGATGCGTTCCGCGCGGTAGACGCCGTAGGAGGCGGGAAGGCGGAATTCCCACACGACCTGGCCATCGGCCTTGGTCACCTCGAAGACGCGGGCTCCACCGGCCATCGCTTTCACCGAACCTGCGGCGATCAGCACGTTGCCGTTGGCAAGCCGATCGGCGTCGCCAAAGTAGGAGTCGTACCAGTCGTTCTTGTACCAGGCGTCGACGTTGAAGCTACCCGGAAACTCCCACACCAGGGTCGCGGTCTTCGCATTCTCGTCGACTTGGTACTCCACCGCGCGGGAGTGGTACGTCGTAGTTGGCTGGCCCGGCATCATGGACATCGAATAGCCGCCGTTGTCGAAGAACAGGATCGTGCCGTCGTCGTGGATCTCGGGATCGTGGACGTCTTCGTACTGATCGGCCTCGGACGAGAAGGTGACGGTGCCGGGCACCTCGCCGTACTTGGCGGCCATGTGCCAGACGAGCGAGTTGGGGTTGCTGTAGCGGGTCTTGATCAGACCCATGAAGCGGCAGTTCGCGTAGACCACGTCGTTGGCGATGTCGACGGTGATCGAGTTGCCGTGGCACCAGTCGCCCGAAGCGTCCGAGGGCTTGGGGACGAGCGAGCCATAGTCCAAGGACCACACGACCTTGCCGCCGGCATCGATCTCCTCGTACACGGGAGCCGAATCCATGTTCGGGCCGCCGGTCCCGAGTTCCTTCCAACGCAGGATGACGTGGTTGCCATTGGAGAGCTTGATGGTGTCGTGGGTCAGATCTCCGGTGCCGCCGCACCTCGGGTCCGTGCACTCCCAGACGGTGTTGCCCGCGAAGTCCACCTCGCGCGGCGACTCCCCGGTGCCGTTCGAGCTCATTACCGGGCCGATGAGCACGCCCTTGTCGGTCAGATACGTCGAAATGGCACCGCCGAAGTCCGCGGTCGAACCGTTGATGTAGTACCAGACCGGTTGCCCGGTGGCGTCGTACATCACGGCCGCGGACGGGTCGTTGGATACGGGTGCGTTGGAGCTGCTGCTCTTGATGATATTCATGAGCGTCCAGCCCGGTTGCGACTTGGCCGTGTCGTTGACGGTGACATCGGCGACGGGGATCTGCGATGGCAGGGCACCCGCGGTGAAGCTGTCCGTCGCGCTGCTGGTACCACTGCCGGTCGAGGACATGGCCTTGATCTGATACGCCTTGCTGGCGTGCATCCCGATGATCAGGACCTTGTGACTGGTGACCTGGGCCGCGTCCGAGATCTCCCACTGGTAGCTGCCTTCCCCAAACTGCACCACCGAGTCGCTCGGTTGATCGGTGGTCCAGCTAGCGAAGGCAGACAGCACGTTCTTGGGATTCGCCTCGATCTTCAGTCCACTGATCGTCGGTCCGTTTCCTGTGCTGGTTGCGCCGCCGTTGCCACCGGTCGTCGTACCGCTGTTTCCACCAGCGGGCGCACCGCCCGCGCCGCCCGTGCTCGAGCCGCCACGGCCGCCCCTGCCGCCCGTCGCTGATCCGCCCGCGCCGCCCGCGTTCCTGCCGCCCGCGCTGGTGCCGCCGGAGCCAGCGTCGGACCCTCCCGCGCTGGTGCCGACGCCGCCCGTGCCGGTGCCGCCGGAGCCGCTCGATCCGTCCGATGAACCGCCCCCGGCGACGGCTCGGCCCGAGCCACTACCGCCACCGTTGCCGCCGGGGCTGACGGTGCCCGAGCCACCCGCTCCGCCGGTCGCCGTGCCGCCCGACCCACCCGAGGGGTCGGCGCCCGAGCCGCCGGCAGCGGTCTGGCCGCCCAAGCTGTCGCCGCCGCTTTGGCCTCCTCCCGAATCGGTGCTTGGCGCGCATGCCGCTGCCGTCCAAAACGAACCGACTATCATAGCAAGGAAAGGGGTGCCGGACGAGTAGTGGCGCATCTGAGCGACTCTCCAATGACGAAAGCAGTGAAGCACAGCCAGCGCACAGGTCACGCGCTCGCTGCTTACCGGGGTTATTGCAGTCGTGCTTGGCTCTGAGCGCGGGCTATGCCCAGAGCTCGACTCCTCGATCCGTAGCATGAGCACGCACCAGCTTTCCAGCGTGCGCGCCGCAGCAACCGACGAGCATCGGCCTCGTTCTATCCTGGGAGGATCAATCAGGTTGGGGGGCGTGGGGATCCACACTGGTGACAGCTTTGTCGTGATCATCGTTGCGTCGGAAGCGTCGCGCATGGAAGTGACCACGCTATCCGTGTTTTGCCGACGCTCGTGCGACGGTGCGCGTTGCGATGCGCGCGAGGGCGCCCTAGGCAATCGATCACCACCGGTTGCGCTAACAATGCAACGTTGTTGCGAGTGATGGCGAGCGTCGTCGTGATGGCGAGCGTCCTCGGCGGCCCGTGGTGCGACAGACAGTGAGCCGACGGTCTCGACAGCCGTCACCTACCTGCGGCGCTCGAGCGCGGCCCGTCCGTTGGGCCGAGTGATCTGGCCACCCATGCGGCGTGTGCGAGGTTTTCCATCACAAAGGCCAATGGTTCCGCGCTAGTCGCCAAGGCGGCTACGGCTGTCCGTCCGTTGCCGCTAGACTGCCCGGCTGCGGCGGCTTCGCCGCGATCCCTTCCAAGGAATGCGAGTCAGAGTCATGCGTGCACATCCATTGATCATCATGTCGTTGCTCGGAGCAGCTGCCGCTTGTGCTCGCGAGAACAAGTCCGGTGAAGCCGGGTCGCCCTGTGCAGGCGATTCCGACTGCAAGAACGGTTTTCTCTGCGAGGCCTCGGTATGCATCCCGAAGGCCGTTGCGGAAAAGGCTCGTGCGGCATCCGTTCCGACGCCACCTGCTCGGACCACTGCGTCCGCTGCACCCACGACTCCGCCGCCCGATGCCGCGCCCGCGCCGGCGGCAGAGGCACCCGTGGCCGAGGAAGGGCCCATCCCCTTGATCCCCAGAGACCGCTCCAATCCGCCGCAGGGCACGGAGTGGGAACAGGGCAAAGAGGTCAACACGCAAGAGATCCACTCGCAGCCCAACAACTGCGAGATGCGCGTGATGCGCGAATGGCTGAACGTGACTTGTCGCAAGGACTACCTCGGCTACGAGAAGATGGAGAACTTCGGGAAGAAGCTGCAGGACTACTACGAGCGTGTCGATCCGGGCCAGGTGGTCAGCTTCGTGCTGCGGCTCAAGCCCGGCAACCCACAAGCCGTGCGCATCTGTGGGACGAACAAGCGAGCCTCGCTCTTCGTCAGCTGGCCCAAAGGCACTGACCGCCCCAAGGTCATCGCTCTCGGCCGGGGCCCGGCGTGCGACGGGTCCGAGTGGGGGGCCTTCATGAAGGACAAGAAGAAGGCAGATTCGAAGGACAAGGCCGGCTCGAAGAAGAAGGCGAAGAAGTAGGATCTCCGCTCTACGGACTCGTAGCGGCGGCCTCCGCTTGCCTTCGCTGTTCGAGGATCGCGGGACGGAAGGCGTTCAGGCCAGAGAGGACCTCGCCGAGCGCCCGAGTTCGGCCTTCGAGTTCTTTCTCCAGCGCTCGCTTCCTGGCCTCCATTTTGCGAATCGCGTCATGCGTTTGAAGCAGCCGTGCCACCAAGGGTGCGCTGGCATCCCCGGTGTCACGTCCCGAGACCGCAGCGCTGGCTTCCTTGAGTCGCTCGAGGTCGCTGTTGGCGGCGTCGAGCTCGAGTTGGAGGTCGGACTGCTGACGGATCACCGCGAGACGTGCCTCCATCGGCGAACGGGCGCGCGTCAATACCGCGCGTTCTTCAGCAGGAAGTGATCCTGGACGAGCTCGTCGAGCGTTTTCAGCCCGAGGCCCTCGAGCGAGGTCCACTCGGCGCGCGCCTGTCGCATCACCAGGGGCCCCGCACCAGCAGCTCGGACCCCTGCCGGAACAGATCGCGTACCAGGGGCGCACCGAGCTCGACCGCAGCCCGAGCGCCGGACGATAGCTCCCAGCACTGGCAACCCAGCTCGTGCGTGCATATCCGGCGGCGGCCGGTCGAGGCAGTGTTCCGCCGAAGCCCAGGCGCACGCCGCCGCCGAGCTCGAGCCCGGGCACTGGCAAGAACGCGGCGCCAGCGCCCAAGAACGTGTAGCTCGGCGCGGCCCAGATCCCGCTTTCGCTCCCGAGCTCGAGTTCGGCGCGGCGACTGTCGGGCGATGCACGGGCCGGGGCAGGTAGCGTCAGCGACGGGAGCGCGCAGAGGGCCAGGGCGCGCGCCGGGGACATCATGAGTCGCATGGGCTAGCACCGAGTCAAGGTCGCGTCATCGATCTCTCGCCGCGCCAGAGTCCCCGCTACGCTTGGCCGGCGTACGGTGCTCGGGATAGAGCTATTCTGACGCCGCTCGCCAGTATCGCCTGCGCGGCCTGGTGGGCGCGGCAGGCTCGGACGAGCATCTCGAGGGCTCGATACGCGAGGCTTTCGACGCTCGTGAGCTCGCCGTATCGCGCAGGGTCGGTGGCGCGCAGCAGACAACCTCCGTCCGCGTTGCCGAGGAGCTCGCAGCCCGGGAAACTCACCATCCTCGGATGTCGGTGGGACAGCCATGTGGTCAGCGCGAAGTGTATGTGCGGCGGGCAATCGTCCATCCAGGTGGCGTACAGATCCACACGGCAGGGAGGCAGCTGCACGTGCACGTACTCGGTGCCGTACGCGACCCCTTGGATCGACTCCGAAACGCGCATGCCGACCTCGAGCGGCAAGCCGGTCGTCTCCTGGAGCTGCGCGACGCGCCGGCTGAGCACTTCGTGGGCCGCCGTGATGACCGTCCGCGAGATATGCGCCGACCAGGCGCGAAATGCTTGCCGCTCTGCCTCGCGCATCGCCGCTGCTTTCTCGGCCGCTGCACGCTCCTCGCGCAGGACGGCAAACTGGGCGGAAATGGCACGCCACCCGAGGCTCGGGTCGTCGGCTCTGCTGGCCATGACAGGTCTACGTCGGGAGGCGGCAACAACTTCCCTGGTAGCTTCCCTGACACGCGGGTAGGCCCAGTGGCTTGTGGACGGATGGCCTGGGTGGTGGGCCCTACCGCCCGCCGACGGTCCCCAGATCCACCCGCAAATACTCTACGCTCCCGTCGCGATGGGGCTTGGCGATGCGCCGAAGCTCCGCCCGGGCCGCCTCCGGAAGCGATCCCTCCTCGAGCAGCGTGTCGACTGCCTTCTCGAAGGCGCTGCCGCGCAGCAGCGCCGGCTGGTAGTCGGTGGTCGAATTGTCGCTGGCGAGGAAGTAGACAGAGGCCGACACCGAGAGCTCGTTCCCCTGCTCGGAGAAGTCGAGCCGTGCTGCAAGGCTCCATGGGTGCATGCGACGCTTCTTGTAGCGCCCAGGGGAGAGGAACACGAAGTTCCCGAGGCTGTACACGATGAGCCGGCCTCGGTACGGCTCGATTTCCTGGAACAGGTGCGCGCCGTGGCCGAGAACGATGTCTGCGCCCGCGTCGATGAGCGCGTGGCCGATCTGGGCTTGAGCGGGGGAACGCCAGGCGTAGTTTTCGCCCCAGTGCGGGAAGGCCACGATGAACAGATCCGGGTCCGCCTTCCTCATGGCCCGGATCTGCGCCGTGATGGTTTCGGCGACCAGGGGATAGGTGCCAGGGCCAGAATCCGTGGCGTAGGCGCCCCTCTGCCAATCGGCACGCTTGCGCTCGAAGGCACCGAGCACGAGCAGGCGCAGGCGATGACGACCGATGCCGAGATCGGCCCGCAGCGGGCGGGCTGCGTCGGCGAGCGTGGGGCCAGCGCCGAAGGACGCGATGCCTCGCCGGGCGAGCGCGGCTTGGGTCGAGACCAGGCCGGGCGCCAGAGCATCGAACGCGTGATTGTTCGCAAGACCCGCGGCTCGCACGCCGAGCGATCGCAGGGCCTCAGCGGACTTGTCGGGATCGCCCCAATGCACCCAACGCTTGACGCTTCTGAGCGGCGAGTCCTTCTCGTGGGTGAGCGGCGTCTCGAGATTGACGACCACGAAATCGGCGCTCTCGCACAGCGAACGCACGCGCTGCAGGGGGACGTCGTAGCCACGGTCCACGACGGCGGCCGGCCGCGCTGGATCGGTGAAGTAGCTCTCACCGAAGTGCGTGTCCCCGGCGAACAAGACGCTCACCTGACGCGGGCGCTCGAGCGTCAGAGAAGCGCGAGGCACGGCGGCCAGCCGCTCCCCCGGCTGGGTCCACCAGAGCGGCCGTGCGACCCAGGCGACCAGCAGTAGCGCAGCGATCCCGGGCGGCAGCCACCACAGCAGCACTCGGCGCCAGCGCCTGGGCATGCCGGGGTGTGTAGTACATCCATGGCCTTGAAGCGACGGAGGATTCCGTGGACTCTGGAAGTCGGAGTCTGTGCCGGGTCAGTGCGACAGTTCTGTCGGGCTGTGCCAGATTTCGAGAGCTGTGCCACTTCCGGCCCGCCCGCGGACTCCCCCAGATGCTCGCCTATTCCGGGCTCAGCTCTGGCCCGAACCGTGCATCAGCAGTCGCGCCCCCTTCCCGGGTACAGGAGGACCTATGCTCGCCATCCCCCGAAATTGCCGGTCTCAATTCGTGGCCTGCTGCGCCGCGGCTCTCACCCTTGCGCTCGTTGCCTGCGGAACAACCAAGTCGTCCTCCTGCGAGATACCCGACGAGTCCGCCGGAGCCCCTGCAGACACCCAGGGTACCGGCGGCAAGACCGACACCCAGGGCACCGGTGGGAAGACCGACACCCAAGGCACTGGTGGGAACGCCCAGGGCACCGGCGGGAACACCCAGGGCGTTAGCGGCAGCGGTGCCGAGACACCGGTGGGGGCTGCCGGAGACACCGGCACGGCGGGGTCAGGCTCGGAGACTCCCCAAGCGCAGGCAGGCTCGGGCAGCACGCAGACCCCGCCCGACGATACCGAGCCCGAAGCTCCTGACGTCGACGTGGTCACTTTCCCGGACGTCGGCGCGACCGAGTTCGAGACGGCGACCGAAGAACCATCGTCCGGCTCCTACTCCAGCTCGAACGGAAGCAGAACGGGTGTTGCCGGCGGTGCCGAGGAAGCGAGCGACACGTCCGCTCCGACCGCCGATGACCCCTCGGCTGCGGGGGGCGCGGAAACCGCCACGCGCGAAATCGTCGAAGCCGACATCGTGCAGATGAGCGGCAACATCCTGTACGTGCTCAATTCCTACCGGGGCCTGGTGCTCATCGACATGAGCCAGCCCGACAGCCCGTTCGTCGCCGGACGCGTGCCCTTCCAGGCCACCCCGGTCGACATGTATCTGCGCGAGGGTCGGGCGTACATCGTGATGAGCGACTACTTCACCTATTGGCAGTTCGACGAGGACGCCGATCCGCTCGGCTTCCACGGGAGCCGCATTCTGGTCGTCGACGTCGATGACCCGAACAACCCGCAGACCATCACCGGGTACAACATCGACGGGGAAGTGACCGACACTCGCATCGTGGGCGACGTGCTCTACGCCGTGTCGCACCGCAATCCGGAATACTGGCGCTATGACACCAACGACTGGGAGGACACCACCTGGGTGTTGTCCATCAACGTCGCTGACCCCGACGATATCCACGAGGTCGACCGCGAGACCTTCCCGGGAGCTTCCCAGGTCATCCAGGTCTTCCCGAGTTCGATCAGCGTCGCGGCCGTGGACCCGAACTACTACCTGGTCAACGACACGAATTCGCAGCAGACCCTGATCACCTACCTCGATATCTCCGATCCGGCCGGGGAAATCCGTGTCGGCGGCACGGCCTACGTTCCGGGTGTCGTACCCGACAAGTTCAAGATGGACCTCTATGACGACCACTTGCGGATCGTCTCGAACAACTGGTACTGGCAGTCGGACTCTCCGGCGACGCTCAGCGTCTTCGACGTGAGCGATCCGAGCGTCATGACTCCGACCGCGCAGATCGAGGTGGCCGGCGATGTCGCGGACACGACCTCCTACGTCCGGCCACAGGCCACTCGCTTCGACCAGGCCAAGCTCCTGGCGAACCTCTGCTGGTACGTGTACACGAACAACCGTTCGAGGCAGGTCTGCCGCATCGACCTGTATGACCTCGCGGACCCCAACGCCCCCGAGAAGGTGGGCGAGATCGCGGCGGCCGGCGCAGTGACCCACTTCGAACCGCGCGGCGACCGCATCATCGCCCTGGGCACCCACATCGTCAACGAGACCACCTGGACTAGCCAGGTGCGGCTCGAGCTGTTCGATGTCTCCAATCTGGCCGTCACCCGGAGCCTATCGGCCATCGACATCGGTGACGAGTATTCGTCGAGCACAGCGCTCAATGACTACAAAGCGCTCAAAGTGCTCGATGACCTGAACATGGTCCTGTTGCCGCTGAACTGGTCCGTGGTCACGGGACAGGACAGCCGCGGCAACGACATCTACACCTACTACCAGGGTGCGCAGATCGTCGATTGGCAAGACGATGCGCTCACCGAGCGCGGCCGCATCGCCCAGCAGGGAACCGTCGAGCGTGCCATCGCCTTCCAGGACCGGGTCGTCAGCATCTCCGACAAGCAAGTGCAGGTGATCGACGCGTCCGACCGGGACAACCCGGTTGCGACCGCCAGCGTCTTCCTGGTGCGCAACATCGTGGATGTCTTCGACATGAACGGCTACGAGGTCCAGATCGGCTACGACGAAGAGGACTCGAGCTTCCGGTTCTTCGTGCTCCCGTTCGGCGAGGACGATCTGGCCGAGAGCGTGGCCGAGCTCGAGATCGGCAACTATGTCTACCTACATCTCGTCTCCGGCAACATCATCCGCCTGATTGGCTACGATCCCGCGAGCGGCCAACAGATCGTCAGGAACGTCGATTTCTCCGATCCGACCCAGCCCGCCTGGCGCGGAGAGCTGCTCGTGCCCAAGGACATCGGCAGCATCGTCACCAACTACAGCGGCGGCTACTATGGCGGCTACTGGGGCTACTACAACTACTACTGGAGCAACATGGTCGGCAAGGCCCTGGACAACGACCTGTT